>CAZJXF010000265.1:0-1551 GCA_964549995.1 uncultured Desulfatirhabdium sp. | reverse complement strand
AGATGAAGCGCGTCCGCCCGATCCAACGATCTCCGGCTGCTTCAAACACGTTTCCACTGCTTCGCAAAACACCACCCGCCCTCCTGCTGGAAGCCCGGCATTGGAAGGAAATCGGTAAGTGGGGACTTTTTGCGAGTCCGTCAATTTTGAACGAATCGGAATAACAACCAGGGAGTCCACCGATGAAAATTCATGAATATCAGGCCAAGGAATTGTTTCGAAAATACCAGATTCCTGTGCCTGAAGGAGGGCCTGCGTTTACCGTGGAGGAAGCCCTAAGTGTCGCCGATCAACTCGGCGAATATCCAGTCGTCGTAAAGGCCCAGATCCATGCCGGGGGCCGGGGCAAAGGTGGCGGCGTCAAGCTGGCCGCCTCTAAAGAAGAGGTCAAGACCCTGGCCGGGGCGATGCTCGGCATGACCCTCGTCACCCACCAGACCGGTCCGCAGGGCAAGCGGGTCAACATGCTTCTGATCGAACAGGGCCTGAACATCCAGAAAGAGCTCTACTTAAGTCTGCTTCCGGACCGTGCTACGGCTACGATCGCTATCATTGCGAGCGAAGCGGGCGGGATGGATATCGAAACCGTTGCAGCCGAGCAACCCGAAAAAATCATCAAGGTGTTCGTCGATCCCCTGATCGGCATTCAACCCTTTCATTGCCGTAAGGTCGCCTATGGTCTCGGTCTGGGAGGCGATACGGTCAAAGGCTTTATGGCGATTCTCCAGCGCCTCTATCGACTGCTCATCGATTACGATGCTTCCCTTGTCGAAATCAATCCTCTCGTGATTACGGCCGACCAGAAAGTTATCGCCCTCGATGCAAAGATCACCTTCGACGACAATGCCCTGTTCCGTCATCCCGATGTCGTTGCGTTCCGTGATGTGGCCGAAGAACATCCGCTCGAGGTCGAAGCCTCCAAGTACAATCTCAATTACATCAACCTGGACGGCAATGTCGGAAACATGGTCAACGGCGCAGGTCTTGCGATGGCGACCATGGATATCATTCAACAAGCGGGTGCACGGCCTGCGAATTTTCTGGATGTGGGCGGAGGTGCGAGCGCCGAGATGGTCGAAAACGGGTTCCGAATCATCTTGAGCGACAAGAATGTCAAAGGCATCCTGATCAATATCTTCGGAGGCATTCTTCGCTGCGACGTTCTGGCGGAAGGGGTGGTCCAGGCTGCCCGGAAAACCGGCATCACCGTTCCGGTCGTTGTCCGGATGGAGGGGACCAATGTCGAGAAAGGCCGGGAAATTCTGGCCGCTTCCGGTCTCAATCTCATCACGGCCGTAGATTTGAAGGATGCGGCAGCGAAGGTGGCCCAGATCGTTCAAGGATGAGCCAGGGGAGTGCCGGTGGATAGGGAAAAGGAAAAAGGGGCAAAAAGAACGGTTGGATGGCGTACAATATACGCCCATCCTCCATAGAAAATTCCGTGGCACCTAAAAAACCAATATGCTCCCATCCACCCTTCTTACCCCTTAAAACTTAGAGTATATCCGTAAATAATATATACTTTTCTCATCACTTTTGCTATATTGGTCG
>CAZJXF010000264.1:0-1662 GCA_964549995.1 uncultured Desulfatirhabdium sp. | reverse complement strand
GAGCGCCAAGTTCGTTTCCGAATACGATGCCTTTTTGGCCAAACGCATCGCCTATGTCATCAGCGGCGGGGATGTGCGCACCAACAGTGAAGTTGACGAAGAAGTCATCCTCAAGCTGGAACGGGAAGCTTTCGTCGATTTCTGGAAACAGGAAAAAACCGTGGCCCGCGTCGAGCACATGCTCAAAACCGGCAAACCCCTCAGAAATTAATCCAAGAAATCCTGAAGGAGGAATTCTGTCATGAGAGATGCATATATCGTCACATCGGTCAGAACCCCGGGCTGCCGCAGGGCCAAAGGGGCTTTCAAGGACACCCGGCCGGAAGATCTGCTGTCGTTCATTCTAAACGCAGCCGTCGAAAAAACCCCGAACCTCGATAAAAAAATGGTCGATGATGTCATGGTCGGCTGCTCCTTTCCAGAAGCCGAGCAGGGCCTGAACATCGGCCGGATCGCCACCCGCATGGCCGGATTCCCGGTGGAAGTCTCAGGCGCCACCGTCAACCGGTTTTGCTCCTCGGGCTTGGAAGCCATCGCTTTGGCAAGCCTTCGGGTCATGAGCGGCTGGTCCGACATCGTCATCGGCGCCGGTGTGGAATCCATGACCTTCGTCCCCATGGGAGGTAACCTGCCCCGCCCTCATCCCGAATACACCAAGCTGCACGCCGATATGTACACATCGATGGGGATCACGGCAGAAAACGTAGCCAACCGCTACAAGATCAGCCGTGAAAAACAGGACGAGTTCGCCTACCATTCTCATCGCAAGGCCGCCGAAGCCAAAGAAAAGGGGCTGTTCACCGAAATCGTTCCGACCCCTGCCGTGAAATTTGTTTTGGGTCAAAACGGAACATACCAGAAAACGACCTTCATTCAATCCTTCGACGACGGCATCCGTCCCGACACGACGATCGAGGGCTTGGCGAAACTTCGCCCGGTTTTCGCCCTGAACGGCACCGTCACCGCCGGCAATTCCTCTCAGACGACAGATGGTGCGGCAGCCACCCTGATCATGAGCGAAAACATGGTCCGGGAACTGGGGCTCACCCCGATCGCCAAACTCGTCTGCTATACGACCGTCGGTTGCGAACCCGATGAAATGGGCGTCGGCCCGAGATACGCCATCCCGAAGCTCTTGAAAAAGGCAGGGATGGATATCAAGGATATCGGAATCTATGAAATCAACGAAGCCTTCGCATCGCAGGCCATTTACTGTGT
Organism: uncultured Desulfatirhabdium sp.; assembly: GCA_964549995.1. GTDB lineage: Bacteria > Desulfobacterota > Desulfobacteria > Desulfobacterales > Desulfatirhabdiaceae > Desulfatirhabdium. The sequence goes on along the minus strand of CAZJXF010000264.1, from coordinate 444 downwards.
CGAAGAGCTTGGAATCGATTTCGCGAAAGTGAACATCAACGGCGGTGCCATTGCCCTCGGTCACCCCCTGGGATGCACCGGTGCAAAGCTCTGCGCCACGCTGCTGGCCAACATGAAACGAACCGGCGCCAAATACGGTATCGAATCCATGTGTATCGGTGGTGGTATGGGGGCAGCAGCTTTGTTTGAACTGATCGACAACTGGAAGTAAACCTCCCTGTATCTGCCTGTCGGCGATCCGGAGGCCCATCCTCCGGATCGCAGTCTTCCTCTGCATTCCTTTCTTCGTCTTCGCCCCCTTACTTCGGTCGCTCTTGTCCATCCATCCGCTGATCACAAATGAATCCTTCTTCGCTTGTTTTCGTCGATTGATCTCCAACGTCAGTCAGGGTATGATGGACTCGCAAAAAGTCGCTTCATCCCCGGCTATGGTTCTTGACGGGC
>CAZJXF010000263.1:0-1746 GCA_964549995.1 uncultured Desulfatirhabdium sp. | reverse complement strand
CCCCCATGCTCAGGCCCGGAAAAACCCCAAAATCGGGGGTAGTGCGACTTTTTGCAAGTCCATCATGAATGACAGAAGGAATTCAAACATGTTCCTCTTCCGGAAACATTTCAGCCGGTGGCTCATCGGCTGTTTGGTGTTGGTGATCGGTGCAGGAGGCTGCATGACACCGGGACCGTCTTATGAACCTTCCAAAACCGAACTTCCGGCGGCCTGGCATTCGGCACCGGGCCTCGGCACGGAATCGACTGAAGCCAAAGATCTTTCAAGATGGTGGGAGCGGTTCGAGGATCCGCTGTTGACGTCCTTGATCGAAAGGGCCTTCGATGCCAACGTCGGTCTTCGGGTGGCGGAAGCGAAGGTTCGGGAAGCCAGAGCCGTTCGAAGGGGGGTTGCCGCAGGAGAGGGACCCCTTGTTTCCGTCGGCGGATCCTATAAGAATATGCATTCGCCCTCGGGTACTTCCGCCAATGTGCGCGCGCTTGGATCGGACGGCTACGAAACGAATCAATACCAGGCCGGATTCGATGCTTCCTGGGAAATCGACATCTTCGGCGGTGTGAGGCGGTCTGTCGAAGCGGCGGATGCGGACATCGAAGCCCAGGTGGAAGCGGCTCGGGGGGTTCGGGTGAGCCTTGCTGCGGAAGTGGCTTCGGCCTATGTCGATTTGAGGACGGCGCAGCAGCGGCTGATGGTGGCCACATCCGCTCTCGAGACCCAGAAAAAGACGCTCGATCTGACGCAGAAACGCTATCGGGCCGGTCTGGTGACGAAGCTGGATGTAGCCAATGCCGAAGCACAGGTGGCTTCGACCGAAAGCACCCTGCCGGTGCTGGAGGTCGCTGCCCGACAGGCGGCCTATGCGCTTGCCGTTCTGGTGGGCAAGGCCCCTGGAGAGTTGGATGCGGAATTGTCGCAACCGGCCGCGATTCCATCCGCTTTGGATCGGGTGCCTGTCGGTGTCCCTGGCGAGTTGTGCCGCAGACGTCCCGACATCCGAAAGGCGGAGGCAGCCATCCATGCCGCAACCGCCAGGATCGGGGTGGCGACGGCCGACCTCTTTCCCAAGGTCTATCTCACGGGAAATGTCGGATACCAGAGTACCAGCGCATCGACGCTCCTGGAATGGTCGAGCCGCTTCTGGTCGATCGGTCCTTCCATCAGTCTACCCGTGTTCGATTCCGGAAAGATCCGCTCCAACATTGCGGTCAAGGAAGCCCAGCAGGAGCAGGCCGTGTTGAGCTATCGGCAGACGGTGCTGACGGCCTTGCAGGAAGTGGAAAACGCCCTGACGGCGTCTACCCGGGAAGCCTCTCGCCAGGATACCTTGCGAAAGGCGGTGGATGCCAACCGCAGAGCGTTGGATTTGGCGCTTCGATTGTACAGCGGAGGACAGACGGATTTCTTGAATGTGTTGCAGGCGGAAAAGGCTCTCTATGCGTCGGAGGACACCCTGTACCAGAGCTTTCGTACGGTGTCCACGCAATTGGTGGCACTGTACAAAGCCCTGGGAGGGGGATGGGAAGCGGAAGGACTTTAGAACGATGGACTAAAGACCGGCGACTTCCCGGCCGCAATGCTTGCAAACCTGCGCACGTTGCTTGATGATCTCGGCGCAGAAGGGGCATTCGCGGGTAAAGAAACGCTCGTGGATCTTGCGGACGGCATCTTCCATCTTGTTCTGGATCAGTTGATTGCCGACCTTGATGGAACGAAGCGGTTCGATGGCCTCGATCTCACCGATGT
>CAZJXF010000262.1:0-1771 GCA_964549995.1 uncultured Desulfatirhabdium sp. | reverse complement strand
CTGCTTCAAACACGTTTCCGCTGCTTCGCAAAACACCACCCGCCCTCCTGCTGGGAGCCCGGCATTGGAGGGAAATCGGTAAGAGGCGATTTTTTGCGAGTCCATCATCTCTAACATCAAAGGCTGCCATGTACCGGTTTCCGAAAAACGATCCGCCTCGGCAAACGGCATTTCCCATAGACCCTGCCGGTTATGCCTTCATTGGTGCCGGTGCATTCATTACGGCGGTGTTCGCCCTGCTCTCCGCAGCCACACCGGCCGTTGTCTTCATGATCCTGACCCTGTTTGTCTGCTTTTTCTTTCGAGATCCCGATCGGCTCGTTCCCTTGGACGAAGCGGCCGTCGTATCTCCCGCAGACGGCAAGGTGATCGGCATCGTCTCGACGTCTGAAAGCCCTTTCGGCCCTGGAGACTGGATTCGGGTCAGTGTGTTCATGTCGATTTTCAATGTGCATGTCAACCGGGTACCCTACGGGGGTCGGATTCAATCGATCGATTATTTTCCTGGAAAATTCGTTTCTGCAAATCTCGACAAGGCTTCTTCAGACAATGAACGAAACGCCATCCTGTTGACCACGCCATCCGGGGTTCGCATCGGGTGGGTGCAGATTGCCGGGCTCATCGCCAGAAGGATCATCTGTCGTATTCAGGAAGGCGATTCCGTTCAGAAAGGACAGCGCTTCGGCGTCATTTGTTTCGGTTCCCGACTCGACACCTATCTGCCTGCAACCGCGACGGTGGTTGTTGCAGTCGGCGATCGCGTGAAGGCCGGAACGACGGTGATGGCTCGCATGCCTTGATCAGGAAAACGACCGAAGCAGAACGTTCGCAATCGAAAGCTGTTTTTTGGAGGTAGCGCCTGTACATCCCTCTTCCTGTTGGCGGGAAGAGGGAATTTTCATCTTCTGGGGGGAGTAACTTCCTCCTGACTCTTTGGAACATGTTCGATCGTAACCGCCATTCTTCCTGAAGAAATCGGGAAGCCGAACCAGAGAAAGATCTTTTTATCCATGCAAGAACGATCCTACACCATCGCCGTTGTTCCCGGGGACGGCACGGGCCCCGAGGTGATCCAAGAAGGTCTCAAAGTCTTGGAAGCTGCCGCTCGGAAGGGAAACTTTTCCCTGAATTTTCAGCACTATCCCCTTGGAGGGGATCATTTCCGGAAAACTGGAGAACTGCTTTCCGAAAAGACTCTTCAGGAGCTTCGTCAGGCGGATGCCATCTATTTGGGAGCCATCGGCCATCCGGACGTAACACCGGGAATTTTGGAGAAGGGCATTCTGCTGACCATGCGTTTTTCGCTCGACCAGTATATCAATCTAAGGCCCATCAAGCTCTACGAAGGAGTCGAAACCCCCATTCGGAACAAAGGGCCTGAAGACATCGATTTCGTGATCGTTCGCGAGAATACGGAAGGTCTGTATGCCGGAGCCGGAGGATGTCTCAAGAAAGGGACACCCGACGAGGTGGCTGTTCAGGAATCGATCAACACCCGAAAAGGGGTGGAGCGGTGCATCCGCTTCGCCTTCGACTACTGCAGAAAACGCAACAAGGCCAAGAAACTGACGCTCTGCGGCAAGACCAATGTTCTGACCTATGCCTTCGATCTCTGGAAACGTACCTTCGAGGAAGTCGCACAGGAATATCCGGATATCACGACGGACTATGCCCATGTCGATGCCATCTGCATGTGGATGGTCAAGAATCCGGAATGGTTCGACGTCATCGTGACGGACAACATGTTCGGGGATATCATCTCCGATCTGGC
>CAZJXF010000261.1:0-2009 GCA_964549995.1 uncultured Desulfatirhabdium sp. | reverse complement strand
CCTTACGAGCTCGGGCGGCTGAGTTTATCCGATGCAACGAAAAAGGCGTTTCTCCTCCCATGCGACTCGGATGAGACTTTTGAACTTTTTGCGAGTCCATCATGAATGAAAGTCTCGCAAGTAACTTTCGCAGGAAAGGCACCCATGCAAGAGCAACTCACATTTCCCAATCATGCAGGCGAAGCCCTTGCCGCCACTTTCCATCGGCCCGACACACCGAACGGAAAAGGCGTCGTCCTGGGCCACTGTTTCACCTGCTCTCGACATACGGGAATCTTGAGAGAGATTTCGGCCGGCCTGGAAGCCCTGGGCTTCTATGTGCTGCGCTTCGATTTATCCGGTAACGGACAAAGCCAAGGGCTGTTCGTTGAATCGTCTCTGAGCAAACACATCCGAGAGATGCAGCTTGCGGTCGAGTGGCTTCGGAATAAGGGCGCCGACCAATGGATCGGCCTGGTCGGGCACAGCATGGGAGGAGCGATTGCCGTTTTGTCCATGCCACGTATTCCCGAAGCCGGAGCCGTTGCGGCCATCGGATCACGACTCATGGGGTTCGATCCGATGAAATTCCTGGGTCCACAACAAATTGCGGAACTCAAGGCTTCCGGGAAGATATCCTTCTCCAGCAGAAACCGCACCTTAGAGCTCACCACCGGGTTTTTCGAAGATGCCCGTTCTTACAGCCTGCCGGATACGGTTCGACAACTGGATCGACCGCTGATGATCGTTCACAGTGAAAAGGACGAGCTGATTCCCGTAGCCGAGGCATACGAAGCCCGCCTGCTCAATCCGGAGCGCATCACCCTCGAAATCATTCCCGAGGCGGACCACATGCTCTCCAATCCCGATCACCGAGCCGTTGCGGCGCGAAAAATCGTTGCCTGGTTGGAGCGACAAAGCCGCGGGTAACATACTGGGAGCTTGCGCAGGATACCAGAAGGCATCCAATCTGCATCCCATCCATGCACCAATAGGAGGAATTCATGTTCGACCGCTTGTTTTCACAGAAGTCTGCCACCCCCCATCGCCTATGGATGTGTGTATTCTCATTTCTGGGCGTATTTCTTTTGCAGATTCCCGGAGCCTTCGCCACCCCTTCCACCCAGCTCGATGAGGCCGCTTTTCGGAAACATGCCGCCGAGCGCATCCGCATCATGAAAGGCAACAAAGATCCCCGCTTCCTACAGGCTACAGAGAAACATATCTCTATCGAAAAAACGGCTCCTATCGTCCTACCGACGGGAACCCTCTACGGCGTCAAATTTCGGGTGACGACACCAACCGACGAAAAAGAATCCGAAGTTGTCACCTTGATCGTCGATGCCACCGGAACATTCATCTATCCGGACGTGCAGGAACTGGCCACCGGAAAAAGTCTTGCACGGGAAGCGTTGAGCGAGCTTCGAACGATCGAGCATATCGATCCGACCTATGGAATGGAAATCTATCGGGGGTCCGGCACGCACGATGTCATTCTGATTTCGGATCCGTTTTGCCCCCACTGCCGAAAGGGATGGGGATGGCTCATGGAAAACAAAGGAAAGCTCCGGTCTCTTCGGATCGCTCATTTTCCGTTGAGTCCCGCCAGTGAAGCAGCGTGCATGGTATTGGCCGATCTCAAACAACTCGGCGTCAAGCCCATGGAAGCGGAAGACTTTGCTTACACTTTTCTCAATCCGACGAATGAACCCAAGGAAGTCATTCACCAGTTCTTGGAGGGATTCGCCGAATTCAAAAAGGCCAACGGAGAAGACACCGAAGCGGTCCTGAAAAAACTGGAAGGCAAGTACCAAGAAGCGGTACGCAAGGAACGGGCCGATGCACAGGCGATCGGGGTGATGAGCACCCCCACCTTCTTTGTCGATGGGAAAATGGTGGATGGCTTCAACCCGGCAAAGATGGGGGAAGTGCTTCAGTAAAGGGCAGGCATCCTTCTGCAACGATCATTCATGAAGACTTCGCAAAAAGTCGATCTACTCCCGATTTTCGGGTGGTTCCGGGCCTGAGCA
>CAZJXF010000260.1:0-2062 GCA_964549995.1 uncultured Desulfatirhabdium sp. | reverse complement strand
TCGAAGTTCAAAATAATCAGGAAATTGCAGTCCATATAATTTGAAAATCAACAAGTATTCGCAGGATATCTCAATCATTGGGGGTTTGATCGGTTCGCCATGGTCTGCTGCACTATTATAGACCGATTGGATGGTGATCAGGTTACCGCTACGCCGGAGCAATTACATGAGTTCACCCAGCGTAGCGGAAACATTCTGTTCAATTACCTGAAGCGGATGGTGTGATTTTCTGGTATGGGTTTGCTGTCATTGGGAAAACGTTTTCCGCGCACCGGTCTTTCGGAGTGATCGGAATTGGCCTCATGATGCATCGTCAATCACCCGAAAATACAGGACATCCCGGATGGATGCCTTGCGCTGGTCTGCGAAGACCGGCTCGACGCGGGCGCCGATCCGGATGCGGGATTCGTCTTGAATGTCGATATAGTGCTGAAACAGGGTGTCTGATCCGTCGAGCCGAATGAAGCCGTAACCGTAGGGCACGGGTTTCTGCTCCCCGGTTTCCGGATCGATGAAGGCGTAGCGCAGGATCGTGAACGTGCCGATCCGGCCAAGGGGACCGACGTCGACGAAATCCGTCATTTCGACGAGGCACTCACCGCATACCCGCCGGGGCGGCACAAACACCTTGTGACATTTCGGGCATCGAACGCCCAGGAAGCGGCGGTTTTCCTTGAGTTCTTTCAGAAAGACGCTGCCGTAGCTTCCGACGGCATAACGAAAGGGCTGGCTGACATCACCGGATTCGATGACAAGGGGATCGTTCTGCATAGCGCTCCTTCTTTCTAAAAATCGGGTTTTTTGCGGCCGTGCAGCAGCATGTCCGTCCACATGCATCCGCCGAAACCGGTGCTGACGGCGACCTTGGCATCCGGAACCTGCCGGGCTTCGGCCTTGCCCATGATCTGCAATGCCGCCTCCGCACAGCGGATAAGCCCCGTCGCACCGATGGGATTGCAGGCAATGACACCTCCCGATGGGTTGATGGGAAGCTCCCCGCCCATGTCGGTGGCCCCGCTCCAAATGTACTCCGCTCCCTTTCCCCGCTCGACCAGCCCCATGTCCTCGATCCAGATGATTCCGGCAAAGGAATAGGGCTGGTACATCTCGATGACGTCGATTTCCTTTCGGGGTTCCCGGATGCCTGCCTTGGCGAAGAGTTCCCGGGCGGCCTCGTTCATGCTGTTGAGTTCTCCCCAGTTGACATCTCCCAGATAGGTATAGGTGTGCCGGTTGGCCGTGGCCCAGATCCAATCTGGAACGGGGGTGAGTTTTTCGGCCACTCCCTCGCAGGCCATGATGACCGCACAGGCCCCATCGGTTCTGGGGCAGACATCGAGCAGGTGGATGGGGTCCGCCAGCATGGGGGATGCCAGCACGTCTTCAATGGTGATGGGTTTGCGCAATTGTGCATGGGGGTTGTTGCAGGCATGCCGTCGGTCTCGAACGGCCACCCGGGCGGCATCCCGGTCTGTGGCCCCGTATCGGGCCATGTATGCCTGAGCCTCTGCCGCAAGCCCTGAGATAGCCCCGGCGAACACCAGCCTGTCCCAGACCGGATCGAAGGCCGTCGTGATGGCTCCGGTGGTGTCGGATTCGGAATTCTTCTCCCATCCGACAATGAGTACCCGTTCGAACATTCCGGATGCCACCAGATGCACCCCGCCGATGGCAAGCGTACTTCCGGTCGTTCCCCCTGTGGTCAGCTTGATGACGGGCTTCAGGGTACCGCCTGTTCCATCGACGCTCCAGCAGTCGACGGCGTTGATGCCTTCGAAATGGTCCATGTTGCCGATGACGACGGCATCGATATCCGCTATGGTCAGGCCGGCGTCCGCAAGGGCAAGGCGCACGGCCTCGTGAATCAGCTCCTGTCCGTTCACATCGGGCCTATGGCTTCGATGCAGGGTTTGTCCGGTCCCGACGATGGCGACCCCTCGTTTTCCCATGATTCCTCCTATTATTGATGACCTCGCAAAAAGTCAGATGCTCTTGTTTAACCCCCCGAAGGAGAGCGGGTGCATTTTGCTTGCGCAGCGGAAAAACTCAGCAGCCCGATCTC
>CAZJXF010000259.1:0-2070 GCA_964549995.1 uncultured Desulfatirhabdium sp. | reverse complement strand
CTGACTTCTGACTCCTGACTTCTGACTTCTGACTCCTGACTCCTGACTTCTGACTTCTGACTCCTGATATTCGACTTTCATATGAAGATCATTCGGTAATGCAGCCATCCCTCCTTTCTCGGAACATCCGGACGTTCGGAGCATCCGGATACAGCAACCTTCCTGCAGAAGGAAGTTGACGAGGCCGTTCCTGCGTACCACCCTATATCGAGGTTATGGTACGGTATCAAGAGGCTTCAGCTCTATCAATCGTATCCGAAGACCTTGTACACCGTCGAAGACCCCAGAAGGGCATCGATCTGTCCTTCCAGCATGGCCCGATCCTGATTGGCAAGCCATCGCTTCCAGTCTTCAAGGGTTTTCCAGTTGCTGATGACGAGATATTCGGTAGGATCTTCGACGTTTCGGAGCGTTTCGCCGGATATATATCCCGGCTGTCGATGTGCCATGGAGCGCAGATCGATCAACATTTCCGACAGGGTCGGCAAGAGGGCGACATCCAGCCCGCTGGTGAGTTTGGGTACTTTACGGGTCATCAATACGCGAATCATGGTTCTTTCCCTTGATGTCTGTAAGGTTCGACTGTGGACTGCAGGATGGCAGCGCACAAATGCGGGAATACCGGCCGGTAGGTGAATGAAACACCGTCGGCGCACGTAAAACGCCGATTACATTTCCCGATTCCACTCATAAAATCAAGATAGATTTTTGAGACTGAGCAAGACCCCGGCCGCAACCGCCGAACCGATGACTCCGGCCACATTGGGCCCCATGGCGTGCATCAACAGAAAATTCTGAGGATCGGTTTCCATGCCGACTTTCTGGCTGACACGGGCCGCCATGGGAACTGCTGAAACGCCGGCGGATCCGATCAATGGATTGATCTTGTCCTTGCAGAAGACATTCATCAGCCTGGCCATCAGCACACCTGAACCCGTTCCAACGGAAAAAGCGATGGCGCCCAATACCAGGATGCCCAAGGTGGACAGGTTCAGGAAGTTGGCTGCCGAAAGCTGGGAACCCACTCCCAGACCCAGAAAGATCGTCACGATGTTGATCAAAGCGTTCTGAGCGGTTTCGGAGAGCCGCTCGACGACGCCGCATTCCCGCATGAGATTGCCGAACATGAAAAAACCGATGAGCGGAGCCGCCGAAGGCAACAAAAAGCAGCAGGCGCCGAGAACGACAAGAGGGAAAACGATCTTTTCGGTTTTACCGACATACCGCATCTGGGCCATCCGGATCTTGCGGTCCTTTTCCGTGGTCAGCGCCCGCATGATCGGCGGTTGAATGAGAGGGACGAGCGCCATGTATGAATAGGCCGCCACCGCCACGCTGCCGAGCAGATGCGGGGACAGGCGACTGCACAGGAAGATAGCGGTCGGCCCGTCCGCTCCTCCGATGATGCCGATGGAGGCGGCATCGAACAGATCGAAATGAATTCCGGGAACCCAGGCGGACAGAAGCAGCGCGCCGATCAGGGTGAAGAAGATTCCGAATTGGGCGGCTGCTCCCAACAGAAGGGTTTTCGGGTTGGCGATCATGGGGCCGAAATCCGTCATGGCGCCGATGCCCAGAAAAATCAGCAGGGGGAAAACCCCGCTTTTGATTCCCGTGGCATAAATGTAGTACAAGACGCCGCCAGCTTCGGTCATCCCGGCGACAGGAATGTTGGCCAGGATAGCGCCAAATCCCATTGGGACAAGCAGAAGCGGCTCGAATCCTTTTCGGATGGCCAGAATCAGCAAGAGAACACCGACACCGAGCATCACCAGTTGCCCGATGCCGTTCAACAATGCATCGTCGATGTGGATGAAAAAAAGGTGAAAGAGTCCCGTGCTCCTGCAGAAATCCACCACCATGTCGGTGATCGGCGGCAGAGTCTGTTTCGGCAAGGCCGTTTCGCCGGCCACCGTCGTAAGGACGGGAACTGTCAGGATAGTCAGCAGGAGCATCCCCACCAAGCGGATCCGTTTTCGGTTCATGAACACTTTACCTTTCCCTCACATCATAGATGACGGCTTCGCAAAAAGTCAGTGAGTCTCCAGCGAGCCGCATGGGGGCGGGCAC
>CAZJXF010000258.1:0-2108 GCA_964549995.1 uncultured Desulfatirhabdium sp. | reverse complement strand
TGAATGGTTGCCATCAGCATATATATTATCGCAAATTTATGCAACTAAACAGTAGGTAGTGGGCAGTCGGCAGTTTGGTCCGCCACACCAGCGACTGCATGAAACGATCACCAGCTTTTCATCGATGATGGCCTCGCAAAAAGTCGATCATATGGAATGGCGAAATCCCTTGGTCATGGGAATTCACCGCAAAAGCGAAGCGCGATCTATAGGGGCGGCCCGGTGGGTCGCCCCTATAGGCCGGGCGTAGGCCGATCGCTGATCCTACTATACACCAAAAATCCGTCGGGCGGCACATTTTTTCAGGGGAAGATCCGATGTTATCCTGCCTTCTGACTCCTGACTCCTGACTCCTGTCTCCTGACTTCTGACTTCTGACTCCTGACTTCTGACTTCTGACTCCTGACTCCTGACTTCTGACTCCTGATTTCCCAAACCCGTCATTCCTGAAGGCTATACAGCAGCAGAATCACGGCGGCATTGTAATTCGTATACATTTTCTTTTCGAGGGACTGGATGGCATCGAGATACGGAACGATGTCTTCTGTGCCCAGAGCGGTCTTTAAAACCTCGGCCTGAATCTCGGAGCAGACGGCTTCCCGAAATTGGTTGAAATCGATCGTCTCAAGAATGGTGCGTACCGGTTCGCCCTGCTCCCGCACCTGCCGATATTGCCCCTCGATCCAGGACAGATGTTCGGTCACTCGTTTGCGAATATCCTCGAAAAGAACCCCTTTCAGCCGATCGTAGTCGTCGCGGCTTCGCTCCGCAAGCCTCGAAAAAAACGGCACGAGATGGTTGAGATAGATGAGAATGCCTTTTTTCAAGAGCACAGCATCCTTGAAGAGGGAGATCAACAGCGCCTCTTTCGAATCGTGATCCCCCAGTTCGAGCCGGATGCTGCGGGTGTCGGTGTGAATGTACAGCGGGTAGAAAATCGCCTTGGGACGCGCCATCCGAATCCCGTAGATTTCGGATTGAACCTTTTCATCCCACCGTGCCCACCGAACCTCCCCTTCCGTATAGGCCCGTTCGGCGAAACGAAACGGCAAATGCAGGTGAATCCATTCCCCGACCTTGAGCACTTCCCGGTTCACCACCCATCGGGGAATGGCGATCTTGAGCCCCCGAAAGGAAATGTCCATCGGCAGGTATTCGAAGGTGGCATGATCGACGAACCGCGACCCCAAAAAGGGAAACATCAGTGATTCGAAGGCCGAGCGCGGCTCGACCCGGACATCCAAAGCGGCTTCTTGATGCGTCATAATGTCTCCTGATGCAGAGATCCAGAACGTCGGGCCATGCTGGTCCCCGGAAGGGCGACCCGGCGGGTTGTCCCTACCGCCCGCCTTGCGTGATCCTGCACGATTCTTCCCCTACCACCCAACCCTCCGTTTTGGCAAGTCCTCCATACAACTTCCCCCCATTCATCCCCATTCGTCTTGACATTCCCGAAGCGATTGCATATTCACAAGACGCCACATTCAACGAACCATCTCTATCGAGGAAGGTGCATGCAGGTTCAAACCCAGCTGATCGACACCGTGCTCGTTCTTCAGCCGCTTGTGGAATCGATCGATTCCTCCGTTGCAACGGTTTTCAAGTCCCGCATCGTGGACAAGATTCAGAAAGGCTATCGCCGGATCGCACTGGATCTTTCGCAGGTCACTTTCATGGACAGCAGCGGGCTTGGGGCCATCGTTTCCGTGTTGAAAACCCTCGGCGAAGACGGCCGCCTCGTTCTGTGCCACGTCAACGCCGCCATCCGAAGCCTGTTTCGGCTGACACGCTTCGACCGGATCATTCCCATCTGTGATTCCGTAGAAGTGGCCTGCCGTATGCTGAAAGACGCTTCATCAGATTCATGACGGCTTCGCAAAAAGTCGTTGTTCCCCCGCTTTTGGGGCATTTCCGGGCCTGAGCATGGGGGGAGATATGCCTTTTGATGTTGCATCGGATACTGTTTGAAGCCGCCGGAGATCGTTGGGCCGGGCATGCGCATCCAGTCCATATCGGTTAGAATCACAAGCTGTTGTATTCCAAATGACCCATCATTGAAGTCTGGCCACATGCCCGGCCCTTACGAGCTCGGGCGGCTGAGTTTATCC
>CAZJXF010000257.1:0-2109 GCA_964549995.1 uncultured Desulfatirhabdium sp. | reverse complement strand
TCAAGCTTGTAGCGACACGACCGCTGTTGAGCTCACCCAATGCAGAATACCCGTTTAAATTCAGATCACGCGTCTTCACACTCCCCAGTTTCAAAGAAACATATTGCCCTGCGTTGGAGCCGATCTGGAAATATTTCGTCCCACCGGTTCCATCGAGCAAATTGATTCCGTTGAACTGTGTCGAATTGGCGATCCGATCGATTTCCTTGTAGAGCTGATCGACTTCATCCTGAAGGGATGCACGGTCGGAAGCCGTATTGGTGTCATTGGAAGCTTGAATGGCAAGTTCACGCATACGCTGCAGGATGTTGGTCACTTCCTGCATGGCACCTTCCGATGTTTGCAACAGAGAGATGGCGTCGTTGGAGTTTCGAACGGCTTGGTCGAGGCCTCGAATTTGGGCCTGGAATCGTGTGGAAATGGCGAGTCCGGCGGCATCGTCTTTGGCGCTGTTGATGCGAAGACCGGAAGAAAGACGTTGAAGGGATTTGCTGAGAGCGGCTTGGTTCTTGACGAGGTTTCTCTGGGCGTTCAGAGAAGAAATATTGGTGTTGATTGCCATAGCCATGGTGCATTCCTCCTTGAATGATGGCGTTTTCGGGCCTCAATGCCCTAAGTGGATTTGATGTGCCTACTGGAACCGAACGTTGTTCCTTTTGATTGGGTTATCGTCTCTTTTCAAAAATCCTTGAATCTTTTTTTTGCGACCGGTTCGTCGGACATCCTTTCCGCCGAACCTTCGGCCTTCTCGATCATCTGGATCGAGAAGCGATCTGCCGAAAAGCTTTATTTCTCCATCGCTCTTGATACGGATTATCGACCGTCCCTCGAAAAACTTGAATGCTTTTTTTACCGAAATGCTTGACGAACGTTCCTGTTTCCGCATAAGGAAGGGAAACGAAGATGTGGAAAGTTTTCTGATCGATGGTTTCGCTAAACCATCGGAAGAAGCTCGAAGCTGTGAGTCTATGATGGACTCGCAAAAAGTCCATCATATGGACGGCTTCGAAAAAAGGCCGCAGGCCAGGAGTGCAAATCCCGTCTGTGAGGCGTACTTAGACGTACGCTGCAACGACGAGGGATGGAGCACGACACAGCATCCGGCCTTTTTGCGAAGTCGTCAGTCTATAAAATCGTACCCAACATTTTTCAACGGAAAGGGAACGATGCTGCTGGTCATCGACATTGGAAACACCAACATCGTGATGGGCGTCTATGATGGAGATCGGCTGATCAACCATTGGCGGGTAAGAACGGAACGAAACATGACGGAAGACGAGTTCCATCTTCTGGCTACGGGTCTTTTCGACCGCGCAGGCATTGCAACTGCTTCCATCGAAAGAACGATCATTTCAAGCGTCGTTCCGCCGATGGTCAACATTCTCGATGCCTTCTGCAGACGCTACCTCCACCAGGCACCCGTCTGGGTGGATGCCAAAACGTTCACGGCCATGCCCATTCGCTACAAAAATCCTGCGGAAGTCGGCGCAGACCGCATCGTGAACGCAGTCGCCGCCTATGAGCGCTACCGCTGTGCCCTGATCGTCATCGATTTCGGTACGGCAACGACCTTCGATGTCATTTCCGAGGACGGCGCCTACCTGGGAGGAGCCATTTCTCCGGGCATCATGATCGCTGCAGAAGCCCTTTTCCAAAAGGCATCCAAGCTACCCCGAGTGGAATTGCTGCATGCCCCCGAATCGGCCATCGGCAAGGACACGGCAGGCAGCATGCAATCGGGGATTCTTTTCGGATATGCAGGGCTCGTCGATGGCATGGTCGAACGCCTTCAGAAGGAGCTGGATTCGAAGGCGCGGGTCATTGCAACCGGCGGCCTTGCTCCCCTCATGGCGGGCATCGCTCGATCCATTGAATCCGTCGAACCGGATCTCACGCTGGAAGGGCTCAAGCTGATCAGTGAACGACTGTAACTTCCGTTTTCGAGGGATAACAACCGAAGCAGAAGACTGGGGTGGCGATTCAAAAAGGAATGCTTGGAAATGCGTTGTGAAACCGCATGAATGCCTGGGACGAGAATCGAACTCGTACAGGGCGAAGCCCCGAGGGATTTTAAGTCCCTTGTGTCTACCTGTTCCACCACCCAGGCAT
>CAZJXF010000256.1:0-2135 GCA_964549995.1 uncultured Desulfatirhabdium sp. | reverse complement strand
CTCCTGCTGGAAGCCCGGCATTGAAAGGAAATCGGTAAGAGGCGACTTTTTGCGAAGCTGTCATGGCTGATGGCACCAGGCTGCAAGCAAATCGACGATTTGGTTTCGACGTTCCAGAAATGCGGGATCCCGAAAACCCGGATGCCACTTCTCGGGACTTACCCTGTCGGAGACGATAAGGATCGCATCGAGTTCCACCTGAAGGTAGCGCGCCACGGAAAACAGGGCCGAGACTTCCATTTCCACACCCAATGCACCCAATTGCCGAAAACGCCGGATGGTGGAGGGGGTTTCCCGATAGACGGCATCGGTGGTCCAGATCGGTCCTTCCCGATACGGAAGGTTTGCCGCAGTGAGCAGGGATTTCAACCGCTGGTGGTTGGATGCACCCGGAACGCAGTCGCCAAGGGCATAGCCGTAATGGATGGATGTGCCTTCGTCGATAAAAGCCGCAGTCGGCAAAATCACCTCGCCGGGAGCGATGGCTTCATCGATGCTTCCGCACCACCCATAGAACAAGAAACGTCTTGCCCCCCAGGCCGTGAGGGTTTCGAGCACCATGGCGGCGAAAGGGGCTCCTACCAACGGACCGAAGGCACAAAAAGCCCCCTGTCTTCCGGTGACGTTTCCGAGGTAAAGCCCACGATCGATGTCGCTTTCGTCCGCCTTCAGCCGGCTCTTGAGAAGCTCGAAATCCCCCTTGGGAGCGACCATGACGGCTGCATCCCCCAGTCTCGGCGTGTTTCGGGTGATGACCGGACGAACGATGCCCTGCTCTTCCCAAAGGGAATGGTCATTCGGGCTTGACATGTTTGGAAAGCTCGTCCCGTACGTCGTCGATGATCGAGAACAACCAGTCCACATCTTCCATGGTCAGCCGACCGGCCTTGACAGGGGTGCGCTGACCGCCTTCCTTGCGCTGGAGGATGCGCGGGCCGATCTGTACCTTGGGCTCGCCCTGGTCATACTGGTTGATGGAAACGATGAGCCCGGTGGTCTCGCATTTCCAGGCCTTGAGGATTTTGTCTTTGGATGGATCGAACGCCAAGGGATATCTCCTTTTTCAGTTCCGGTTTCAATTCCGGGGGGTTACGAAAGTTTTGAAAAATCGGCTATCTGGGCAAACAAGCCTGCGATCCGGGAGAGCAGGCCGAGGCGGTTTCTGCGAAGCGCGGGATCTTCGGCCATGACCAAAACGGCATCGAAGAAGGCATCGACCGGGCCGCGAAGTTTGACCATCTGCTGAAGTGCCTGGGCGAATTTCCCTCCGGCGCACAGGGTTTTGCAACGGGATTCGATCTGCTCGACCAGACGATACAGCTGGATTTCGGTGGGATCGGCCAAAGCTTTCGGGTCGATGGAGGTCGTTTCGGCAGGGTCGGCCTTTCGGATGATGTTCACCACCCGTTTGAAGCAGATGGAGAGAGGGGTGTAATCAGGCTCTTGCTTCAGCTGTTCCATGGCTTCGACCCGTTTCCAGACACGCGTCATGGAGTCGAGTCCGACGCTCAGAACGGCTGCGACGACATCTTTCGAAAAGCCGGCGTCCACAAGGAGGTTGGACAGCCGCGTTTCGAAGAATTCCATGATGGTGCGGGCCGTTTTCTGCATGTCGGCTTCGGCCAGACCATATTGTCGCAAGGCTTCGGTAACGGCATTTTCGATAGGCCATTCGAGCTTGTGGGTTTTCAACGTCAGCAGAATGCCGATGGCCTGTCTTCGGAGCGCATAAGGGTCGGAGGCACCCGTCGGAAGGAGCCCCGCGCTGAAACATCCGCAAATGCTGTCCAATTTGTCCGCAATGCCTACAAGGGCTCCGACGATGCTTTTGGCGAGCTCTCCACCGGAGGAGGTCGGTCGGTAATGCTCCTCGATCGCTGCGGCGACGGCTTTGGGTTCGCCGGAATGGAGGGCGTAGACCTTGCCCATCGTGCCTTGAAGTTTCGGAAATTCCACCACCATCTGCGTGACGAGGTCGGCCTTGCAGAGATAGGCAGCCCGGGAAGCGAGATGCTTCTTCTCTTCGTTGAGCCCGCTCATGTCCGCCAGAATTTCGGAAAGGCGCTGCACCCGAAGGGTCTTTTCGTACATGGTGCCGAGTTTGGCCTGGAACAGGACCCCCTTGAGCTTTTCGA
>CAZJXF010000255.1:0-2141 GCA_964549995.1 uncultured Desulfatirhabdium sp. | reverse complement strand
CGCAAGCAAAATGCACCCGCTCTCCTGCGGGTTAAACAAGAGCATCTGACTTTTTTCGAGCCCATCAACCATCATTCCCGTCATTTTCCGAACGGGCACTTCGGGAACGTGCAGGTCTTGCATTCCATACAGAAGGCACCGTGTCCCATTTTGGCCAGGTGCTCCCGCTGGATGGGAACATTGGCCAAAAGCCTCGGCAGCAGAAGATCGAAACTCGTGATCTTGAAGTAGAGGGCGCATGCGGGCACACCGATGACCTGGACGTTTCCGATGCGGGCCAGCAGGGTCATCGCACCCGGGAGAATGGCCGACCCATAGAGCATGCCGGAGGCCCCGGCATCCAGAAGTCCCTGCCGGGTAACATCGTCCGGATCGACCGACAGACCTGCCGTAGTAACCAGCAGATCGGCGCCTGCCTGAAGGATGGCTTGAATGCCTTCGGATATAGCGTTTCGATCATCCGGAACGATATCGGTACGGACGACCGAACAGCCGTATGCTTCGACTTTGGCTCGAATGATCGGAATGAATTTGTCTTCGACCAACCCCCGGAATACCTCGGTTCCAGTGACCAGAATGCCGACTTTGGCCTGCCGCATCGGATGGATGGAAAAGATCGGTTTCTCATCCAGAACCTGCATGGCCCGCTCGAAGGTGGTTCTGGGCAGATACAAGGGGATGGCCCGGGTTCCGGCGAAGACCTGTCCTTTCTGGAGAACGCTGTAGCTTTTCCGGCTGGCGCACATCACCCCTTCGATGCGGTTGAACCGCTCGAGAATGTCATCGGCTACCACCAGCAAACCATCTTCAGCTGCAACCAAATTGATCTTGCCTTCCCGTGGCGGATCGCTCCGATTGACGCGCTCTCCGCTCATGGCCTTCGCAAAAGCCAGGGCCGCCTCGTTTTCGTGGACCCATCCAGAACCCACAACCGTTTCATCGGTGACATACACCTGTTCTTTTCCCATCTGGTGCAATCGGCAAAGGTCCCCGGCATCCAGCACATGGCCTTTCTGGAAAGCCGGTCCTTTGCTCTTGCCCGGGATGATTTCGGTCATGTCATGAACGATGGGCTTCCCGATGGCATCCTCCACAGATACGGCTTTCAGTTCCGGGGTCGGGATTTCGTGCGGGAGCTCTACGTACGGGTTCTGCCCCTGACAGACCCGGCAGATACGGCCGTGATCGGCCGGATAGGCTTCCCCGCAAATGGTGCATATCGCTATGGCACCTTTGTGCCGACGCTGCAGCAAATGCTCGCGCAGCGTAACCGACTCGATCCCGTAAATGCTGGAACCTGCTTCCCGAATCTGGGTAAGCAGCAAATCGGTATCCTGTTCCCGCTTGGGTTTCAACTTGAGAAACCAGGTGTGAACGGCCGGATATTGCACCGTTTTTCGCGAATCCACGTAGACCCGGACACCGTTACCGTTTGTTTTGTCATAAAGGCACAAGGCATATCGCCCGAGATTGAGGACCCGCATCCAGCCGTTTCCAATGGTACAGGGCGTGAGCAGTTGAATGGCATCCGGAAGGCAATTGGTTGTTTCACTGACGGCATCGTAGAGCACACCTTCCGGCATCCGCTCCATGGCCATCTGCACCATGAAACCGCCCATCAGCACGCCTGGCGCCGCATATCCATGAAAGGACTGAACCACGGAAACGAATTCATCATAGGAATATTTTCCGATCTTCTGTACCGTCGAATCGTTGTGTGGAGATATCTGCATGTTCGATTTCCCTTCCATCTGAATTGGGGACAAATGGATGTTGATATTGAAAACGTGAACGCTGTCCTGAAAACGGCGATCATCAACCCCGCGAATTTCGATCCTTGATTCCCATCATTGGTTGCCGATCATTGATATATTGACTTCTTCTCTTGCTTTCAACGCAGCTCTGATATAAAAACACAAAAAATCTTTGAGTTGTTGCTGTTAGGGGTGCCCCTGTACCGGGGCTGAGATCATACCCTCGAACTTGACCTGGGTTATACCAGCGTAAGGAAACAGCCCGTATCCAAGGCGGATGTGCGTTTTCCCTGCGCACATTCGCCTTTTTTTTATGAGCCGATGGCAGGAGATTCCTACGAAACTTCCGGTCCAGTTTCCGGGCCTGCGAGACAACAGCTCACCGGT
>CAZJXF010000254.1:0-2305 GCA_964549995.1 uncultured Desulfatirhabdium sp. | reverse complement strand
CGGGCTGCTGAGTTTTTCCGCTGCGCAAGCAAAATACACCCGCTCTCCTGCGGGTCAACCAAAAGCATCTGACTTTTTGCGAGACCATCAAGGGTGATGACCTCGCAAAAAGCCGCTTCATGCCCGGCTATGGTTCTTGACGGGCCTGAGCATGGGGGGAGAACCACCTTTTGATGTTGCATCGGATACTTGTTTGAAACCGCCGGAGATCGTTGGGCCGGGCTTGCGCATCGAATCTATATCCGTTAAGGTAAGAAATTATTGTATTCGAGATGACCCATCGTTGAAGTCTGGCACCATGCCCGGCCCTTACGAGCTCAGGCGGCAGAGTTTATCCGATGCATCGAAAAAGGCGTGTCTCTCCCCATGCGACTCGGATGAAACTTTTTTACTTTTTACGCGTCCATCAAGGATGTATCCTGGCGGTTTGGCTGCTCCTCAGTATCGTTACCGTCCCGGACCGCTCATTCGGGCAGCCTGCTGAAGCGCTCAAGGATCAAGCCAGCGAACAGCAATCCCTTCTGCCCTCTTCCAACCCACCCCGCTATCTTCTCGATATCCATGCACCTACAGAAACGGCCGAATTGCTGCGAGACTATCTCGATGTCGCTCGCTGGTCGACAATGGCAGATATCAGCTCCTTCCAACTTCATCAACTCGTCGAACACATTCCGAAACAGGCCCAGGGACTGTTGGAAGCACTGGGTTACTTTTCTTCGGAAATCCAGGTCAACCTCGATGAAAGTACTCAGCCGCCGAGAATCACCATCCGAATCCAGCCAGGCGAACCGGTACGGGTTACCGCCATCGATCTGCATGTTTGGAGGCCCAATGACACGCCCGATCCGGAAACTTCCGCCCGGCTGCTCGAACACTGGTCGCTCGGTCCGGGTACGATCTTTTCCAGCAGCGCCTGGGAAGCCGCTAAGGACGATGCACTGCTAACGCTGCTCGTCAAACGCTTTCCCGAAGCCCGCATCCGTCACAGCGAGGCCCGGGTCGATCCTTCTACCCACAGCGCCTACCTGATGCTGGCCCTCGATACCGGACCGGAATACACCTTTGGCTCCATCCGCGTCGAAGGACTCGAACGATATCCGCTCACCCTTGTGCAATCACTGGCGCCGATGCAACCCGGCGATCCCTACGATCAGACCCTTGTACTCGAATACCAGAGGCGGCTTCAAAGCAGTGACTTCTTTCGCTCGGTCACCGTTATCGCAGCGCTTGCCGATGCACAGGATACCGTTTTGCCTGTCCAGGTAAAGGTGAGCGAGCTTCCCGCCAAGAAAATCGATCTAGGTTTGGGTTACAGCAGCAACACGGATTTTCGCACACAGATCAGCTATGAATATATCAATCTTCTGGACAAGGCGATTCGCCTTACGGCTACGGCCAAATTGGAAAGCCTCCAGCAGTCGATCGTTGCAGGACTGAGCTTTCCGAAAACGCAAGAAGGATTTCGATACGGCATCAGTTCCGAATGGAAGGAAAGTGATATTCAGGGAGTGACGACCCGAACACTGTTGTTGGATGGCCACAGGCAGCATCTCGATGGAGATGTCGAAACCGTTACGGCGATATCGTTTATCCATGAACGATTCCTGGTAAGCGGAAATGACGGCGAAGACAACAAGGCACTGATGCCCAATGTGGCATGGACGATCCGACGTCTGGACGATCCGATCGAGCCAACCCGGGGGAACCTGATCAGTGTTCGTACTGGAGCTGGCGTTAAGGCGCTCCTTTCCGATCAGAATTTCATCCGAACCCGCATTCACGGCGTGCAGTACATTCCGTTTGGTCCGGGCAACCAGATGATCCTGCGAGGCGATGTAGGCAGCGTCATCAGCACATCGGCGGACGGAATCCCTCAGGAGGTTTTGTTTCGTACCGGCGGCATCGGGTCGGTACGCGGCTATGCCTATCAAAGCCTTGGCATAGATCGGGCAGGTGCCGTCCTCGGCGCTCGAAATTTTCTGGTCGGAAGCATCGAGCTCGTTCATTGGCTCACACCCAAATGGGGATGTGCCGTATTTTACGATCGGGGCGGTGCGGCGGATTCCTTCAGTGATCTGAAAACCGTTGCCGGTTATGGTATCGGCGCCCGATGGCGCAGTCCGGCCGGAGTCATCAGCGTCGATCTGGCCTACGGAGAGGCTGTGGAATCCCTCAGACTTCAATTGAGCGTAGGATTCAAATTCTGATGGACTCGCAAAAAGTCGCTTCATCCCCGGATATGGTTCTTGACGGGCCTGAGCATGGGGGGAGAACCGCCTTTTGATGTTGCATCGGATACTTGTTT
>CAZJXF010000253.1:0-2310 GCA_964549995.1 uncultured Desulfatirhabdium sp. | reverse complement strand
CTTGTCTTTGAAAACGTCCACTTGACGCAAAGGAGTTACAAGTGAGCACCAAGACCATATCCATCACCCTGAAAATCTGGCGACAGGCCTCTGCCAAGGAAAAAGGTCATTTCGAGACCTACCACGCCAAACACATTTCAACGGACATGTCCTTTCTGGAAATGCTCGATGTGGTCAACGAACAGCTGACCTTGGACGGTAAAGAACCCATCGCCTTCGATTCGGACTGTCGGGAGGGGATTTGCGGTCAGTGCGGGGCCGTGGTCAACGGAAGGCCGCATGGACCTGAAAAGGCAACCACCCTGTGCCAGCTGCACATGCGGCATTTCAAGGACGGCGACACTCTCGCCATCGAACCGTTCCGGGCAAGGGCTTTCAAGGTGTTGAAAGACCTCGTGATCGATAGAAGTCCTCTGGACAAGATCATTCAGGCGGGGGGATACATTTCCGTCAATACGGGGGGAGCACCCGATGCCAACGCCATCCCCATTCCCAAGGATGTCGCCGAAAAGGCTATGGATGCGGCGGCATGCATCGGTTGTGGGGCCTGTGTAGCTGCTTGTCCGAATGCTTCCGCCATGCTCTTTACCAGTGCCAAGATTTCACATCTGGCGCTGCTGCCCCAGGGCAGACCCGAGGCAGCCAAACGGGCCATCGCCATGGTCCGACAAATGGATGCTCTCGGTTTCGGCAATTGTACAAACGAGCGGGAATGCGAGGCCGAGTGCCCCAAGGAGATTTCCATCGTGAACATCGCCCGGATGAACCGGGAATTTTTCAAGGCCTCTTTTGCCTCTCACGTCTTGTAGAACGATTTCCTGCGGGGGTGATTGCGAGAGCCCCCGCAGGAACCGATAATCCGGCTTGCCCGATTGTCGGTTTGGGTGTGCTCCTAAAGCGTCGCGTCACCTTGAAAAGTGCCGGGCACGTCCGAGATCGAATCCGTCGATATCCGATCCGATGGCATCGTCGGGGCCGAGGGTCAGGCCCCGATCAGGGGAAGCTCCTGATCGATCCGAAAGAACACCAAGTAGCGATGCTCCGCCTCCTTTTGGGGATCATTCGGAAATGTTCTTCTACGAAGGGTCTGAAGTAAAGGCGTATCGGCTTCCTCACGGATTTTCGTCAGATGGAAGCGTTTTCCCTTGTATCCCTGTCCCTGCTCGATAAACAGATACGCTGCATGTGGGTTTTCCAGAACATTGCGGTGGGTCAGCCGCTCCCGCATGATGAAGGCGAGCTCGCCGTTTTCCATCACATGAGGCCGCGAATAAATGGCGGCATTGACCTTCCCCTCCTTGTCTGCAGTCGAAAGGACACCGATGCCTTTGGTGGATTCGAAATAGTCTTTTAGGCTCATATTCCTATCCTCTTCATTTTCGTGGATCCTTCAACATTCGAATTCTCCCTTCAGGAACACGCCGAAATCCCTTCTCGTAGTCACTTGACCATCATGGCCGGCAGGAAAAGGACGATTTTGGGAAAGACCGTAATCAAAACCGTGCTGAGGCACATCAGGAGAAAAAAGGGCATGGCCGCCTTGGCGATCACCAGCACATCGTCGTTGTTGAGTCCGCTGATGACAAAGAGGTTGAACCCGACGGGCGGTGTGACTTGGGCCAATTCGATCATGATGATGAGGTAGATGCCGAACCAGACCGGATCGAACCCGACGGCCGTCACCATCGGCAGGACGATGGGTGTGGTCATGACAATCATGGAAAAGCCATCCACAAGACATCCCAGAACGATGTAGAGAAGCGAGAGAATGAAGATCAGGGTGTACTTGGAAAGCCCGAGCGAGGTGACGAAGAGGGTGAGTTTCCGAGTGATGCCGAGATAGCCGACCACCACGGATAGATAGGATGCGCCGACCACGATCAGCATGATCATACAGGTCGTCTTGACTGTACCCAGAAGGGTCTCTCGAAAGGTGTCCCAGGACATGCTGTTGGTTGCGATCGAAAAGAGAAGGGATGCGGCCACGCCGACGACGCCGGCCTCTGTCGGTGTGGCCCATCCTTTGTAGAGGCTTCCCAAAACGCCGACAACCATGGCTGCAACGGGTGCGATTTGGGGGACGGCGGCTATCCGCTGCTTCCAGGTATAACCTTCGGCCTGGGCCGGGGCAATGGATGGGTCGATCCAGCAGCGGATGACGATATAGGCACTGAAGAGGCCGGCAATCAGAAATCCCGGAATGAAGCCGGCAATGAAGAGCTTGCCGATACTGACATCTCCGATGATGCCGTAAACGAGCATCATCATGCTGGGCGGAATCATGAATCCAAGGGTTCCGGCACCGGCAAG
>CAZJXF010000252.1:0-2331 GCA_964549995.1 uncultured Desulfatirhabdium sp. | reverse complement strand
AGAATGAGCTGGGATTGGGATAAACTGAAGGAACAACAGGCCAAGAAATCCCCTGGGGTTCCGCCGCAGCTGAACGAGCTGGCGGAAAAATTCAAGAACCTGAAGCTGCCGGGCGCTTCCGCCCTCATCGTGGTTCTCGTTCTGCTGTTTTTCGGCAGCTCTTCCTTCTACACGGTGGATGTCGACGAGGTCGGAGTCATCCAGCGCTTCGGGAAATATGTCCGGACCACACAACCCGGCTTGAATTTCAAATGGCCGGCAGGCATCGAAAAAGTAACCAAGGTCAAGGTCCGACGCGTATTCAAAGAGGAATTCGGGTTCAGCTCCCTTCGATCCGAGGGGGAAAGAACCCGTTTTTCAGCCAGTTCCGAAGACAGCAACGTCGCATTGATGCTTACCGGAGACCTCAACGTGGCCCTCGTCCCCTGGATCGTTCAATACCGGATCAAGGACCCGTACAACTATCTGTTCAAGGTGCATGACAACCGAAGGCTGTTGATGGATATGGCCGAGGCGGCCATGCGGCTGGTGGTCGGCGACCGAAGCGTCAACGAAGTCATCAGCAAGCGGGAAGAAATTGCCGTCGAAGCCAGAAACATTCTGCAGGCCGAGCTCGACAACGCCGAGTCCGGCATCAGCATCGTGACCATTGAAATGAAACGGACCAATGTGCCGGAACCCGTTCAGCCTTCCTTCAACGAGGTCAACCAGGCCATCCAGGAAAAGGAGAAACTGATCTACCAGGCGAGAGAGGAATACAACAAGGCCATTCCATCGGCCAGAGGGGAAGCCGAGCGGACCATTCGGGCAGCCGAAGGCTACGCCCTCGATCGGGTGAACCGAGCGAAGGGGGATGTGGCCCGTTTCCAGGCCCTGTATGCCGAATACCAAAAAGCCAAGGATGTCACCCGGCGCAGGCTCTATCTGGAAATGATGAGCAACATCTACCCGAAGATCGGAGACAAGATCATTCTGGATGCAGATCAGAAAAATCTGCTGCCGTTACTGAATCTCGGAAAACAGCGTGGGGATCAGAAATGAAGCTCAAGGGCTTGATCATTGCAACAGCGTTTTTGGCCATTTACGTCCTTTTTTCATGCGCCTACATCGTCGATGAAACCGAACAGGTGATCATCACCCAGTTCGGCCGGGTGGTCGGGGAACCCAAGCAGGCACCTGGGCTCTATTTCAAGCTGCCTGTCATCCAGCAGGTCAATGTCTTTCCCAAGAACCTGCAGCAATGGGACGGCGACCCAGGACAGATCCCGACCCTCGACAAGACCTATATCTGGGTGGATGTCTTTGCGCGCTGGCGGATCGTCGACCCGGTGAAGTTCTTTCAGACGGTCAACAACATGCTGAGCGCCAAGGGAAGGTTGGATGACATCATCGATCCGGCCACCCGCAACTTCATTACATCCCATCCCCTGATCGAAGCCGTCCGACTCACCAATCGCGAACTCGATACCTTCGAAATCGGCCTCGAAGACGCCCAGAAGGAACCCTCTGCACGGATTTTCGTCGGCCGGGACAAAATCACCAAGGGTATCCTGGAGCAGGCCCAGCCCAAACTGACTCCGTTCGGCATCGAACTGGTCGATGTCAAGATCAAACGTATCAATTATGTCGAGCAGGTACGGGAATCGGTGTACGCCCGGATGATTGCCGAACGCAAGCAGATCGCTGAAAAATTCCGTTCGGAAGGAAAGGGAGAGGCTTCGAAGATCATCGGGGAAAAAGAGCGGGATTTGAAACAGATCACTTCGGAAGCCTATAAAGTGGCCCAGGAAATCATCGGCAAAGCCGAGGCCGAAGCCACCAAGCTGTATGCACAGGCTTATAGTCAGGATACCGAATTCTATACGTTTCTCAAGTCACTCGATGTCTACAGCGAGACGATGAACGAGAAAACGTCCCTCATCCTGTCAACGGATTCGGATTTCTTGCGATATCTGAAGGGGTTTCAGCCGGCTCGGCCCTGAAGAACGAACGGAGCCATCATGAGGAGAGAGGGTGCCCATACGGGAAGGTATCGGGCACTCGGTTGGACGGTACATCAGGCAACCCAACCGTCCGGCATCCCGCCGGAAAACCCGGCGGTATGTAAACGAATCTGCCGCTCTGGGTCGCCTTCCCCGGATTCGGGTATGGACACATGCGCACATGCCCATACCCGAAGCACCAGGCATTCCATACGAATCCCCCTTGCCGGATCGATCATTTCCGGCGCTGGTGGCGGGTGCGAGCCAACAGCTTTTTGTGTTTGTGCTTCCTCATTTTTTTCCTGCGTTTCTTGATGACGCTGCCCAACCGATCACCCCCTTCCCGTAC
>CAZJXF010000251.1:0-2346 GCA_964549995.1 uncultured Desulfatirhabdium sp. | reverse complement strand
CTGCGCAAGCAAAATGCGCCCGCTCTCCTGCGGGTCAACCAAGGGCATCTGACTTGTTGCGAGTCCATCAAGGATAACGCCGATGATCGATGAAAGAACGGCGAAAAAAGGCAAACGGGGGGATACATGCTCTATTGGATGACGAGGGAGCAGTTGAGTCTTGCCGACAGGATGCGGCGATCCTACTACGAGTTGCTCCGGGATCAGCTCGATCAGTGGATGGTCGAGCAGGCATTGATCCGCTCCTACCGCAATTTTCTCGATGCCGGTGAGCCCTATCCCTTTGTCGAAAAGCGGGAGCTCAAGCCGAAAGCCCGTATCCCCGATATCGAATACCCCCTCCACCAAACGTTTCTCGTGATTTTCGTCGAAGACACCATCCCCGATTCCTTCAAGAAGAACATCCGGTTCTTCGAGGAAAACATCACCAAGAAATCGAATCTGCAGGCACTGCAGCTTCCTTCCATGAACAAACCCTTCGATCGAACCCAGAAATTCCTCGATGCCGTCGTGTTCCCGAATTTTCTGTCGGAATTGCTCTCCATCGATTATGCCCTGCTGATTCAACGGGACGCTGCCTCCAAGAAAAAACACCGCTATCAGTTATCCCATTTTCATGTGCGCATCGACTACCCCATCACCAAATCAGCGGAAGAGCTGGCGTTGCGGTTGCGTTACATCAGCAAGGATTTGTTCGAACGAGGTGAAAAATATGCGGAGGATCTGCAGAAAAAGTTCTTCGAATATTACGGCATGTCCTCCATGGCGGGCGGCAGAAGAACGGCTGCCATCGTAGCGGCCCAATTCCTGAGGAAGCTCTCCTGCATTTCCACCATCTATGTCGCCAGCAGTTCGTCCCGGTGCCTGATGCGGATCGGAGAACGGCATACGTCGAAAATGGTCCTCATGAACTTCGGCAGGGCGGAACTGGAGCGCATCGCTTCGGAAAATCATCTCGATGAATCGGTTCTTCAAAAACAGTATCTCGTCGATGAAACAGATGACGGAGGCGTTTGTATCGTCTATATCTCCTATTCCCCCTCGACCGCAGCCAGAGCTCCGGATGACGGAAAACTTCGAAAACTCCGTCCGGAGCTGAGCTGGCTCACGATTTCCTGTCAGCAGATTCTTCCCAAACCGGGCGTATGGCACTGCCCGCCCCTTCCGGTCAACATCGTCTACTCCTGACAGCGCCTTTTTGCGACCCACAAAAAGAAAACCGCCGCCGGATGCAGGCTTGGAACACCTGCTTCCGACGGCGGTTTTCTTTTGAAAAAGCAGCGTATATCAATCCCGATTGTTGCCGACACCGAAGATGCGAAGCAGCATCAGGAAGAGGTTGATAAAGTCCAGATACAGGGTGAGGGCTCCGAGGATGGCCCCTTTCCGAATGACGCCTGCATCGAGATCGGCCGGCTGTGTCAGTGCCATGATCTTGAGCTTCTGGGTGTCATAGGCGGTGAGACCGACGAACACGATGACCCCGATGTAGCTGATGATGGCGTTCATGGCCGAACTCTGGATAAACAGGTTGACCAGGGAGGCGATGATGATCCCGAAAAGGCCCATGGCCATGAAGCTTCCGACGCTCGTCAGATCCTTTTTGGTGACCATACCGTACACACTGACCGAAACGAATGTGGCGGCACAGATAAAGAACGTCGATGCTATCGATGTTCTGGTATAGGCCAGAAAAACGGAAGAGAGGGTCAATCCGTTCAGCACCGAATAGATCATGAAGACACCGGTTGCCGTGGATGCCGTCATCCGGTTAATCCGTGCACTCAGCGAAAACACGAGCACCAGCTCGGCAATGATCAGCCCGAAAAACAGCAAGGGATTTCCGAAGATGAGCCGGATCAGGGTTTCACTGTTGGCCGTGGAATATGCGGTGAAACCGGTGATGGCAAGCCCTGCAGCCATCCAGTTGTATGTGCTTCGAACGAATTGATTGACGGCCACAAACGAACGAGTGGATTCGAACGCAATGGGTCGCATGGGAAACTCCTTTCCTTGGGGTAACGATCAACTCCTGCAGATTATCCTTCACACCTGAGATCCGATTGGCTACTCTCATCGAATCCGTTCATACAATAACACAAACCAGGCCATTTTCAAGCGGAATCGGTTTCGATGCACCCCATCAAGATTGACCCGATCCAGTTCCGCTGATACAGTTCAACCGAAATGCTTTCGGTTGCGAGCCGGCTGACATCGACAGGATGGATCGCAACAGACGTTTCCGGGGGAACCACCACATTTTGAAAATTTTGATGGACTCGCA
Source organism: uncultured Desulfatirhabdium sp. (assembly GCA_964549995.1). GTDB lineage: Bacteria > Desulfobacterota > Desulfobacteria > Desulfobacterales > Desulfatirhabdiaceae > Desulfatirhabdium. The sequence continues at coordinate 62 of CAZJXF010000251.1, read as the reverse complement.
AAAAGTCCAAAAGTCTCATCCGAGTCGCATGGGGAGAGACACGCCTTTTTCGTTGCATCGGA
>CAZJXF010000250.1:0-2397 GCA_964549995.1 uncultured Desulfatirhabdium sp. | reverse complement strand
GTTTATTCTCTAATTGACCTAAAAAAAAGTTTGACTTTCATCTACGTTTTGATTTAAAGAATGGTCCAAGAAATTTGACTGAGCGCTCGTTCAGAATTGAGGCATTGCTGGAAAAGAATGATCCGGAAGGGGATTTCAGGGATTTTTATCGTACCGGAAGCCTTGAGCCACATGGGGGCGAAAGTGCGTCCGGCAGATCACCGAGTGGTGGTTGCATTCAAATGAATCAGAAAGGAGAAGCGATGAGTCAGGAACACAACATGATGGATTACGACAAGACCTACGCCGAATTCAAATGGGAGGTGCCGGAGTACTACAACTTCGCAGGAGACGTGATCGACAAATGGGCGCAGGATCCCAACAAGCTGGCCATGTGGTGGGTGGATGACTTCGGCAACGAAGCCAAGAAAACCTTTGCCGACATCAGCAAGGCTTCGAAGAAGCTTTGCAATGTGCTGGCACAGAACGGTGTCAAACGCGGGGATGTCATTGTTGTCGTGCTGGGCCGCTACATCGAATGGTGGGAATTGTTTACAGCCTGTATTCGCATGGGCGCCGTCATCGCTCCCGGAACCTCTCAGCTCACCTCCAAAGACCTCGAATATCGCGTCAACACAGCAAAGGCGGTCTGCTTTGTGACCGACAACGCCAACGCCGGCAAGCTCGATGAAATCGCCGACAAGTGCCCCACATTGAAATGCAAGATCGTCGTCGGCGGAAAACGGGATGGGTGGTTGAGCTATACGGATGCCGTTAACGCCGCATCCGATCAGTTTGAGACCGCCAAAACGAAGCACGACGAAGAAGCCATCGTCTACTTCACCTCCGGGACGGTCGGTTTTCCGAAAATGGCCCTGCATACCCATACCTCTTATCCGCTGGGCCATTATGTCACCGGCAAGTTCTGGCTCGACCTCAAGCCGACCGACCTGCACTGGAACATCTCCGATACCGGATGGGCCAAGGCGGCCTGGTCCAGCTATTTCGGCCCCTGGCAATGCGGTGCCGCCCTCTTCGTTCATCACACCGACCGCTTCGATCCCAAGAAAACCCTCGAACTCCTCGCCAAATATCCCGTCACCGTCATGTGCGGCGCCCCCACCATCTACCGGATGCTCGTTCTGCAGCCGCTCTCCGATTACAAGTTCCCGACGCTTCGCCACTGCGTGGGTGCCGGTGAACCGCTCAACCCGGAAATTATCGAAGTATGGAAGAAGGCTACCGGCTGCACCATCCGAGACGGCTACGGTCAGACCGAAACCGTTTGTCTGTGCGGCAGCTTCCCCTGCATCGAACCTCGGTTCGGCTCCATGGGCAAGCCTACCCCCGGATTCGACCTTCAGGTCATCGACGATAACGGCAACATCGTTCCACCCAACACCGAAGGGGATATCGCCATTCGGGTGAAACCCAACCGGCCGCTGGGATTGTTCAAAGAATACTGGAAAGAACCGGAAAGAACCGCTGCAGCCTTCCGAGGTGACTGGTACCTCACCGGAGACCGGGCGTATCGGGATGAAGACGGTTATTTCTGGTTCGTCGGTCGCGCAGATGACGTCATTCTGACTTCCGGTTATCGGATCGGGCCTTTTGAGGTGGAAAGCGCCCTGATCGAACATCCGGCTGTCGCCGAATCGGCTGTCGTCTCCAGCCCCGATGAAACCCGTGGTGAAGTCGTCAAGGCCTTCGTCATCCTGGCGCCGGGCTATCAACCCAGCGATGCACTGGCCAAAGAACTTCAGGAACATGTCAAGAAAGTGACTGCTCCCTACAAATATCCCCGAAAGATCGAGTTCGTCACCAGTCTGCCCAAAACCGTGAGCGGCAAGATCCGTCGCGTCGAGCTTCGCAATGCAGAGTGGGGACGCAAGTAACCCCGTTCTTCCCATCCGGCTGCTGCAGGAAACCACCTGCGGCAGCCCATTCCTCCCCTACCAACGGAAGGAGTTCATGCCATGAAGGAAGCCTTGTACAAGAAAGAAATCTGGATCACGATCGTTTTCACGATTCTTTTGCTGCTGACGGGGCATTTCGCCTCGATTTTTGTTTTGTTCCCAGGGCTCAAAGGTGGAACGCTGTGGGGATTTCCGGTGGAGTACATCGTTCCGATTCTGATGGGATGGTTCGGCATGATGATTGTCTGCATCGCAATGGCCAAGGTCTGCAACCAATTCGACGATGAGATGGAAGCCTACGCGAAAAGCCAGGGGCAGGAAGTTCTGACCGACAAGTCGAAAGGAGGATTTTGATGGGCAGTGAATTTGCACTCCAAAACGTGTGGGTAGGTGTAATCGTCGTCGCCCTGTTGTTTGCCATCTGTTACGCCATCGGGTATTTCTCCGCAAAAATGACCACCAGTGAGGACGATTTCTATGCAGCCGGTTTCAAGATCGGACC
>CAZJXF010000249.1:0-2460 GCA_964549995.1 uncultured Desulfatirhabdium sp. | reverse complement strand
TGGGGAAGCCTTTTGAGCTTGCTGCTTCAAACAGTTTCCGCTGCTTCGCAAAACATCACCCGCCATCCTGCTGGATGCCCGACATTTACAAAAAGCACAGGAAAGACGACTAGTTGCGAATCCAACAAGAATGGATGCCAACCTCTACCGGTTTTTCAAAAAAAATCCCCGTAGCTCTGAATAAGCCCGGGGATTTACCTTCTCCTCGACTGGGCATTCGACCGGCAGGTCTTCTGGCTTCCGGATCATCCCCGGCACCACGCCTTCCCATCACGCTTGGATCGCGACAGTGGCATATGGTGGTGCGAGTCCCCGGTTACAGCGGCGGGTCCGCGCCGGAATTTCACCGGCTTCCCGATTGAGCCCCGAGGGGCGCCGTTCGAATACGATGGATCTCAACAGCGGTGCACCCGAAAGTGCATCCTCACATGATCAGCAACAGACCGTTCTTAAATAGAAACCTCCTATCGGTCGATGGCCTTTGTGAAAGGTTCATTTGGAAGCAAAAGGATGATCGATGACGATGGTTTGATCCCGACCGGGTCCAACGGAAACGATCTGCACCGGAATACCGGTCAGGGTTTCGATGCGATGGATATAGGCAAGCGCTTCGTCGGGAAGATCCGACAGGGTTCTCGCTGTCGAGATATCGCTTTTCCATCCCGGCAGGGTCTCCAAAATCGGCGTGCATTCTGCAAGCACCTTGAGATTCGATGGAAAATCCGACAGCCGTTTGCCCCGGTACTCATATCCGGTGCAGATGCACAGGGTGTCGAGCTCGCCCAGCACGTCCAGCTTGGTGATGGCCAATCCCGTCAAACTGTTCAGCTGGGCGGCGTTCGTGAGCAGCACGGTGTCCAACCATCCACATCGTCGCTTGCGGCCGGTGGTCGCACCGAATTCGCAGCCGGTCTTCTGAATACGATCTCCCGTTTCGTCCAACAGCTCGCAGGGAAACGGTCCTTGTCCCACCCGAGTCGTGTAGGCTTTCACCACACCGATGACGCCGTCGATGACCCTTGGACCGATCCCCGATCCCGAACAGGCGTTTGCCGATACCGTGTTGGAGGAGGTGACGAACGGGTAGGTGCCGTGATCGATATCGAGATGGGTCCCCTGAGCTCCTTCGAACAGGATGGAGCGGCGGCTGCGGATGGCCTCGGAGAGGAATGCGGACAAATGGGTGATGTGAGGTGCGAGGCGCTCGGCATATCCCAAGTAGCGGTCCCGGATATCGTCAAAAGAAAGCGGGGAGCCGTTCAGGTAGTGGGTCAGGTAGAAATTCTTTTCATCGAGGGTTTCCGCCAGCATTTCGGTGAACAATTCGGTATCCAACAGTTCGACGAAGCGGATGCCGCGTCTGGCGGCCTTGTCTTCGTAGCAAGGGCCGATGCCTCGTCCTGTGGTTCCGATTTTCCGGTCGCCTTTCTTGTTTTCGCGAGCGATATCGATGGCCTTGTGGTAAGGCATGATGAGGTGGGCCTTGTCGCTGATTTTGAGCAACTCGGGGCCGACATCGATGCCTCTTTCCTTCAGATAGGTCATCTCTTCGATCAGGACTTCCGGATCTACGACAACGCCGTTTCCGATGGCGCAGACTTTTTTCTGAAGAATACCGGAGGGAACCAGGTGGCTGATGAACTGCTGACCGTTGACCACCATCGTATGACCGGCATTGTTTCCCCCTTGAAACCGAACGACGATGTCCGCATGCTCCGACAGCAGATCGACGATTTTGCCTTTGCCTTCGTCTCCCCACTGGGTTCCGACAATGACGATATTGGCCACAAGCTTCTCCTTACGATCGATGGGAAAGGTTACCGTGTGATGTCCGCAGCATTCCGACGTTCTCGGAAAAACTCCTGCATCAGCCTTCTGCAGGGTTCCTCCAGGATGCCGCCAAGGACTACCGGGTGATGGTTGAAGCGGGCATCCACGGAAAAATCGTAGAGCGATCCGCAGGCACCCCATCGGGGGTCCGGCGCACCATATACGATCGTATGCACCCTCGCATGAATCAGGGCACCCATGCACATAATACACGGCTCGATCGTAACATAGAGCGTGGTGTTTAACAACCGGTAATTCCCCAAAAGGCGTGCGGCCTGGCGCAGGACGCGGATTTCCGCATGGGCCGTCGGGTCCGAAGTCGAAATGGTTCGATTCCCATCCTGTGTCAGCATGCGGCCATCGGCGTCGACCAATACGGCACCGACGGGAACCTCACCGATGGAGAAGGCCTTTTTCGCCTCTTCGAGAGCCGTCTGCATCCGCTCGATATGAAAGCTGGTTTCAGGGGTCATGGTTGGGGGCTTCTACCAGGGTTGGTAAGGACGGTGGGAGTCAAAAGGTCGATGGTCTTAAAGATGATGACCTCGCAAAAAGTCCACAAGTCTCATCCGAGTCGCATGGGGGAAGACACGCCTTTTTCGTTGCATCGGATAAACTCAGCCGCCCGAG
>CAZJXF010000248.1:0-2460 GCA_964549995.1 uncultured Desulfatirhabdium sp. | reverse complement strand
CTTCTCTTCAGCCGGATGACGGTGCCGATTCTCTACTATCTTGACAAACGATGGGAAATCCAGCATCTTCACCGTCCTCTGTCCGAAACGCCGCAAGCGGCGAAACCATGATGGACTCGCCAAAAGTCGATACGTCTCCAGTGGGCCGCATGGGGGCGGGCACACCTTGTTCGCTGTAGCATCAAACGGTGCACCTGCCCCCATGCTCAGGCCCGGAAATACTCCGATATTGGAGGTGATGCCGCAACGGCGATGGACTTAACGAAGAAGAGCCTTGGTATAACGACATCTGAATGGAAGAACCAGGGGTGACCATGTGAAACCGGAAGAATTCTTTTCCCGAGTTGCAGCCGATCCTCTCGAAGAGGGGATGGCTCAAGCATCTGCAACCGGTCGGCCGATTGTCGGATATGCCTGTACCTATGCGCCGGTGGAGATCATTCATGCCGCAGGTGCGCTGCCGTTTCGCATCCCCATGCGCAGCGGTACCGGATCAAACCTTTCCGACAGGCATCTGCAGCCGTATTGTTGCAGCTTTGCCAAGGGAATCCTCGATGATGCTTTGAGCGGCAGACTCGACTTTCTGGACGCAATGGTGTTTCCCCATACCTGCGATACGATGCAACGGCTTTCGGACATCTGGCGGGTGAATCGGCTGCCTGGCAAGCATATCGATATCGATCTGCCTGCCGTGCTGACCACACCGGCGGCCCGTTCCTATGCCGAAAGCCTTTACCGAAGATTTGCAGATACCCTCAGCGCACATGTTGGGGGTCCATTCGACCCGGAGCGGTTGCGGAACGCAACGGTGCTCTACAACCGGGTTCGCAAGCTGGTACGGTTGTTGATGAACGGGCGAAAAGAAGGCAGGATTGCCGCTTCCAGCGGGGAAATCGCGGATCTTCTGAAGGTGGCCTCGGTTCTGGATCCGGAAGTGTTTCTCGATCGCCTGGACGTCTGGATTCGGGAACGAGCGGTTGCCGAACCGAATACCGGGTCATCCGATCGCCCGGCGGTCGTCGTCTCCGGAAGTCAATGTGCTTTTCCGGACCTGTATCGGATCATCGAAGATGCGGGCGGATGGGTGGTTGCAGACGATTCCTGTACCGGCATGCGGAACATGGGTGGGAATGTCGAAGAAAACGGCGACATCTGGTCCAATCTCACCGCATGGTACCTCGAGCGTGTCCCATGCCCTGCGAAACATCGGGGGCTCGATGCGCGAGGCGATCATCTGATGGGGTTAATCAAGGAATACGATGCGGCAGGGGTGGTGTTTGTACACCTCAAGTTTTGCGATCCCCACGGCTTCGATTATCCGGACATCAAGGGGAAACTGGATGAAGCCGGTATCCCCAGCCTGCGTATCGAAGTCGATGAGGGCATGATTGGGGAAGGGCAAGTTTCGACACGGATTCAGGCCTTCCTGGAGACGTTGAGCGGTCGCTGAAAGGCGGCCGGATGGTAGGGCGGGGGCGGCTGATGATTGGATGCAGTCATCGGAGAGCCGCCCGATGGAAGCCATGAAAGCGGTATGCGACAGCCTCAGGCGATTTCGTCCCTGGTTTTTTTGACGCCCCGTTTGAACAGTTCGAATGCGATGTCGAGGGTCGGTTTCAGGTAGTCCTTCTTGTCGTCCATGATTTTCTTGCTGGCTTCCCACAGCACCACCCCGGAAAACAACGACCAGAAAATGTCCGATAACGCTACGGGATGCTTGTCGATGAACACCCCTTTCCGGATGCCTTCCTCGAACACCTTCGATATCGCTCCGATCGACTTGCGGGAAAGCTCCTCGATCTGAGACAAAAGCCCCTCCGAGAGGTTTTTCAGGGTTTCCGAAGACTGCAGGTGGAACATATTGATGATGATCAACGGGTCGAAGGCATAGACATCGTACATGGCCTCGATCAGTTGATCCAGCTTCTGTTCGGGTGTCAGACCCGTTTCATTGTTGACATGTTCGACCCGAATATGAAGAAACTGCAGGATGCGAAGCGAAAGGGAAGCATAGAGCTCCTCCTTGTTTTTGAAATAGAGATACAATGTGCCGGGACTGAGTTCGGCCTCGCTGGCGATGTCTTCCATGGTGGACTTGTTGAATCCTTTCTCGGAAAACACCCGCTTGGCGGCTACAATAATTTGTTGTCTGCGTCGTTCTTTTTCACGTTCCTTGCGTTCCTGAATTCCCATGGATCACCTCTGAATATGGTTTATTCATAATATAAAAGATATTTTATTTTTGGAGTATTATCAAGAGGAATTTGGGGATGGCTCGTAGGGGCGACCTGGCGGGTCGCCCCTACTGATTTACGCACTTTCGCACTACGCATCCCGCACTTTCACGATCAGTGCTATCCGACTTTTTGCGAGTCCATAAGTCCCATCCGAGTCGCATGGGGGAGCCACGCCTTTTTCGTTGCATCGGATAAACTCAGCCGCCCGAGCTCGTAAGGGCCG
>CAZJXF010000247.1:0-2547 GCA_964549995.1 uncultured Desulfatirhabdium sp. | reverse complement strand
AAACACAACGACCTCGAAAACGTCGGCTATACGGCGCGGCACCACACCTTCTTCGAGATGCTCGGCAATTTTTCCTTCGGAGACTACTTCAAGGAAAAGGCTATCGAATTCGCCTGGGACCTGTTGACCAACGGATACGGCCTTCCGGCGGACAAGCTCTATGCCTCCGTGTTCCTGAACGACGATGAAGCCTTTGACCTCTGGCAAAAGGTCGTAGGGCTTCCGACGGATCGGATTGTGCGCTTTGGAGAAAAAGACAATTTCTGGGCGATGGGCGACACCGGCCCTTGCGGACCATGCTCCGAAATTCTGATCGACCGAGGACCGCAATACGGCTGCGGAAAGCCCGACTGTACCGTCGGGTGCGACTGCGACCGATACCTGGAAATCTGGAACCTCGTGTTCATGCAGTTCAACCGGGATGCATCCGGAACGATGACCCCGCTGCCCAAACCCAGTATCGATACGGGCATGGGACTCGAACGAATCGTTTCCATCGTCCAGAACGTACCGACCAATTACGACACCGACCTTATCCGGCCGATTTTGGAAGAAACCGAACGGCTGAGCGGGTTGTCGATCGATTCCTCCTTCGAAACCCGGGTCGCCATGAAGGTCATTGCAGACCACAGCCGTGCTGCGGCTTTCCTGATCGGAGACGGTGTGCTGCCATCGAACGAAGGTCGCGGATACGTGCTACGGCGCATTCTGCGTCGCGCCATCCGCTACGGCCGCCATATCGGTCTGACCAAACCGTTCCTCCATCGAACGGCATCCGTCGTTTTCGACATCATGAAACCCACCTACCCCGAACTGCTGGATGCGGCGGCCTTCATCACGTCGGTCATCGAAAACGAGGAACGGCGGTTTTCGGAAACCCTCGACAACGGCATGCGCCTTCTGGAAGACACCCTTGCCGACATGCAGGAGAAAGGTCTCACCACCGTTCCGGGGAATGTGGTGTTCAAGTTGTACGACACCTATGGTTTCCCGGTCGACATCGTTCAGGATGTGGTGCGGGACAAGCGCCTGAGCATCGACATGGAAGGCTTCAACCGAGCGATGGAGCAGCAGCGCGCCCAATCCCGAACGACGGTGCGCTTCACCGGCACCCAGGAAGCCTACAAAGAGCTGGCCTCTCAGGGAATTCGGCCCGAATTCGTCGGCTACGATACGCTTCGAACCGAATCCGAGGTTCTCGTTCTCGCCATCGACGGGAAACCCGTCGAATCGGCGTCGAGCGGCCAACCGATCGAGATCGTCACCCGAAAGACGCCGTTCTATGGCGAAGCCGGTGGCCAGATGGGAGATCGCGGGTGCATCGAGGCCGTAGATGCGGACGGCAAGCCGCTTCGCATCGACATCACCCAGACCATCAAGGATCCGACCGGCATCATCATCCACCAGGGCGTGATTCATAGCGGCACGGTGCGTGTCGGTCAGCGGGTCGAGCTTCGTGTCGATGAGGCCAACCGCAGGGCAACCGCCTGCAACCACACGGCGACCCACATTCTGCATGCCGCCCTGCGAAGCATTCTGGGAGAGCATGTCAAACAGGCCGGATCTCTGGTCAGCGCCGAGAGGCTTCGATTTGACTTCACTCATTTTTCAGCCCTGAAGCCGGAGGAAATCGAGGCCGTCGAGCGGTGGGTGAACACCGGCATCCGAGCCAACGTCCCCGTTTCCATCGTCGAGATGGCGGCGGAAGAAGCATTCAAGACAGGGGCCATGGCCTTGTTCGAAGAAAAGTACGGGGATCGGGTGCGGGTGATCAGTCTGGCGGATTTCAGCAAGGAGCTCTGCGGCGGTACCCATACGGATCGAACCGGGAACATCGGACTGTTCAAGATCGTCTCCGAAGGCAGTGTGGCAGCCGGCGTGCGGCGGATCGAAGCCTTGACGGGAGAGGCCGCGCTCGCTTACGTACAGCAGACGGAACGGACCCTGCGGCAGTGCGCCGAGGCGTTGAAATGCCGACCGGAGGAGGCTGTCGAGCGCATCGAAAAATGGGCTGCAAAACAGAAGACCCTTGAGCGTGAGCTGGAAACCGTCAAGCTGCAGCTCGCCACAGGCGGCGGCTCCGGTAAGGATGCGGACGATGTACAAACGATCGCCGGGGTCTCCGTCCTGGTCCGGGAAGTGGCCATCGAATCGCCTGCCGCTCTGCGGGAAGCGGCCGACCGACTCCGGGATCGCATCCGCTCCGGTATCGTGGTCCTCGGCGCCAAGAATGAAGGGAAGGCCATGCTGCTCGTGGCCGTCACCAAAGACTTGACCGATCGATTCCATGCCGGAAAGCTCGTTCAAGCCCTTGCCGAAGCCGTCGGTGGAAAGGGGGGCGGACGGCCCGATCTGGCCCAGGCCGGGGGACCCCAAGCCGAGAATCTCTCCGATGCTTTGAAGATGGCTGCGGGGCTGGTTGAAGAACAGGCGAAGGGGAGTTTTAAGTTTTAAGTTTTAAGTATTAAGTTTTAAGTTATAAGGATTGATGAGCTCGCAAAAAGTCGCCACTTACCGATTTCCTTCCAATGCCGGGCTTCCAGCAGG
>CAZJXF010000246.1:0-2557 GCA_964549995.1 uncultured Desulfatirhabdium sp. | reverse complement strand
GGCACGAGACGAGTTGCGATTGGACGAGGTGGAACGCATCATCGCTCACGATGTCACCATTTCCTACAAACTGCTTCGCTACATCAACTCCGCCTATTTTTTCAGGGGAAGAGAAATCGCTTCGATTCGACAGGCATTGCTGCGATTGGGGGACGCAGGCATTCGGCGCTTCATTCCCATCATTGTCATGAGCCATGTAGCTTCGGGAAAACCCAACGAATTGATCCGAACGGGGGTGATTCGGGCAAAATTCTGTGAAATGTTGGCGGATTCTCTGGCCCAGCAGGAACCATCGCTGAAGAAAGAAATCCCCGAGTGGTTTCTGATGGGATTGTTTTCCGTCATTGACGGCATCATGGATGAGCCGATGGAAAAGGTGCTGGCCCGAATCCCGCTTTCCTCCAACATTCAAGATGCCCTGTTGGGGAAAAAGGGACGGATGACCGATGGACTTTCCCTTATCAAGGCCTATGAGATGGGGGCATGGAACGAAACCTTCGATCTGGCCTCTCGCTTTGATATCGTCTTGGATAACATTCCTGGGATGTACTGGGATGCCGTTTCCTGGGCCGACGAATTCACCGCCGGGTTGTGAGGATGTCGGTATCGCAGCTGGAGCAAAGAAATCATGGATTCAAACGGTCGCTTACCCAATGGAGCTATCAGGCTCAGCATTGAACTGGGAAGTGCGATGAATATCCAGTTTCCCAATGAGCCTTCCCGTCACATGTTTTCGTTGATCGGAATGGATATCCATGAGATCCTGATCGCGAAACCCATGGCATTTCCGCAAGTTCGTCATTTGATGAATGAAGGGGTTTCGGTCGTTGTGCGATACATTTCCAACGGCAAAGTATTCGGCTTTCGATCGACAATTCGAGGCAACGTGTTTCAACCGCTACCCATGATTTTTTTGAGCTATCCCGATCGTCTTGAAACCATCAACTTGCGGAAAAAGGAAAGAATCTATTGTTACATACCCGCACAGCTCTTGACGGAACAAGCTCCCCTGCCTGGTATGGTGGTGGATCTTAGCGAAGGGGGATGCCGATGGATGTCAAACAACCCGTTGCTGCCAAAGGAAATTCGCCTGGCCGTGAACGAAACCGTTCATATCGCCTTCCCCTTGCCCGGAAAATGCGGGGTCATGAAATTGCAGGCGAATACTCGGGTTGTCAACCAGGAGCCAGGCCAGATTCAAGTTGGTATGGCTTTTGAGAATATGGATGCATCGTCTGCCGAAGAAATTGCCCGCTATGTGGCCGAGGCGAGAGCGATTCAACAGAAAATCATATGATTGTCTCGGATGTTCTGGCGAAAAGTCCGGAAGGCCTATCCGAGTCGTATGGAACGAGAATTGTGAAATAAGGAAAAGGCAATGGGTTTGTTCACAAAAAAACCGAAAACGGAAATCTCGATCGAAGTGCTTCAGCAGGTTTTGAATGAATGCCGTGGAAAAGTGGCTGCACTCATTCATGTGGCCCGTTCTTTGCTGTTTTTTCTGAAGGAATTTTCTCTGGATATCGTCGAAATCGACGCAGACAGATATAAGAAAACCATCGACGCCATTGCCGCGAATCTTCAAGAAGATGTATCCGAGAAGGACATCCTCCGATCCCTCGAAGAGAACAAACTTTCGATCGTCTCCTTTATCGAGAAGGAAAAGGCCTATCTGTTCGATAAGGAAAAGGAACTCAAGAACATCATCGAACTGCTGCGTTCGGCCCTGACGGAATTCATAGGGGAGACCCAGACGTTCAACTCCCGGATTTACGAACAAAATGTCCGGATGGAGGCAATCACGCAACTCGACGATCTTCGGAAGATCAAGGAAAGCCTCCAGGTTGAAGTGTCCCAGATGAAGAAGATCATCCAGGAAAAGCAGCAGCGGGATTCGAAGCGGATCGAAACGCTGTCGAAAGAAGTGGTCAGCCTCAAATCCAATCTCGAAGAGGTGCAGGCTGCAGCCAACACCGATGCGCTGACGAGCGCCTTTAACCGTATGGCCTTCGATGAAAAGATTCAATGGTGTGTCGAACGAAACGCCGTGATGCGGGAGCCTCTGTCGCTGCTGTTGTGTGATCTCGACGATTTCAAAAAAATTAACGATACGTACGGTCACTTGACGGGGGATCGGGTGTTGAAGGGGTTCGTCCTCGAATGCAAGGGCTTTTTTCGAAGCGATGATTTCATTGCCCGTTATGGAGGGGAGGAATTTGCGGTTCTCCTACCTGGGATGCCGTTGAAGAAGGCCATCAAACGGGCCAAAGAGCTTTGCAGCGCACTGGCAGCCAAGCAATACCTGATCGATCCAAGCCGACCGGAATTGAAACTGCGATTTACGGTCAGCATCGGCGTCAGTGAATTGAGAAGGGAAGATACGGTTGCATCCTTCATCGAACGGGCGGACAAGGCCCTCTATCGTGCCAAAAACAGCGGGAAGAACCAAGCCGTATCCGAGAAAGAAATTTGATGGACTCACAAAAAGTCAGTGAGTCCCAACGAGCCGCCTGGGGGCGGGCACACCTTTTTCGCTGCATCGGAAAAACTCAGCCGC
>CAZJXF010000245.1:0-2564 GCA_964549995.1 uncultured Desulfatirhabdium sp. | reverse complement strand
AAAAGGCGTGTCTCCCCCCATGCGACTCGGATGAGACTTGTGGACTTTTTGCGAGACCATCATAAATGCGCTCCGCCGGGCCGGGGTGTTTTCCAGTCGATAGGAATGCGGACGGTCTTCTTGGCCTTGTTCTGGAAGAGGAGATAGCGGTTCTGCAGCCCGAAGACGAAGAGGTCTCGTGTGATGGCCACATCCATCTTGCAGTATTCGACGATCTCGCGAATTTTCCCTTCCTTCCACCAGCGCAGGGCCTGCATACCATCGCCGGTTTTGGCCTTGCCGAGCGTGACTCGGGCGAGGTGATCGAGCGACAGCCGATAGCCGAGAAACCCGTTCACGGTTTCGAGAATGTCGAGCGTGGGCACCTGACGGAAATCGAAGGAACGATAGCCCCGCAACACTTGGTAGTCGAAGCGCTTGATGTTGAACCCGACGATGAGATCGAAATCCATCAGGTGATCGATCAGGGCATCGATCCGGTCTTCCAGGTAAGCTTCGAATTCGTTCGAGCGGGAGTCATAGAGCACTGCACAGCTGACCTTCATCCGCTCGGCGCGGTTCCATCCGCCCACCTCATCCGCCGAGAACTGGGTTTCGATATCGAGAACGCCGTACCGGAAATCGATTGGGATCGGTGTCGGATCGGGCTGCGCGGACGGAAATGCCTTGTCTTGTCGATGTCGAGCGGGCTCGGAGACAGTGGCGGTTGCCGTTCCAGCCGAGGAAATCGACGTTGCTGCGGTTTCGTCTTCCGAAAACCTCGCCTTGGTACCTATGGCGATCGGTCGAAGCTGAGGCTCGGATGTGACCGGTTTGTCCGGAACGGCTTTCCGGGGGATCGGCTCTCCTTTCTTTCGAAGGATGACCTTTCGGGCAGGTGGCTCGAGCAGTTTCTTGACGATGAACAAGGCCGAAGCCTTGTCGATCGGACGGTTGCCGGATCCGCATTTGGGGGAATGTACGCAGGAAGGGCAGCCGTTTTCGCAAGGGCAGGATTCGATCTGTTTGCGGACGTACCCGATGAGATCTTCGATCCGGTCGAAGGCCTGGGCCGTGAGGCCGGCGCCGCCCGGAACCGCGTCGTAAATGAATACGGCGGCCTTGCCGACATGGGGGTGATGGGTGGTGGAAATACCGCCCAGATCGTTTCGGTCCGTCATGACGAGCAGCGGAAACAACCCGATGGCCGCATGTTCGACGGCATGGATGCCGCCCATGAAATGCAGGAATTGTTTTTCAACGGCCTGCTGGATGTCCTCGGGGATCACGAACCACAGCCCCTCGGTTTCGAAGGTGAGAGGCGGCAGGTCCAGGGCAAGCACCTCGATACGACGATGCGGGGAGTGTCGCCATTTCTCGTATCCGATCACCTGATCGGTGACCCGGAGCCTTCCTCGGTATGCCTGGATACCCTTTCGGATGGTTTCGGCCTCGACTGCGAGGATTTCCGTTTCCTTGTGGGTATGGGGGCGCGTGTAGTAGCCGACTTCCTTTTCCGTAACCCACACGTCCCGGTTTTCCGCATCGAGCCGATCCACGACATGGGTCTTTCCCCGATGCACGTAAACGGCGCCCGGATGCGCCTCCCGATAGACCCGGAACCCATCGATCGTTCCGACGATGCGCCTTTCATTTCGAATGATCCAGCTGATGCCGGTTCCCCGAAGGTCGACATCCCGATGCGGGTTGCGGGCTGCGGTGATCCAAGAGCGGCCGTCCGCGCTCTTCAGGAGTCTTCCGTCCGCCTCGAGGGTTTTCAGGGTCGACTGGATGGCCTCGGGTGCCCAGAGGGGTTCGTCGATCCGCAGATCGATCTCCGCTGCCGCACAGACCAGATGCTTTTCGAGGATCACGGCGTTCAGGGGATTGACGACTGCCGCCTCGGGCCGCCGTTCGAGTAGGTCCTGGGGATTTCGTAGAAAATACTGGTCGAGAGCGTTGTCTCCGCCGATCAGCACGATGGCGCTGTCCTGCCCGGATCGCCCTACGCGGCCTGCCCGCTGCCACAGCGACACGACGGTGCCGGGATAGCCGACCAGAATGCACAGGTCGAGATAGCCGATGTCGATGCCGAGCTCCAGCGCGCTGGTGGAAACGACGGCCAAGAGCTCTCCGGAGCAAAGCTTGGCCTCGATTTCCCGGCGTTCTTCCGGCAGAAACCCCGCCCGGTAAGCACTGATCCGATGGCGGTATTTTCCGGAACGCTGGGAGGCCCACATGGCGATGCGCTCGGTCATTTCCCGGGATTGGGCATAAACGATGGTGCGAAGCCCCCGGTGGAGGGCCGCCTTCATGAGCAGAATGGCGGCCTGAGACATGCCGATGGCCGGATCCAGAAAGACGAGGTGGCGGTTGCCTTGTCCCGCCCCCGATTCGGTGACGGCAAGCATGTCTTGTCCGGTAAGACGGCTGCAGAAACGGGCCGGATCATCGATGGTAGCCGAGCAGCAGACGATGGTCGGCGAGGCGCCGTAATGGGCTGCAACACGCATTAGCCGTCGGATCACCCAGGCCATGTGGCTTCCGAGAATGCCGCGGTAGGTATGGACCTCGTCGATGACGAT
>CAZJXF010000244.1:0-2586 GCA_964549995.1 uncultured Desulfatirhabdium sp. | reverse complement strand
CGATCTCCGGCGGCTTCAAACAGTTTCCGCTGCAGCATCAAAAGGCCTTCCCCCTCCCATGCTCAGGCCCGTCAGGAACCATAGCTGGAGATAGTGCGACTTGTTGCGAGGACATCATAAGCGATCATAAGCGATGGTCTCGGAAAGAGATCGAAAATGCTACCATATCCCTCAGTCGTGGGCAATTCGGTTTTGACAAGGAAAGGCGGATTCCGATAGTATGCCCAATTGCGACCTATTGTTTATCGAGGTATCCGTCATGGCGGATGCTCGGTCATCCAGATCATATGGTTTCTGAAAAAAGGAAATGGATTATGGGATCCAGCACAAATGAAAACTCCTGTCGTTTCGCCTTGAACGAACACGATTCAAAGCACCTGTTATCGGCCTATGGGATTCCGGTGGTTACAGAGGCAATCGCCAAAGACGCCGAAGAAGCACTCCGTTTGTCCCGGGATATGGGATATCCAGTCGTTCTGAAAGGGCTCGGGCGAAATCTCCTTCACAAGACCGAAAGAAACCTGGTATGCGTCAACCTTTCCGATGACGACTCCGTCCTTGCCGCAGCCAAAGGAATCGCCGATCGAGCGGGAAGTGACCTCGAAGGATTTCTGGTTCAGCCTTTCATCACCGGTACCCGCGAATTTGTCGTCGGTCTCTTTCGGGATCCACAGTTTGGGCCGGTCATCATGTTCGGCCTGGGAGGCATTTACACGGAAGCGCTGTCGGATGTCGCTTTTCGGGTAGCGCCGCTGACGGTTTCGGACGCAGAAGACATGATGCAGGAAATCCGCTGCCGAAAACTGCTCGATGCCTTTCGCGGAGAGCGGCCGGTCGATCGAAACGCCCTGATTCAAACGATTATGGGTCTCTCCCGCCTTGCCATCGAAGATGCATCCATTGCAGAAGTGGATATCAATCCGCTTAAGATAACACCCGAAGGACGGGTGTTAGCCGTCGACGCTGTCGTCATCCGCCAGGAGGGATGTCCGGAGGAGAGCTTCAAGCCGCCGGTCGATCCGAAACGGTTGGGAAAACTCTTCTATCCCCATTCCATCGCCTTTGTCGGCATCTCCGCTAATATCGGAAAATGGGGACACAGACTTTTCAGCATTGCTGCAGCCAGAGGCTATTCGGGAGAAATCTACCTTGTCAATCCTAAAGGGGGAACGATCGCCGGAAGACCGGTCTATCGAAACGTCTCCGAAGTTCCCGGCCCCATTGATCTGGCGGTTGTCACGGTTCCGGCAGCCGGTGTGCCTGCCTTGATTCCGGAGTTTCAACAAAAGGGTATCCACAACGTGCTGCTGATCTCTTCGGGATTCGCCGAAACCGGTCCGGAAGGAAAGGCGCTGGAGAAGCGGCTCATGGAACAGGCCAAGGAGGCAGGTATTCTCATCATCGGCCCGAACACCATGGGCATTTGCAATCCCCATATTCAGTTGTACTGCACGGGGAGCCATGTCTGGCCCATCGCAGGCGCTACGGCAGTCGTCGCTCAATCGGGAAATATGGGGACGCAACTCTTGGCATTCGCGGAAAATCAGGGCATCGGCATTCGCGCTTTCTGCGGCTCCGGAAACGAAGGCATGGTCACGATCGAAGATTTTATCGATGCCTTTGAGGTAGACGATGTGACGCAGACGGTGATGCTCTACGTGGAGAGTGTCAAGAATGGAAAGCGCTTCATGGAAAGTGCCCGACGGGTCGGTCGGAAGAAACCCATTGTCTTGTTGAAGGGAGGGCAGACCCAGGCGGGTATGCAGGCGGCTGCAAGCCACACCGGTGCGATGGCCTCGGACAGCCGCATCTTCAATGCCATGTGCAAACAGGCGGGCATCGTGAAGGTAGAGCGGCCAATGGAGCTTCTGGATCTGTCCGCTGCCTTTTCTTCCCTTCCGCTTCCGAAGGGGAATCGGGCCGCCATCATGACCCTCGGCGGCGGCTGGGGCGTGGTCACTGCGGATCTCTGTGCCGAATTCGGTCTCGATGTCCCCCGATTGCCCGATTCTTTGATTCGCCGCATCGACACCATCCTGCCGCCGTACTGGAGCAAGGCCAATCCTGTCGATATCGTCGGAGAAAACGACTTGGACATTCCCTTGAAGATCATCGAAATGCTCCTTCAGTGGGACGAATGTGATGCGGTGATTCATCTGGGAATCAAGGGGCGCCGAATTCTGGTCAACAAGATGATCGAATCCATCCGCATCGCCGATCCCGGTATCGGCGAAGATTTCTTGAAGCTCATGCAGCAGACGATGGCCGATTTCGAGAAACGCTATGTCGATCGGATCATCGAACTGATGCACATCTATGAAAAACCGATCTTCGGTGTGAGTCTTCTGACCGAACCGACGGATTTTACGGTGTACAGCAACGCCGGTTTCTCCTACAAGGCCGTCTTCTATGAAACCCCCGAGCGGGCGGTAAATGCCTTCTCCAAGATGGTGGAATATCGAAGGTTTATTATGAAAGTGCAAGAAGCGTAGTTCGCTTCATCCCCGGCTATGGTTCTTGACGGGCCTGAACATGGGGGGAGAACCGCCTTTTGATGTTGCATCGGATACTTGTTTGAAGCCGCCG
>CAZJXF010000243.1:0-2733 GCA_964549995.1 uncultured Desulfatirhabdium sp. | reverse complement strand
CGCTGCTTCGCAAAACACCACCCGCCCTCCTGCTGGAAGCCCGGCATTGAAAGAATATCAGTAAGAGGCGACTTTGGGGTCTCCCAAGGCCTGAGCATGGGGGGAGAACCGCCTTTTGATGTTGCATCGGATACTTGTTTGAAGCCGCCGGAGATCGTTGGGTCGGGCATGCGCATTCAGTCCATATTCGGTAGAATAACAAGCTGTTGTATACCCAATGACCCATCGTTGAAGTCTGGCCACATGCCCGGCCCTTACGAGCTCGGGCGGCTGAGTTTATCCGATGCAACGAAAAAGGCGTGTTTCCCCCCATGCGACTCGGATGAGACTTCTATACTTTTGCGAGGCTATCATTCATGGCCGATCCTGGAACTCGGGACGCGGGGCTACGTTTGACCTCGTAGGAGCAGCCTGTTGGGTCGCCCCTATAGGCTTTTCCACTACGCATCTTTTGAACCCTATCACTTGAAGCCATTAAACCCATGCTAAACGAACTCGAGAAAAAAATTGTCTTTGCCATTCAAAGCGACATCCCCATCGTCGAAAGGCCGTATCGTCTCTTGGCCGAGCGGTTGCAGATCGACGAGGAGACTTTTTTGAACACCCTGCGAGGGCTGTGTGAGAGGGGCATCGTACGTCGGCTCGGGGCAACGCTTCGCCACCAGAAAAGCGGCTACGAAGCCAACGCCATGACGGCCTGGCAGGTGGCGGAGGATCGGGTGGAAGCCGTTGGGCGCGCCATGGCCCAATATCGGGAAATCTCCCACTGTTACCGGCGGGATCCGGCCCCCGGCTGGCCTTACAACCTCTACACGATGATCCACGCCCGAAACGAAGACGACTGTCGGGCCATTGCCGAAGCCGTCTCCCGCCAAACCGGGGTAGATACCTACATTCTGCTGTTCAGCCGCCGGGAAATGAAAAAGACCTCCATGACCTACTTCCCGGAGGATGCCTTCTCAGATCCTCCGTCCGCTGCCCCATCTGCCGTTTTGTCGTGATCCTCTCCGACCCTGTAACCGTGTTGCTGGTGAATCCCTGGATTCACGATGTGGCGGCCTACGATTTTTGGGCGAGGCCCTTGGGGTTGCTGCAGATCGGCGCCCGGCTGCGGCGAGCCGGGGCTCGGGTGACCCTGCTCGACTGTGTGAACCGCTTCCATCCGGGCCTGCCGTCTACCGATCCTTCCTTGCGCTATGGGCGGGGGCCTTATCCAAAGCAGCCCATCCCCAAGCCTGCTGCTCTCTCGGATGTTCCCCGGCGGTTCTGCCGCTACGGGGTGCCTCCCGAGCTCGTCCGAAGAGACCTTGCCTCCATGACCCGTCCGGACGTCGTCTTGGTGACGTCTTTCATGACCTACTGGTATCCGGGGGTGATCGAGACCATCCAGGAGCTTCGCTCCGCCTTCGGGGATGTGCCTATCGTTTTGGGTGGGATTTATGCGAGGCTATGCCCGGAACACGCCCGGGCGACGAGCGGTGCCGATCGGGTGGTGGATCATCCCGTCGGGGAAGATGCTGCGGCGCTCGTTGCGGAAATGACAGGGGCGCCCTTTAAGGACGCGCCTGAAGACGATCCGGAGCCCCTTCCGGCCTTCGATCTCGTGCCTGTGCTGCCTTTCGTTCCGATCCTGACGACGACGGGCTGCCCTTTCTCCTGTGCCTATTGTGCATCGTCCTATCTGAATCCGGTTTTTCGGCGCAGACCGGTCGATGCCGTGTTTGCGGAAATCCGGTTCTGGCACGATACCCGCGGGATCTGCGATTTCGTGCTCTACGACGATGCCTTTCTGATCGATGCAGCCCATCATGCCCTGCCGCTTCTCGAGGCGGTCATCCGCTCGGGGCTGCATCGCCGGATCCGCTTTCATACGCCCAACGCCCTGCACGTTCGGGAAATCGACTCCGAAACGGCGAATCTCCTCTTTCGGTCGGGTTTCAAGACCATTCGGTTGGGTCTTGAAACGACCCTCTTCGGAGCGGATCGTCCCTTCGATGTCAAGGTGCAGGCCGAAGATTTCGTCCGGGCGGCCCAAAGCCTGCTGCAGGCCGGTTTCGAAAGGCACCAGCTCGGAGCCTATCTGCTGGCGGGCTGTCCCGATCAATCCGAAGGCGAGGTGCTGCAGGCCATTCGGGCCGTGAAGGCTGCGGGTTTGACACCCATTCCGGCCTATTATACGCCCATCCCGCATACGGCCCTGTGGGAGAGAGCCTGTGCGGTTTCGCGGTATCCGTTGGCAGATGACCCCATCTATACGAACAATGCCGTCTTCCCCTGCATGCCTCAGGGTTTTTCCTGGGACTGGATCCGGCGTTTGAAGGAAGCGGTTCAATGATACCTCATATCCCCGAGGCCATTTGCATTCGCGGGGCCAGGCAGAACAACCTGAAGAACATCGATGTGGACATTCCCATCGGAAAGCTGACGGCCATCACGGGGCTGAGCGGTTCGGGCAAGACGTCGCTTGCGATGGACACGCTGTATGCCGAAGGCAGGCGGCGCTACATCGAGACGTTTTCGGCCTATGCCCGCCAGTTTCTGGATCGGATGGACCGGCCCGATGTCGATTTCATCGAGAACGTGCCTCCTGCCATTGCCGTGGATCGGGCGGCACCGGTGAAAAGCTCCCGATCCACCGTCGGAACGATGACCGAGCTCACCGATTATTTGAAGCTGCTCTATGCCCGGATCGGGGTGCTGCACTGCGACGGATGCGGAAAACCGGTGCTGCGG
>CAZJXF010000242.1:0-2754 GCA_964549995.1 uncultured Desulfatirhabdium sp. | reverse complement strand
AACGAAAAAGGCGTGTCTCCCCCCATGCGACTCGGATGAGTCTTTTGGACTTTTTGCGAGTCCATCAAAGCCTACTTGACGATCAAATCGTTTCGAACGGCCTTAACCCCCTGGACACTTCGGGCGATTTGTTCCGCTTTGTGGACGGCTTCCTTGGATCCGACAAACCCACTCAGCTGAACGGTACCCTTGTAGGTTTCCACCCCGATCTCGAACGATTTGAGCAGGTTTTCTGCAGCCAAAAGGGCTTTCACCTTGGTGGTGATGACCGAGTCGTCGATGAATTCACCCGCACTGGATTGGGAGGGTGTCGATGCACATGCCGCCATAAAAGCAACCAGCATCAACCCGATGACCCATTGCACGATCCGCTTCCGTCGTATCATCATATTTTCTCTCCTTTTACCATACCACACGTTCCGCATTCACCACCGGCCCGTCCATGCAGGCATGCAGCATCTTCGTGGGAGTGGCGGCATCCGGCAGAGCACACCCCAGGCACACCCCCATGCCACAGGCCATCATCGTTTCCAGAGAAACCTGGCAGGCAACCCCGAAACGGGAAGCGATCCCTGCCACACAGGCCAGCATTCCCTTCGGCCCGCATGCCAAAAGGATATCCGGGCGTTTTCGCTGAACCCGCTCCTCGAGTGGGGTCGTCAGCAGGCATTGATCCCCGTAACTGCCGTCATCCGTCGTGACGACGACTTCTACGTTCATTTTGCGAAAATCGGCTTCGCACAGGATGTCCTCCCGTGTTCTGCCTCCCAAAAACAGCACCACATCCATCGTTTCCCGACCCTGTGCCACCCAATCGTCCATCAAGAAGCGCATGGGGGCAACCCCGACCCCGCCTGCGGCGAGATACACGGTCTTCGCCTCCCGAGGAACGTGAAAGCCGTTTCCCAGGGGGCCCATCAGGCTGATGGAATGTCCTTCCGGAATCAATGTCAGCGCCTGGGTGAACGGACCGACGACCTTGTAGAGGATTTCGATGGCCCATTGCTCCGGCTTGGCCTCAAACACCCGGTGAATGGAGAACGGCCTCCGCAGCAGAACGTTGCACCGGTCTGCCAGATGGAGGGTCACAAACTGGCCGGGAACGGCATGTCGGTAGGCGGGATCGCAACTCAACGCCATCTTGAAGGCATTGGACTTGATTTCGAGATTCCACAGGACGGTCGCTTGTTCGAGTATCACGGAACACTCCCGGTTTACCGAAGGAGAATGGCGGCCGCAAACCTCCCGGTCACCTTCTGCCTTCTATAGGAAAAGAACAAGTCGTTGCGGCAACGGGTACACATGCCGCTGTCTTGGATATGGGCTTCGGGAACCCCTTCGGCCATCAGCTGATCTCGGGTCAACCGCCAGAAATCGAAATGGGTATCGTCGACCCGGTAGGTCCAGAACACCTCGGGAATTTCGGTGCGATAGTGGATGAATTCGGCACAGCACGGACCCAGGGAAGGACCGATGCCTGCACGAATACCCGCGGGCTTGGATCCGAAACGCTCCTGCATCGTGCGAACCGTCTTCCCGACGATATTGGCAATGCTGCCCCGCCACCCGGAATGCACATTTGCGATCACCCGTTTCTCGGGATCGAAGAGGAGAACGGATTGGCAGTCGGCCACCTGAATGACGAGAGCCAGGCCGGGCATGTCCGTGACAAGAGCATCGGCAACGATGCGCCGTTCATCGGGCGAAGCGATATCCTCCCGTGAAAGGACATATACCCCGTCTCCATGCACTTGGGAACAACAGATGAGCCGCACATCGCCACCAAGGGCTCTTTCTATTCGGCTTCGATTTTCGAGGACATCCGCCACCCGGTCCCCATTGAGGATGGCCACGTTGAGGCTCTCATACGGCCCCTGACTGACACCCCCTTTTCGGGTGAACACCCCGTGAGCGAGGCCCGCAAATGCATTCAAGTGGTGGAATTGATAATAGATCAGGTGATCGGAGGATTTCAACAACATGGATGGATAGTTCATTCTATCGTGACAATTCGGATTTTAGGAAATAGGGAAAAGGGATGGATGGGAATGGATAACCGGATGTTCATGAACCGTCCTTTCATCCCCTGACGAATCTCAGGGCATTCCATTGACAAACCCCTCAAATACGCTTACGTTCACCCCATACGAGTCGACCCGACATTCATCATGCACCGGCAAGGGCGCAATTGCCGGTTTCTTACGAAAGGAAAGCAATCATGGCTATCGAAACGAGAGAAGAAGTATTGGAGCGGATCATGTCTCAGGCCAAACCGCTCTGCCCCCACTGTCATCAACCCATGTCCCTCTGGGAAGTCCCGCCCTTCACCTTCAGCGACGGACTCGGATGGGGGGTTCCCTATCTGTATGTCTGTTTCAACGACGAATGTTCCCTGTATACGTCGGGTTGGGAAAACCTGAAGGAGAATTACAACCATCATGCGAGCTACCGCTGCATGAACTACCCCGGGACCGAACAGTTCGAAATGATGCCCGTATTCAGTCCCGTCGGTGCCACCGGTCAGATCATCGACGATCAGGTGCTGCTGGAACGGGAAGTGCTCAAAGAGAACATCAAGAAAGGGTTCTCCATTCTGGCGGAGTGCTACGTCTCCAAGGACAGCCAGACGATCATGGCCATTCTGATCGATGCGAGCCAGCCTGCCCGCGTCCGACTGAAGGCTGCCGAAATGATCGGCGACATCGGTGAGATCGAGGCCATCGAACCGCTTCGTTCCATCAAGGTCGGCAATCA
>CAZJXF010000241.1:0-2759 GCA_964549995.1 uncultured Desulfatirhabdium sp. | reverse complement strand
CGTTTCCGCTGCTTCGCAAAACACCACCCGCCCTCCTGCTGGAAGCCCGACATTGAGTGGAAATCGGTAAATGGCGACTTCTTTTTCTTGACATTGTCTCAATTCCTTTTATAACGTCAACTCTTTCGGGATGAAGCGATATCGATTCTTAACGTGTCATCGACAAAGGAGGAAAATGGAATGAACTGGCTCATTCGGACGTTCGGATCTTCAATCGGCAAGAAACTCATGATGGCGGTCAGCGGCCTGTGCTTTTGCGGCTTTCTGGCGGCCCATCTTGCCGGAAACCTCTTCATCTATGGCGGGAAGGATGCATTCAATGCTTATGCAAGCCATTTGCACTCCCTCGGCCCGCTGCTGACCGTTGCCGAGTTCGGTCTGCTCTTCCTTGCACTGGTGCATATCGTCAGTGGGCTGGTGCTCTTCTATCAGAATTGGAGCGCCAGACCCGAACGATATCAAGTGAATGCCTCTGCAGGCGGCAGGACGATCGGATCGGCCACGATGCCATACACGGGGCTTGTTCTGCTGGCCTTCGTCCTTTTCCATCTCTTTCAGTTCCATTTTGTGGACAAGACGACCCGTACGATTTTTGAAATTGTTTCCGCTTCTTTCCGGAATCCCGTGAATGTCGGGCTCTACGTGCTGGTCATGGTGGTGGCTGCCATTCATGTCAGTCACGGATTCTGGAGTGCCTTTCAAACCCTCGGTGCCAACCATCCCAAATACATGCCGGCCATCCGTCTGCTGTCGATCCTCTTCAGCCTGATCGTCGGTATCGGTTTCGGTTTCATTCCGGTGTATGTTTCCCTGATTGCCTAAGCAAGAGGAGCCTATCATGTTAGATGCCAAAATTCCAGGCGGCCCGCTGGCCGAAAAATGGGACCGCCATCGCTTCGAACTCAAACTGGTGAATCCGGCCAACAAGCGCAAATTCGAAATCATCGTCGTTGGCACCGGGTTGGGCGGGGGGGCTGCAGCGGCCTCCCTTGCAGAGCTTGGATACAACGTCAAGAGCTTCTGCATTCAAGACTCTCCTCGAAGGGCGCACAGCATTGCCGCCCAGGGGGGGATCAACGCCGCCAAAAACTATCAAAACGACGGAGACAGCATTTGGCGCCTCTTCTACGATACGATCAAGGGAGGCGATTTTCGGGCACGGGAGGCCAATGTCTACCGTCTGGCTCAGATCAGCGTCAACATCATCGATCAATGCGTAGCTCAGGGAGTGCCTTTTGCCCGCGAATACGGCGGGCAGCTTGCCAACCGCAGTTTCGGTGGGGCTCAGGTCTCCCGGACCTTCTATGCCAGAGGGCAGACAGGGCAGCAGCTTCTCCTCGGTTGCTACAGCGCCATGAGCCGCCAGATCGCAGCCGGAAAGATCCGAATGTTTCCCAGAAGAGAAATGCTTGACCTCGTTCTTGTGAACGGCCAGGCCCGGGGAATCGTGACCCGGAACCTCGTCACCGGCGAGCTCGAAACCCATGCGGCGGATGCCGTCGTTCTGGCGACGGGCGGCTATGGAAATGTCTTTTTCCTGTCCACCAACGCCATGTCGAGCAATGTCTCGGCCACCTACCGTGCTTACAAAAAGGGGGCGTTTTTTGCCAATCCTTGCTTCACCCAGATTCATCCCACTTGCATTCCCGTTCATGGAGACTACCAATCGAAGCTGACCCTGATGAGCGAGAGCCTTCGGAACGACGGCCGGGTCTGGGTTCCCAAGAAGCCGGGAGACAAACGGAATCCCAACGATATCCCGGAATCCGAACGGGATTATTATCTTGAAAACAAGTACCCGAGTTTCGGAAACCTGGTTCCCCGGGATGTGGCGAGCCGAAACGCCAAAGAGCAATGCGACATGGGAAAGGGTGTCGGTGAAACCGGGCTTGCCGTTTACCTCGATTTTCGGGACGCGATCAAACGGGACGGGAAGGAAGTCATCGCCCAGAAATACGGCAACCTTTTCCAGATGTATGAGAAGATCACGGCGCAGAATCCCTATGAAACTCCAATGATGATCTATCCGGCCGTTCACTATACGATGGGTGGTCTGTGGGTGGATTACAACCTGATGAGCACCATCCCCGGTCTTTTCGTCCTCGGGGAAGCCAATTTCTCGGATCATGGGGCGAACCGCCTCGGTGCCAGCGCCCTGATGCAGGGGCTTGCAGACGGATATTTCATCATCCCCTATACGATCGGCGGCTATCTGGCGTCGACGCCCCTAAGCAAGGTCGGTGCCGACGATCCGGCCTTCCGCGAAGCGAAGGCCACCGCAAAGGCCCGGATCGACAAATTGCTCGCCATTCAGGGTAGGCGAACGGTGGACGATTTCCACAAGCAGCTCGGCCGCATCATGTGGGATTACTGCGGGATGGCCCGAAACGACGAAGGGCTTGCCAAGGCCCGGATCATGATCCAACAGCTGCGGGCCGAGTTCTGGGAGAATGTTCTGGTTCCCGGCAGGAACGACGATTTGAACCAGAGCCTGGAACGGGCCGGTCGGGTGGCCGATTTCCTGGAATTCAGCGAGCTGATGATCATCGATGCCCTGGCCCGACGGGAGAGCTGCGGCGGTCATTTCAACGAGGCCTTCCAGACGGAGGAAAACGAAGCCAAACGCGACGACGAGAACTTCTGTCATGTCGCAGCGTGGGAATATGCAGGCGTGGACAACGAGCCGATCTTCCACAAGGAACCGCTTGTCTTTGAAAACGTCCACTTGACGCAAAGGAGTTACAAGTGAGCACCAAGAC
>CAZJXF010000240.1:0-2766 GCA_964549995.1 uncultured Desulfatirhabdium sp. | reverse complement strand
CAAAACACCACCCGCCCTCCTGCTGGAAGCCCGGCATTGGAAGAAAATCGGGAGGTGGAGACTTTTTGCGAGACCATCAAGATGGATGGGTTCTCAACAAGGCCATTAGAGGGAAATCGTTTTGTCGGTTCATCCAACTGGATCGGAGAATCCCTTGCAATGCGAGATCCAATAAGATAAGGAAAGCGCCGGACGTTTGGGTCGCTAAAAATCGGAACATAGCCGTTCAAGCCGAGAAGCGGCATGGTCTGCTGCGATAGCGGACTTCTATCCGAAGATACAATCAATTCAAGGAGACGGGTTCATGAAAAAGGTGTTGGTCAGCGACAATCTGGGGGAAGCAGGAATCGAATTGTTCCGAAATGCGTCAGGTATTGCCGTAGATGTCAAGACAGGACTCAAACCCGATGAACTCAAGGCGATCATCGGCGACTACGACGCGTTGGTCATCCGCAGTGCCACCAAGGTGACGGCCGATGTCATCGAAGCGGCCAAGAACTTGAAAGTGATCGGTAGGGCGGGTATTGGACTCGACAATGTCGATATCCCCGCTGCCACCAAGCACGGGGTCATCGTCATGAATACCCCCGGCGGCAATGTGGTGACGACTGCCGAGCATGCCATCGCCTTGATGATGGCCATGACCCGGAATATCCCCCAGGGAACGGCATCGCTCAAGGCCGGCCGATGGGAAAAGAAAAATCTCCAGGGTCGTGAAATCTGCGGAAAAACCCTCGGTGTCATCGGTTACGGCAAGATCGGTTCCATTGTGGCGGATCGCGCCCGAGGGCTCAAGATGCGGGTTATCGTCTACGATCCCTTCGTCAACCATGAGTTGATCGAAAAGGCCGGGTTCGAAGCGGTGTCGCTCGATACCCTGTATCAAACCTCCGACTTTATCACCGTTCATGTGCCCAAGCTCAAGGATACCATCGGATTCATCAACAAGGACGCCTTCGCCAAGATGAAACCCGGCGTCATGATCATCAACTGCGCCCGGGGCGGCATCGTAAACGAAGCCGATCTGTACGAGGCCATGAAATCCGGGAAGGTCGCAGGTGCTGCGCTCGATGTCTTTGAAACGGAACCGCCCGGACAATCCCCGCTCTTCGAACTCGAACACCTGATCTGCACCCCGCATCTCGGTGCTTCCACGCTCGAAGCCCAGACGAATGTGGCTGTGGCGATCGCCGAACAAATCATCGATTACTTGCAGAACGGCACCATCCGCAATGCCGTCAACGTGCCGTCCATCACCGGTGAGCTTCTCCGACGGCTGAGTCCCTTCCTCTCTCTCGGGGATCAGATCGGAAAACTGCAGTCCCAGCTGATTCACGGCCCGCTCAAAGAAGTCGAGATCGCATTCGCCGGTGATTTTCAGGGGATGGACATGAGCCCCGTCGCTACGGCAGCGCTCAGGGCGCTTCTGGCACCGGTCGTCAAGGACGATGTCAATTTCGTCAATGCTCGGATGATCGCCAAGGAACGGGGCATCAAATTCATGGAGACAACCAGTTCCGAATCGGAAGACTATCTGAACCTCATCACGATGCGGTGCGTCACCTCGGAAATGACCAACACCGTTTCTGGTACACTGTTCGGAAAAACCGATACGAGAATCGTCCGGATCAACACCTTCCGGCTCGAGATGATTCCCAAGGGGCATCTTGCGCTCATTCACAACATCGACCGACCCGGTTCGATCGGCGAAATCGGTACGACTCTCGGCAAACATGCCATCAACATCGGCAGGATGCAGGTCGGCCAAGAAGAGGAAGGAAACCGCAACATCATTTTCCTGTGCACCGATACCCCCATTCCGCAGCATGTCATCGAAGAACTGCGGGGGTTGGCTTCGGTCAACAAGGTCATACCGCTCGAGTTCTGATCGGTAGAGTTTGCGTCCAACCGATTGCCTATCCGATGCCGGCCGGAAGGTTCATTTCGGGCGGCATCGGTTTCAGGAGAAAAACGCCGTTCGTCCCTTCGACATACCGGCTGCAGCCATTCTGAGGAGAGATGCCATGTCCGATACGACCTCTAAACAGCAACCGGAGGGGTTTGCCGAAACGCTGCCCGTCATTACCTTTTCGACCTTCATCGTGTCGCTGAATTCCGCAGCACTCACCCAGTTGGGCATCATCGCCGATCCATCCACCGGAAAACGGGAAAAAAACCTGCTTCTTGCCAAACAAACCATCGATGTTCTCTCCATGCTGGAGGAAAAGACCCGGGGCAACCTGACGTCGGATGAAGCCTCCATGCTGAGGAGCATTCTCTACGACCTGCGCATCATTTACGTCCGAGAGACCTCCTGATCGGGGTTGAAAGACTTCCATATGGGAAACCCGTTTCTTGACGAACCGGGTTTTGGGATTATTCTCCTGGAAGCCCGGCTTGGGAAAGCTTGGTGTGGTTCGGGGTGTTGTCAGGCGGGTCTTTTTCAGAAAGGAGTGTGGTTATGAGGATTGCGAAGAATCGGTTCATCCAATTTCAGGTGATCGTTGCGGCCGGAATGGTGCTGATGGCTGGTCTTCTTTTCGGTGGACAGGCCGTGCTCGCATCGGATGTGGTCATGGTCCCGCAGAATTTCAGTGCGCTTGCGGAAAAGGTGGGGGCAGGCGTTGTCAACATCCGAACGGAAAAAATCGTGTCCGGCGGCGGAAGGGTATTTCGGCATTTCGGGCAGAATCCGTTTGGAAACGATGACCGCTTCAACGATTTCTTCGAAAAATTCTTCGGTGACCAGATGCCGAGGGAGCACAA
>CAZJXF010000239.1:0-2916 GCA_964549995.1 uncultured Desulfatirhabdium sp. | reverse complement strand
AAGTATCCGATGCAACATCAAAAGGCGTATCTCCCCCCATGCTCAGGCCCGGCAAAAACCATAGTCGCGCTACCCCCGATTTTCGGGTATTTCCGGGCCTGAGCACGGAGGCGGGCACGCCATGTCTTCGAAGCGAACCGGCCGTGCCGGAATCCGGGGAAAGAACATTTCCCTTTCGATCGGTGCCTTTCGATACCGGGCGATAAGCTCCTGAACACTCTGGGAACAGATGCGGTCCTGACAATGCCCCATGCCGAGCCGGGTTCTTCGCTTGATCTCCCCGATGTCCGAAGCACCGTTCGCAACAGCCTCCCGAATGTCCCCCGCTCGAACCGATTCGCACCGACAGACGATCGTATCGTCCGGAATCATTTCCCAAATGCCGCAACGGGGTTTCGAGACGGCCTCGATCCACCTTCCCATCCGCCGAAAAGGAGCAAGCCGCCTGCGAAGGACGGCGATAGAGCGATCGGCGACAGCAGAGGGAATCTTACCCAAGACGGCACAGACGGCAATCCCGGCCACTCGACCTTCCAGCCAGGATGCCTCGTACCCGACAATCCCGGCCCCGTCGCCCACACTCCAGATCCCCGGTACGGAGGTCTCCAGCCACCGATCCCGAAGCGGTTTCCAGCAGGCGGCATGCGCATCCCATACATGGAGACAGCCGCATCTTCGGCTCAGCTCACACGAGGGAACAAGCCCATAGCCTACTGCAAGGATATCGGCCGACATCCCGGACTGACGCGTCGGCAAAAACCGCCATTGGCTGTCAACGGACCGAAGGTCGATGGCGGTGAGGCGATCCGATCCATGAGCGGCATCGACAACCGTTCGAAAATACACCGGTATCTTCCATCGCATCCGTTCGACCGCAAGGGCTGCCAGAAGGCGCATGCGCTCAAGGCCCATCCAGGGCAACGAACGCACCCCCCAATCGATCATCTCGGAACGGGAGAAAGGTAGAACCAGACCTTCCGGCGGATGACCCGCAGCGCACAAATCGTGAAGCAGGGCGAGCTGCAACGGGCCGCTTCCGGCAATCCAGATGCGTTTTCGGGGGACAATGCCTTGCTTGACGAACAGGCCCAGGCCGCCTACGGCCAGAACGCCCGGGGTGGTCCAGCCGAGAAAGGGGATGTGTCGTTCGATGGCACCCTGAGCGAGGATGACCGCCCGGGCTTTCACCAAAGACGGTCCCCGGTCTTGCCCGCCCGAATGCTGAATGGAGTAAAGGTAGAGCCGATGGTCTTCGTCGATGTGCCACACCTGGGTTCCCAAAAGACACTCGATCCGGTTCCCGTGCCCTTGAAGCGCCTTCCGGAACCGTTCCTTCATCCTTTCCACACGGAAGGCCGCCCCCTTTGAACTTCCCGAGGCTGTGGAAACGGCGCTTCCGATCTTCCCACCGATCCGGGCTTGCTCGTCGATCACAACGACACGAAGCCCTCGGGCAGCCGTCTCGATCGTTGCAGCCATACCGGCGGGCCCTGCTCCAATGACGGCGACATCGATCATCGGATTCATGGCTCCCACCGGCTGAAGGCATCGTCCTCCTGACGACGAACCACCATGCCGTCCTCAGCGAGCGTTTGGCAAATCCGCACATTCGGAACGCCATCGACAATCATACGGCATTCTCCGCAGATCCCCATGCCGCAGAAAATGCCCCGGGCATCGTCCCCCTGTGCGGTCCTGCAATCCATCCTTCCGGATGCGATCAGAACCTGTGCGACGGTTTGCCCCGGTTGCGCCGACAGCCGAACACCGTCGACGGTTATGGACAGGTGTTTGCAGGAATCGAGCATGACAACAGACCCATATCGCGTAAAACGGATTCGAGGGCTTCGTCCTCGGCCTGGGAAAGCGGAAGCCTGGGCAGCCGACACGGGCCGGCCGGCCTTCCGATTTTCCCGACCCCCGCCTTGACGACCTGGACGAATTTTCCGGAGGATTCAATCAGTTCACACAAAGGCAACAAGCGCTCGTAGAGGGCTTTGGCGCCAGCGATATCCCCTTCCTGGACCAACGTGAACAATCGCTGGGAAAGATCGGGAACGATGTTGCCGAAAACGGAAATAAAGCCTGTGGCACCCATCAAGAAGGATTCCAGCGCAAGATCGTCGGAACCGCAGAAAATGCGGATCGATCCCCGGGAGAGCCGCAGCAGGTTCCGGACCCGGCGGATTTCACCGGAGGACTCCTTTACATACTTGATATGCTTCAGAGAACAAATCTTGACGATGAGCTCGTCGCTCATGTCGATGCCGCTGGTGTGCGGGTTGTTGTAGAGCATGATCGGAAGATCGACCGCCTCCGATATCGCCCGAAAATGTTCATAAATCTCCCTTTCGGAGGGCTTGCAGTAATAGGAAGGCAGAATCAGCGCACCGTCGGCGCCGATCTCCCGGGCATGCCGCGTATAGGCGATCGTATCCCGAGTGGTTTCGGCCGTTGTTCCGACCAGCACCGGAACCCGTCCCTTCACCTGATCGACGGTGATCCGGGCGACACGAAGACGCTCCTCCTTGGTGAGGCTGGCGAATTCCCCCGTGCTTCCACAACAGCAGACGCCCGCTGCACCCATTTCGATGTACCACTCGAGGTTGTCCTTCAACCCCTGTTCGTCGAGTTCCTGCTCCTCCGTCATCGGGGTGATGCACACCACAAAACTGCCTGTCCATTCTTTCACGGATCGTTCCCTCCCGTTTCGATACAAATCGCAGCTACCTTCGGTTGGATGTCACAGCCG
Organism: uncultured Desulfatirhabdium sp.; assembly: GCA_964549995.1. Lineage (GTDB taxonomy): Bacteria > Desulfobacterota > Desulfobacteria > Desulfobacterales > Desulfatirhabdiaceae > Desulfatirhabdium. The sequence goes on along the minus strand of CAZJXF010000239.1, from coordinate 164 downwards.
GCATTGCGATCCATATCAGGAAAATGGTCTCGCTCCTTGTTCTAACCGGAAGCCTCCGGGGATGAACCTTCGGCCGTCATTTCTGATGGACTCGCAAAAAGTCCAAAAAACTCATCCGAGTCGCATGGGGGGAGACACGCCTTTTTCGTTGCATCGGATAAACT
>CAZJXF010000238.1:0-2980 GCA_964549995.1 uncultured Desulfatirhabdium sp. | reverse complement strand
AGCGAAAAAGGTGTGCCCGCCCCCATGCGGCTCACTGTAGATGTACTGACTTTTTTCGAGCCCATCACCCATCTTTTGCCGCCATGTTCATCTCGAAAACCTTCCGGTTCTTCGCCAGCATGCTTTCTCCCATCAGGTCTTCCATTGCAGCCAAATAATGGGCTTTCGATATGCCTGGAATCAGGTCCAGGCGATGGATCTGACCCAAAAGAACCATGTTCTGCATGCGGCTGTCGGAAAGCTCCGGGTGTCGGACGCCAAGCGCGTAAACCTGTTTTTCCTGAGCCAATCGTTGGATAGCGGCATCCGTCAAGGATAATTCCTTACCCAGTCGAACCGACAGCGGTTGCCAGCACGCCTGGTAATACACCAGGGTTGAACCTGGCTTCGACATGCGTTGCAAGGCCCGGAAGGCCTCGTGCGTTTCCAGACCGATCACAAGGTCGGCCTGCCCTTCCGGAATCAGTGGAGAAAACACGTCCTCTCCGATCCGCAGATGAGAGACCACCATGCCGCCTCGCTGCGCCAGGCCATGGGTATCCACGGCCTTCACCCGTAAACCGGCATGGTCTGCGGCGCGAAGCAGAACCTCGCTCAGCATCCCGATCCCCTGACCGCCGACACCGCACAGATACACATTGAATCCCATCTTTTCTCCTCCTTCATGGAACGATTACGACGCTTCGGTTGACGGTACAAGAGCCGGCTTACGGATTGCCCCGGCGGGGCAGGTCTGCACACAGCTGCCGTCTCCAATGCATAGATCCGTTTGAATCCGAACGCTTCCGTCGGCCTCTCGAAGGAAACTCGGACATCCAAACCGAGCCACACATTCATGAAGTTTCCGGCAAACGGCGGTATCGATGGATACCTGCATGCGTTGAAAACCTGGTTTGCGGCGCTTTTCCCGCATGAACTTCAGCATACAGGGATGACGGGCGATCACGACGCTGAAGGCATTGATGTCGAGTGCCTTTCGGACCAGCTCCGTTAACACCGATTGTTGATAGGTGTCGGTTTCGAAGATGTGCTGAACGCCCATGCCTTCGAGAAGTCTGCGGATGGAGACGGCATCGGTTGGTGCGTTGAAATTCCGGCCGCTTCCAGCATGATCCTGATGTCCAGTCATGGCTGTCGTTCCATTTTCCATCACGATCAGGGTGAGCCGGTGCTTGTTGAACAAGGCATTAAGAATACCGGGAAGACCGGCATGAAACAAGGTGGAATCCCCCAGGAAGGCAACCACCCTGCGCTCCGATTGAAAAAGCGAAAGTCCCGATGCGATACCCGTCGAAGCCCCCATGCACAGGAGCGCCTGACCGATGTTATAGGGCGGCAGAAAACCGAGGGTATGGCATCCGATGTCCGCAACGGTAATGTCCTTTTCCCGAAGCGCTTTTCCGATGGCATAAAAAGCGCTTCGATGTCCGCAGCCCGGACACAGCTGAGGCGGTCTGGGAGAAAGCGTTTGTGAAACCTGCACTACGGATGGCGGCGCCTCCTTCAATGGATCACCATACATTTCGGGCCATCGGGTTTTCAGGATTCGTTGCACCTTATCCGGTGTGTATTCGCCGATCCAATCTTCCGTCTGCATCTTTCCGAAAATACGAACGGGAATTTCCTCTTCCTGCGCGATGGCTCTGATGGTATTCTCCAAAATCGGATCGAGTTCTTCGATGACATGAACCTGTCGATGGGTCTTCAGGAAAGAGGCGACCACTTTCCGGGGGATTGGATAAACCAGGCCGAGCTTGAGAATGTCGGGTCTGCGGGATACCGCCCCCTGCAGGGCATCCATCACGGAAAGGAAGGGAAGTCCTGCCGTCAGAATGCCCAGTTCCGGATTGCCGCAATCGATGGTCTCATGCCAATCGGCGGCATCGGCGAGGGATGCAACCGCCTGAAGCCGTTCGAGGGCCTTGCGTTTCATGGGGAAGACAGCAGATGCGATCGGTATGTAAGGGCCGTTGGCTGGATCGAATCGTGGGGTACGATCCAGCGGTTGCGGACGATAGATATCGAAATGCACCCGTTCCTTGGCGTGACAGACATGGGTGGTCAACCGAAGAATGACCGGCATGGCTTTGTCTCGTGCAAGCTGAGCGGCGATCTTATAGAATCGATAGACTTCCGTCGGTGAGGCCGGCTCGAAAACAGGGGTATAGGCCATCATCGCGATATGACGATTGTCCTGCTCGTTCTGGGAGCTGTTCGCTCCCGGATCATCCCCCAGCACCACCACCATGCCGCCGATGATGTTCATGAGGCTCAGCTGAACAAAGGTATCGGCCGCAACATTCAAACCGACACTCTTGAAGAATACGGTGGACAGGTGCCCATTCAGCCCGGCTCCATAAGCAACTTCGGTGGCTACTTTCTCGTTGGTCGAGAATTCAAAGTAGAAAGGGCGTTTCTCGGGGGCGATCGATCCGATGGCCTCGGCGATTTCAGGGGTGGGTGAACCGGGATAGGATGTCACCACCCGCGTTCCCGCCCCCACCATCGCTCGGACCAGGGCCGTGTTGCCCATGACAATTTCGGAAAACGCCTCTTCACGGACCAGCATTTCTCCAATCGATTTCATCGGACATCCTTTCCTGTCGGTTGGGTTCGCGCATACAGACAGAGAGTTGAAAAGTTCCTGTCAGTCAAAACCTATCAGAAGGAGGTTATTTCCCGCAATACGAAAGCGGCATCCTTTACCGTGAAAATGCTGCTCCGCTTAGCGAACACCCTCCCTCTCACTGTCGGGAGCACCAACAGCGCATGGCAAAACGATCTTTTTGGGCTGAACGATTCGGCTACGCTGACTGTGGCAAGTAACCGAACTTCTTTAAAGCTTGAAGCCACCGGGGAGCGTTCCTATCTACCATAAGCTCCTCGTAGTCGATGCCTGGGTCAAAATATGATTTCATGTTCTTTAACTTGACAGTCCAAAGTTCTCCGCTGTTTGAGCGGAACGTACCGCAACGTTATT
>CAZJXF010000237.1:0-3023 GCA_964549995.1 uncultured Desulfatirhabdium sp. | reverse complement strand
CCCATGCTCAGGCCCGGAAAAACCCCAAAATCGGGGGTAGTGCGACTTTTTGCGAGACCATCATATTTCATTCAGAAAGGACGCCCTATGAGTAACCAATGGATTTATTTCTTCGATGAAATCGATCAGCTCCACAAATCCCTTGGAGGAGACTGGGACAAGGTCAGAGGACTTCTCGGCGGAAAAGGTGCAAACCTTGCCGACATGGTGCGGATCGGCGTGCCGGTTCCGCCCGGATTCACCATCACCACCGAGGCATGCAACGATTTTCTGGCCAAGGGAGGCGTTTTCCCTGAAGGGATGTGGGATCAGGTCAAGGAGGCGATCAAGGGACTCGAAGCCCGGACAGGGAAACATTTCGGAAAACCGGACCATCCGCTTCTCGTCTCCTGCCGATCCGGCGCCAAGTTTTCCATGCCGGGAATGATGGATACGGTACTCAATATCGGTCTGAACGATGAGACAGCCATCGGTATGGTCGCCCTAACGCAGGACGAGCGATTCGTCTACGATGCCTACCGCCGGTTGATTCAGATGTTTGGAACGGTGGTTATGGGTGCACCCGACGAGGCCTTCGAGGATGTGCTGACCTCCTATCGCAAACAGGTCGGGGTCGCGACGGATGCCGAATTGTCTGCGGAACACTGGAAGGAGATTACGACCGATTTCAAGCGGATTTTCAGACGTCATGCCAAGCGCGATTTCCCCATGGATCCTTACGAACAGCTTAGCCTTGCGATCAAAGCGGTTTTCAAAAGCTGGAACGGGAAACGGGCTGTCGACTACCGCAACGCCGCCGGTATTCCCCATGATCTGGGTACGGCCGTCAGCATTGTCACCATGGTGTTCGGAAACATGGGCAACGACAGTGCGACCGGTGTGGCCATGACCCGAAACGGATCGACGGGCGAGAAACGGATCGAAGGGGATTACTTGCCGAATGCTCAGGGCGAGGACGTGGTCGCCGGGATTCGGCTGACGAAGGATATCTGGGAGCTTCAGAAAGAAATGCCCGATGCCTTCCGGCAGTTTCAGGAAATCGCCGAGAAGCTGGAAAAGCATTACCGGAACATGCAAGATGTGGAATTTACGATCGAACGGGGCAAGCTCTGGATGCTCCAGACACGGGACGGGAAACGGACCGCCCAGGCTGCCGTGAGGATCGCCGTCGACATGGCTGAAGAAGGGTTGATTACCAAAGAAGAGGCTGTGCTCCAAGTCAGCCCCGATCAGATCGATTTCTTCCTTCATCCCCAGTTCCCAGTGGACGTTTTGCGAGAGGCCCGGGCGTCCAACAAATGCATCGCCAAGGGGCTGAACGTTTCTCCCGGAGCCGCCTGCGGTGTGGTTGCCCTGGATGCGGATATCGCAGAGAAATGGGCGCTGGAGGAAGGAAAGCCCGTCATCATGGTCCGTCCCGAAACCCGGCCCGACGATGTTCACGGGATGCTCGCCGCCAAGGGGATTGTCACGAGCCGAGGCGGCCGAACCAGCCATGCCGCCCTCGTCGCACGTCAGTTCGGGAAGCCGGCGGTGGTCGGTGTGGCGGCCCTCAACATCGATCTCAGCCGACGCAGCATCCATGTCGGGGATCTGAAGATCATCGAAGGGGATTGGATTTCGATCGACGGCAATACGGGAGAGGTCTTCATCGGAAAACTCGAGACGACCGTTCCCGACATTCAGGATCCTTGGCTTATCAAGTTGTTGGCCTGGGCGGACAGCACCCGGAAACTGGGCGTCTGGTGCAACGCCGATTATCCGAGGGATGCCAAGCGCGGTCGGGCCTATGGGGCCGAAGGCATCGGGCTGTGCCGGACGGAGCACATGTTCTTCGAGGCGGATCGGCTGCCCATCGTCCAGAAGATGATCCTGGCCCAGTTGCCCATCGAAAGACGGGAAGCCCTCGATGCGCTCTTGCCCTTCCAGAGGGAGGATTTCATCGGACTGTTCCGAGAGATGGACGGTCTTCCGGTCATCATTCGGCTGATCGACCCTCCGTTGCATGAATTCTTGCCGAATCACATCGAGTTGATGCGAGAGTTGACGGACCTCAAGTTGCGGATCCGGCAGACGGGGACGCTTTCCGAAATCGATCAGCTGTTGCAGCAGATTCGGGATAAGGAACGAATTCTGAAACGGGCCGAATCGCTCCGGGAGGCCAACCCCATGCTGGGATTGCGGGGGGTCCGCTTGGGTATTCACTATCCGGAATTGACCCAGATGCAGGTGCGAGCCATTTTCGAGGCGGCCTGTCAGGTGACCCGGGAAGGGATCGTGGTCAAACCGGAGATCATGATTCCGCTGACCAGTCATGTGAACGAGCTTCGGGTGCAGCGGAGCGTTCTGGAGGAGGAAGCCAAGAAGGTCATGGCCGAACAGGACGTTCAGATCGACTACAAATTCGGAACCATGATCGAAATTCCGCGGGCAGCCTTGACGGCGGACCAGATTGCCGAGCAGGCCGAATTCTTCTCCTTCGGTACCAACGATCTGACCCAGACGACGTTCGGAATTTCCCGCGACGATGCCGAGTCGGGATTCCTGCTGGAGTACATGAAGCAGGGCATTCTGCCGAACAATCCCTTTGCCACGATCGATAAGGACGGGGTGGGGCAGTTGATGGCGCTTGCCGTCAAAAAAGCTCGAGGAGTAAAGCCCAATCTTGAATGCGGCATTTGCGGGGAGCATGGTGGCGATCCGAAATCCATCGCGATTTGTCATGAGATCGGCCTGACCTATGTGTCCTGCTCTCCGTTCCGGGTGCCGATAGCAAGACTGGCTGCCGCACACGCGGCTCTCATGCGTCCTGGCGAGCGGACGTGAGAGAAGGAGAACGTGTTGGCGTTGTAAGGGAGAAAGATCCTTCGCCCTTCATGGGAATCGACGAGGGATGCAGCACGACACAGCATCCGGACTTTATGCGAGGCCATTATAGATGATGGACTCGCATAAAGTCAGTGAGTTACCAGTGAGCCGCATGGGGGCGGGCACACCTTTTTCGCTGCATCGGAAAAACTCAG
>CAZJXF010000236.1:0-3035 GCA_964549995.1 uncultured Desulfatirhabdium sp. | reverse complement strand
GTTGGATCGGGCGGACGCGCTTCATCTGTTTTGGATGGATAATCCGGATGTTGCCCCTTTCAGAAAGCCATAGTTCCTATCTTGGCCATCCGCCCGATCCTACGAGATCGGGCTGCTGAGTTTTTCCGCTGCGCAAGCAAAATACACCCGCTCTCCTGCGGGTTGAACAAGAGCATTAGACTTTTTGCGAGTCCATCATTGTTGACGAAAGGAGTAACCCATGAGTGTAGAAATGAAACAGAAGATCAAGGAATTGTACGAGCGGGTCTATCCGCTCAAGGAGTATCTTTGACATCGCCGGAAAAGAAAGACGACTCAAGGAAATCGAGGCGATGCTGTCCTCTCCGGGGATTTGGGACAATCCCGAGAAGACCGCACCCGTGTTGAAGGAGCGCTCCAAGCTCACCGAAACCGTGGAGTCCTACCACCGGCTGTGCAAGGAGCTGGAGGATGCCGAGCTGTTGTTCAATCTCGCCTTGGAAGAATCCGATCCCCAATCCCTCCAGGAGGTCGATGGGCAGCTGCAGGCCATCGATCGGGAAATCGCCGAGCTTTCTTTGAGCCTGATGCTGGATGGTGAGGACGACGCCAACAACGCCATCGTCTCGATCACCGCCGGTGCGGGCGGCACCGAGGCACAGGACTGGGCCGAGATGCTCTTTCGGATGTACAGCCGCTGGATCGAGCGAAAAGGGTTCACGATGGAGCTGCTCGATTATCAGGAAGGCGACGAGGCGGGCATCAAGGGAGTCACCTTCACCGTCACCGGTAAATACGCCTATGGATACCTGAAATCGGAAAACGGCATTCACCGGCTGGTCCGCATCTCGCCGTTCAACGCCAACGGCAAACGTCAGACATCCTTCGCTTCCGTATTCGTCTATCCGGAAATCTCGAATGAAATCGTCGTCGACATCGACGAAAAGGATTTGCGGATCGACATTTTCCGTTCGAGCGGTGCAGGCGGTCAGCACGTCAACAAGACGTCGAGCGCGATCCGGATCACCCATTTGCCGACCGGTATCGTGGTCACCTGCCAGCAGGAGCGCAGTCAGCACCGGAACAAGGATATGGCCATGAAAGTGCTGCGTGCCAGGCTTCATCAACTGGAAAAACAGAAGCAGGAAAGCAAACTTCAAGAAATGCACGACAGCAAGGACGAAATCGCCTGGGGCCGTCAGATTCGCTCTTACATCCTGCATCCCTATCAGATGGTGAAGGACCACCGCATCGACCTCGACATCGGCAATGCGGCGGACGTTCTCGACGGCGGAATCGACCCCTTCATCAACGGCGTGTTGTTGGCCGGGAAATCCAACGAAGTTCGGTTATGACGACCATCATGATCGATCGCCTGACCCAGGTTCTCTTGGAAACCAACCACAGCATCGACGCCGGGGCGGACGTTCTCGAAGCGATGAATGTGTTGGGATGCGGGATGGCGGAAATCCTTTCCGCCAGGGGCTCGCTTCTCATCCAAGTCGGCCTGTTTCCGGTCACTATCCGCTTGCTTCGGCATCAGGGTATTGCATCGACAGACATCGACGCCTGGATCGAACGGTTGAACGCCCGGATTTTCGACTGCATTTCGGAAGAGCCTGCACCGTTGACGATCGAGGACGGTTCCGGAAACCGTCTTTCTTGCATCGTGATTCCTGTGGTGCAGCATGTCGGTCAATGGGTGATGTTGGTGGTCGTCGATGTTCCGGACAGCGTGGTGTGCGATGGCTGCTGTGCTCCCCTTCGAGCTGTGTTCGATACCTATGGTACGGCACTGCGGGTGGCCTGGCGCTACAGCCGGTATTTCGACGTGTTCCGAGACGTGAGTGCCGCCATCCATGCAGAGGAAGGAACGGAAACCATTCTGCAGACCATCGTTCGGCAGGCATCCGAAGCCATGGCAGCCAAGGGGTGTATTTTCTGGATCGTGGACGACGGCAGACGCTGCATTCAGCGCTCGGCCATGCACGGGTTTTCTTACGCCAGTTTGGCGTCCGTCGATTATGAAACGCTCTGCAGGCTGTTTTCGCCGAACCCCGATGGACTGGTCCTCATCGAAGACGCCCGGTACGAATCCCGAATTCCGGATCTCGAGCGACTCGGGAAGAAGCGGGTTCGTTCCATCCTCGGTGTTCCGGTATCCATCGTGGATGATTGCCGCGGCATTCTGGCCGTATACTTCGGCCAGGTCAAGACGCCGGTTTCCCGGGAAATCGATTTTCTGAAGGCCCTTTCCGAGCAGGGAGCCTTGGCCCTGCAGCGGGCCATGCGCTATGACCGGAACATGCTCGAAACCTTTCGACAGACGATCGAAGGGCTGGCGCTGGCCATCGAGGCCAAAGATGCGACGACGCACGGGCATTCCCAGAAGGTGGCCTTGTTCTGTAGGGCGACGGCCATGGAAATGGGACTTGGGGAGAAGCAAGCCGAGATGCTGTATCGGGCCGGCCTCCTGCACGACATCGGAAAGATCGGCATCCAGGATCGACATCTCGGCAAACTGGGTATGTTGAACGCCAAAGAATATGCCGTCATCCAGAAGCATCCGCAGATCGGAGCGGCCATCCTTCAGCCGCTCGCCTTTCTGGACGATATCGTCCCTCTGGTCAAATACCACCACGAACGGTTTGATGGAAGCGGTTATCCGGAAGGGCTCCGTGGAGAAGCCATTCCTCTTGGCGCCCGAATTCTGGCGGCTTGCGACTGTTTCGAAACCATGATTTCCGGAAGGCTCTACATTCAGGCGGTGTCCCTTCCGGAAGCGCTCTCAAAAATCCGCCAAATGGCCGGTAAGGCGCTCGATCCGGCTGTCGTCGATGCCCTGATCCGGGTGGTCGAGCATCATCCCGAGGACATCCACCTCTCCAAAGACGCTCTCCAAGAGCAACCTCCGGAATCCCCCGACTGGATTCGCCATTTTCAGCAGATTTTTTAAGTTGATGGACTCGCAAAAAGTCGCGCTACCCCCGATTTTTGGGTTTTTCCGGGCCTGAGCATGGAGGGAGACACGCCTTTTGATGTTGCATCGGATACTT
>CAZJXF010000235.1:0-3088 GCA_964549995.1 uncultured Desulfatirhabdium sp. | reverse complement strand
ACGACGAGGGATGCAGCACGACACAGCATCCGGCCTTTTTGCGAAGTCGTCATTCCTGAATTGCGACCAGCGGGTCATATCCACAGCAATGGTGAGTCGGATGGCATATCCGGCTCCATGGCTGCATGTTGCGGAGGGCAGGTAGAGTTGAATCCCCCGCCGAGTCGCAGGGTGGCAGGCTTTACTCAATAGTGGAGAAGCGGCGATCGGTCTGCACCTAACACAGCGGCAGCGGCTGTTTCCGTCAATTTCTTGAGCCACCGGATCTTCTTGTCTTCGGAATGGACCAGCTCGGGTTTTCCCTGAATGTTCCCCAGGGCGGCAGCCACATCCACAGCATCCTCAAAATTGCCGAGAATATCGACCAGTCCTTTTTCTTGAGCGGTTTCTCCGGAAAAAATCCTTCCATCGGCCAGTTTTCGTACGTCCTTTTCGGAAAGTTTCCTTCCCTCGGCAACGGCCTGAATGAACTGACGATGAATCTGGTCGCTCAATCCCTGAAGGATCGTGCGTTCCTCGGGAAGCATCTTGCGCATCGGAGAGCCCATGTCCTTATGCTCGCCGCTTTTGATGATCACCGGAACGAGTCCGAATTTCCGGATCAGCTCCTCGAAATTGGCATAACTCATGATCACACCGATACTGCCCGTAATGGTACCCGGATTGGCGATGATCTGGGTGGCGGCCGAAGCGATGTAATACCCGCCGGAAGCAGCGGTTGTTCCCAGGGAGGCGACCACCGGTTTAGATTCCGTTGTTTTCATGATTTCGCGATGGATTTCCTGAGCGGGACCGACGGCACCCCCCAGAGAATCCACCCGCAGGACGATGGCCCGGATCGAATCATCTTCCCGGAATCGTTTGATGGCGCTTACCGTGTCCATGGAATCCATGAGGTATCCGCTCACTTCCACGACACCGATGCGCCCTGCAGACGCTTCTGAAAAGACATCCAGCCCGGCCGATCGAAGACCCAGCAGTACGACGACACTGACGGCTACCATGACGGACGCACAGATGCCGCTCAGTACGAGTAGGAAAAAGAGATAGGGATGTCTGCGGGAAAACATGGAAAACCTCCTCAGAACCAGCTGAAAAGACCAGAAAACACGCCATTAATATGGATGACGGCTTCGCAAAAAATCCCTAGACCCCCGATTTTGGGGCATTTCCGGGCCTGAGCATGGGGGGAGAACCGCCTTTTGATGTTGCAGCGGATACTTGTTTGAAGCCGCCGGAGAGCGTTGGGCCGGGCATGGGTATCCAGTCCATATTTGTTAGAATAACAGGCTGTTGTGTGCCAGATGCCCCATCGTTGAAGTCTGGCCACATGCCCGGCCCTTACGAGCTCGGGCGGCTGAGTTTATCCGATGCAACGAAAAAGGCGTGTCTCCTCCCATGCGACTTGGATGAGACTTGTGGACTTTTTGTGAGCCCATCATGGAGAATTTCCTGCTACATCCAGAAACGGAAAAGGACCGCACCCCCCTTTCGCGGGGAGCTGCGGTCCTTTCGATATGGCCAGCCGAACGACCGGCTTAACCGGAGAACTTCTCCTGCAGGTTTTCCCGAAGAATTTCGCCGAATTCCGATGCCGCAGGCTTGAGGCTGCTGACGTATTCCGAGATCAGGGCCTGTTCGTCGTCGATTTCAAGCCGCTTGATGGACAGACCGATCCGCCGTTCTTCGGTATTGATGTTCATGACCTTCGCCGTAATGGTGTCGTTCAGGTTGAACTTGCCGATCGGGGTCTTGATCTTTTCCTTGCTGATTTCAGATACATGAACCAACCCCTCGACCCCCTCCTCGAGTTCGACGAAAATGCCGAAATCGGTCAAATTGGTGATCGTTCCGGTGATCACGGTTCCGACGGCATACCGCTGGGCGACGGTTTTCCAGGGATCTTCATGGAGTTGCTTGATTCCAAGGGAGAAGCGCTCGTTTTCCTTGTCGATATCCAGAACGATGGCCTGAACGATATCTCCTTTTTTGTATATATCGGAAGGATGCTTGATGCGCTTGGTCCAGGAAATGTCGGAGATGTGCACCAATCCATCGATGCCTTCATCGATGCCGATGAAGATGCCGAAATCGGTGATGTTTTTAATCCGTCCTTCGATGGTGGTTCCGACCGGATATTTCTCGGCGATGACATCCCAAGGATTCGGGGCGACCTGCTTCATGCCGAGGGAAATCCGTCGGCTTTCCGGCTTGATGTCAAGAACGACGGCATCCACCCGATCTCCGACGGACAGGATTTTGGAAGGATGGCGGATCTTGCGGGTCCAGCTCATCTCCGAGACATGGATCAGCCCTTCGATACCTTCTTCCAGCTCTACGAATGCACCGTAATCCGTCAGGCTGACCACCTTTCCGTTGATGCGAGTGCCGACCGGATATTTCTGGCTGGCGCTCAGCCACGGATCCTGTGTCAGCTGTTTCACACCCAAGGAGACCCTTTCCTTTTCGACATCGAGGTTCAGCACCTTGACGGTGATTTCATCCCCGATCTTGTAGATTTCACCCGGATGCTTGACGCGGCCCCAAGAAATGTCGGTGATGTGCAGCAAGCCGTCCACCCCACCCAGGTCGACGAACACACCGTATTCCGTGATGTTCTTGACATGGCCCTTGATGATCTTGCCTTCGCTGATGGAGCTCAGGGTTGCGGCACGTTTGACCTCTCGTTCCTGTTCCAGCAGAACTCTGCGGGAGAGAACGATGTTGGCGCGCTTGCGGTTGTATTTGAGAATCTTGAACTCGAAGGTTTTTCCAACCATTTCGTCCAGATTTCGAATCGGACGCAGATCGGCCTGAGAACCTGGGAGAAATGCCTGAACACCGACATCCACCGAAAAGCCGCCTTTGACCCGGGCCGTGATGGTGCCCTGAATGGTGCCGTCGTTTTCGTGAATCCGCTTGATTTCTTCCCACACCTTGACTTTGGCGGCCTTCTCCTTGGACAGGACGACCATTTCATTTTCATCGTCCCACCATTCGACCATCACCTCGACCGTGTCTCCGACATTGGCGACGATGTTGCCGTTTTCATCCCGGAATTCCTGAATCTTGATCTGGCCTTCGGATT
>CAZJXF010000234.1:0-3100 GCA_964549995.1 uncultured Desulfatirhabdium sp. | reverse complement strand
CCATCAAGCTGCTGCAGTTGTCGCGGCTGGAGCTTGCCGCCAAAATCCAGCAGGAATTGATGGAGAATCCGGCTCTGGAAGAGGTGACGGAAATCGGCGTCGAAGAAACGCAGGAAGTCGTGACTTCCGAGCCTCTGGTTGCCGACGGGAATGCGGAAGAGCCGTTTCCCGAGGAAGGGACCGACGTCGGTGCCTCCCAGCAGCCTGCCGAAGATATCGACTGGAGCAGCTACCTCAACGAATACACGGCCGAAGGGAAATACCGGCTCGAATTCGAGCAAAAGGAGGCGCCCAATTACGAGGCCTTCGTTCCGCTGCGGGAAAGCCTGACGGATTATTTGCTGTGGCAGCTTCGCCTCTCGTCTCTCGACGATGAGGAAATGGTCGTCGGCGAGTGCATCATCGGCAACGTGAATGCCGACGGATATCTCGAGGTCGAGCTCGAGGAAATCGCCCGGCAGTGCCAGAAACCGGTGGAGGACGTCCAACGGGTGCTACGGGTTGTCCAGGGTTTCGATCCTCCCGGTGTGTGCGCGCGGGACTTGAAGGAATGCCTCCTCATTCAACTCGAGCGCCTGGGCCTCGGCGATTCCATCGTCTCCGAAATCGTCACCCACCACCTCCACCATGTCGAGGTCAAACGATACAATGCCATTGCGGCGGCTCTCGGAGTTTCTCCGGAGGAGGTTTCGGCCGCCGTGGAAATCATCCGCGGCCTCGAACCCAAACCGGGAAGGTCTTACAGCACCGAGCAGCCTCACTACATCACGCCGGACATCTATGTGTACAAAGTGGACGATGAATTCGTCATTCTGCTGAACGACGACGGCCTGCCGCGGCTTCGCATCAGCGGTCTTTTCCGGGATGCGGCCGAACGTTGGAACACCGCTCCGGAAGGGGCCCGGCAGTACATGCAGGAAAAAATGCGCAATGCGACCTGGCTGATTCGAAGCATTCATCAGCGGCAGAAAACCATTTACCGGGTGATGGAAAGCATCCTGAAGCTGCAGCGGGAATTCTTCGAAAAAGGCATCGGTTTCATCAAACCCATGATCCTGCGGGATGTCGCCGAAGACATCGGCATGCACGAATCCACCATATCCCGGGTCACCACCAACAAATACGTCCATACACCGCACGGCATCTTCGAACTGAAGTTCTTTTTCAACAACGCCATCCAGGGGGTGGACGGCGATGGGGTCGCGTCGGCGGTCGTCGCTCAGAAAATCCGGGAAATCGTCGATTCCGAAGACCCCAAGAAGCCTTACAGCGATGAGAAAATCGCTGAACTGCTCAAGGCGCACAACATCAACCTTGCCCGTCGGACGGTGGGCAAATACCGGGACATGCTGAAAATTCTGCCATCGACCCATCGAAAACGGATCTGACGGCAGCCGCACCGCTCTGCGGGTTCCTCCGGCCATTGCCCGGACTCCCGCATTTCCCATCCATATCCATCCAAAGGAGATATCGCCGCTATGCAAACATCCGTGACATTCAAGAACATCGAGTCATCGGAACATTTGACGGCTTATGTCAGCAACAAACTGAACCGCTTCGACAAATACCTGGAAAACCCGGCCGAGGCCAACGTCGTCCTCTCCGTCGAAAAATTCCGGCACATCGCCGAAATCAGCATCGTGGGCGATCGGCTGAACATTTACGGAAAAGAAGAAACCTCGGACATGTACTCCGCCATCGACATGGTGCTCGACAAGATCGAAAAGCAGATCAAAAAGAACAAAGAAAAGGTCAAGGACCGCCGCAGCGGGGCCAAGGGGCGTTCCCGCGTCGAAGCACCGGAGCTCTTTTCAGCGGATGAGGGCCAACGGGAGGGCGGCCAGGTGATCGTCGAGCCGATCGAATACAAGCCGATGGATGTCGATGAAGCGCTGATGCAGATGGATTTGAGCGATGAGCCCTTTTTCGTGTTCACCAACGCACGCACCGACCGAGTTAATGTGCTCTACAAACGCAAGGACGGCAATTTCGGCCTGATTCAGCCCAACAACTGACGTGTCTGCAGCTTGAAAGGTCCTGCGATGAAACTGAGTGACGTGATCCGGACGGAAACCATCTTGATGGATCTGTCGGCAAAGGAGAAGGTCAGAGCCATCCAGGAGTTGGCGGAACCTGCGGCCAAAACGGGCAACGTTCGGCTCGAGGAGATGATCCGGGTCATTCTCGAACGGGAAAGACTGGGTTCCACCGGTATCGGGAAGGGAATCGCCATTCCCCACGGGAAACTGAAGGGTCTGCAGGAGCCGATTTTGGGCTTCGGCATCAGCAGAAACGGCGTCGATTTCGATTCCATCGACGGCCTTCCGGTCCATTTGTTTTTTCTCCTGATTACACCGGAAAACGCACCCGGGACCCACATCAAGCTGTTGTCACAAATTGCCAAAATGATGAAGAACGAGCTCGTCAAAAACCGCCTGCTTCAGGCACAAGACGCCCGGCAGGTGATCGATGTCCTGCGTGCCGAGGAAGAACCCAATCCATGACGCAGCCTGCAGACACCCCATCCGGTGCCGGCCAAATGCCCGTCCTCTTTATCCTGACCGGTCTTTCCGGATCGGGCAAGAGCACGGCACTGGAGGCTTTCGAGGATGCAGGCTATTTCTGTGTCGACAATCTCCCGGTCAAGTTGCTTCCGCTGCTGCTCAACACCCAGATGATGGGTGAAAGATCCGCGGAAGGGCTGACCTGTGTCATGGACGTACGGGAAAAGGAGTTTCTGAGCGCCTATCCGGAGGTGTTCGCCCGGCTTCGACAGGAGGGGTTTTCCTTTCACATCCTGTTTTTCGAGGCCCGGGAACCCGTACTGATTCAACGCTACAGCCAAACCCGAAGACAACATCCGCTTGCGATCGGAAAAGGGCTCGTCGACAGCATCCGGATGGAACGCGAACAGCTCGAACCGCTTCGCCGGATTGCCGATCGCGTCATCGATACCAGTGCGCTGAACGTGCACGACCTCAAGGCCCTGGTTCGACAGATCGCGGATCGAGGCCGGCGGACCGCATCCATGCGGATCACGGTGATGTCCTTCGGTTTCAAGTATGGGCTTCCGCTTCATGCGGATCTGGTGCTCGACGTT
>CAZJXF010000233.1:0-3181 GCA_964549995.1 uncultured Desulfatirhabdium sp. | reverse complement strand
CCCCATGCTCAGGCCCGTCAAGAACCATAGCCGGGGATGAAGCGACTTTTTGCGATCCCATCAAATCTTGACGACTTCGCAAAAAGTCAGTGAGCCTCCAGCGAGCCGCAGGGGAGCGAGCCTAAAAAAAAGGGGCCCTTCCTCTTTTCTTCTGACTCCTGACTCCTGACCTCTGATATTCGCCTTTTGTAGGAAACGCGTGGAACTCCCTACGCCCTACTCAATCTCTTCTACCGCAGGCCGTACCGGTGTTTCATTTCCTGCCAATAAGGGGTTGCCAACAGCTTCTTGAGTCCCTCGTTCAATTTTTCATACAATTCCTTGTCATCCTTTCGAACGGCATAGGCGTATTCATCGTCTGGCTGACCATAGGGGCCCAAAATCTTGATGGGCATTCCCTTGATCATGAATTCTTCTGCGGAAGCCGTCGAAACGGCGGCCACATCGATTCGTCCATTCACGATGTCCTCCATGGTGAGGGGACCGGAATCGTATTGCTGCAGCTTGAACGTCTTTCCTTTCTTCAGGAAATTGTCTTCAATCCACTTGGCTTCGGACGTCCCTCTCTGAACGCCCCATTTCAGGGAACCGTTGATCGCTTGATCCACCGTGAAAGTGGAGCTGTCCTTGGCTACGAGGACCATGACGGTCTTGAAATACGGAACAGTGAACTGAACCTGTTCCTTGCGTTCCGGCGTGACGCTCATGCCGGAAGCGATCATATCGATCTTCTTGCTCTTCAGGCTTGGAACGATGGCCGCCCATTCCGTCGGCTGATGCTTCACCTTGAAGCCCATCTGTTTGGCGATCCAGTTGACGGCCATGATGTCCAGACCATCGGGCTTTCCGTTCTTGTCGATGAACGAAAACGGCGGATAATCGGCATCGATACCGTTGATGTACACCTTTTCGGCTGCCTGGCCAAAGCCTGACAACAGTCCGATCAACATGGCGGCGACAAACACTTTTTTCAACAATTTCATAGGTTCTCTCCTGATTGAATTGGAATGATTCACTGCATGCCGGCTTCGTAACAAGCCGTCATCTACCAGATTTCACGCAATACCGGGCTTCCACCCGTCTACCTGCTGCGGGTCAACAAAGAGACTCGTACTATATTCGAGGCTATCTTGGGCGTCTAATTCATCAGGCTGTGAATGGGCGCTGGAATCAAGCCGCCCAGGCGGACAAACGCATTCTCGGGACTGGAAGCCCGGATCGGCATGATCGGAGCCTCTCCGAGCAGCCCTCCGAAAAACGCCCGTTCCCCGGCCTTCTTTCCCGGTACGGGAATGAGCCGAACGGCTGTCGTTTTCTTGTTGATGACGCCGATGGCCATTTCGTCTGCAATGATAGCGGAAATGGTGTCTGCGGAGGTATCTCCTGGAAGGGCCACCATGTCGAGGCCGACCGAACAGACACTGGTGAGGGCTTCGAGTTTTTCGAGCGACAGCATGCCGCTGCCTGCAGCCTCCCCGATGTTCAGGTCTTCGCTGACCGGAATGAAGGCGCCGCTCAACCCGCCGACATGAGAGCTGGCAAACGCCCCTCCTTTCTTGACCGCATCGTTCAGCATGGCCAAGGCAGCCGTGCTGCCCGGAGCGCCGATGCTTTTCAATCCGAGGCTCTGAAAAATCTCGCCGACGCTGTCTCCGACGTTCGGTGTGGGCGCCAGGCTCAAATCCACAACCCCGAACCGAATGCCGAGCCCTTCGGCGACCTCCCTTCCGATCAACTCGCCGACCCGGGTGACTTTGTAGGCCGTACGTTTGATGATTTCGGAGAGATACCCCAAATTCGGCTTGACCGATGCGGCCATGGCCCGATCGATAGCCTTCTTGACGACCCCCGGCCCGCTGACGCCCACGTTGATGACGGCATCGGCCTCACCAACCCCCAGATAGGCGCCTGCCATAAACGGAATGTCTTCGGGAATGTTGGCAAAGACGCAGAGCTTGGCACAGGCAATACCGTCCCGATCGGCTGTTGCCCAAGCCGCCTTCACGATGGCCTCTCCCATCAGGACGACGGCATCCATGTTGATTCCGGCCCGTGTGGAAGCCACATTGACGGAGGCACACATCCGTTCGGTCTCGGCAAGGGCCGTGGGCAGCGCAGCGATCAGATTGCGATCACCTGTCGTCGTTCCTTTTTCCACCAACGCACTGAATCCGCCGATGAAGTCGACACCGACATCCCGAGCCGCCCGATCGAGAGCCCGAGCCACTTCGACGAGTTCATCCGGCCCGAAACAGGCGCCAATGACTGCAATCGGGCTGACCGCAATGCGTTTGTTGACCACCGGAATGCCGTATTTATCGCCGATCAGATCGCACAGGGGGACCAGCCGTTCGGCTGTCGAACGGATGCGATCGGAGACTTTGCGGCAAAAGACACCGAGCCTGTCACTGACACAGCCGACCAAGCTCAACCCGAGGGTGACGGTACGTACATCGAGATGTTCGTTCTGGACCATCTCGAGTGTTGAAATGACTTCGGAAGGACTCAGCATGGTGGTCAAACCCGATTGATCGTCTCGAAAATGGTTCTGTGCTGCAGACTGAGGATCAGATCCAGAGATTCCGCCTTCTGCCTCAGGGCCTGATGAAAAGCCTGTCGGTCGATGTCCGTCGGAACGTCGACTTCGTAGATCATCATGTTGTCGTATGGGTTGTCCCCCCCTCGGAACATGCCCTTCAGGTTGGTGACATTCACCCCGAAGGATGCGATCACTCCGGTGATGGCCGCCACAAGACCCTTTCTGTCCGGACCTCGGGTGGTGATGACGAAAGGTTCGGTCTGTCGGCCGTAGAGAGCGGGCTGCGGGGGCGCTTTGAGGTGTTTGACGGTGGCCTTGAGGTCTGTGGGCAGCAGGGCATCGTTCAGCCGGTCTTCAATCCATTCGAGGTTTCTTTCTTCAGGGAGCTCGGCAATAAAAATCCCTGCGAATTCCGTCTGCAGAATGGTCTGGGTGACATCTTCGATGTTACAGTCCTCTTCGAAGAGAATGCGGGAAACGGTCGCGAGAATGCCCGGGCGATCCGGTCCGAATACGGAAACGATGATTTTACTCATTTGGCCTCATGGCAAGTAGCGCCATCCCTTCAACTCCTAAATCCGGATGGTCTCGCAAAAAGTCAGATGCTCTTGGTTGACCCGCAGGAGAGCGGGTGCATTTTGC
>CAZJXF010000232.1:0-3189 GCA_964549995.1 uncultured Desulfatirhabdium sp. | reverse complement strand
CACCACCCGCCCTCCTGCTGGAAGCCCGGCATTGGAAGGAAATCGGGAGGGGGAGCCTTTTTGCGAGACCATCATCCTTGAAGGGCTCGCAAAAAGTCAGATGCCCTTGCTTGACCCGCAGGTGGGCGGGTGCATTTTGCTTGCGCAGCGGAAAAACTCAGCAGCCCGATTTCGTAGGATCGGGCGGATGGCCAAGATGGAAACGAAGGTTTTCTGAAGGGTAACCTAATGTTTTTCATCCAAAAGTGGATGAAGCGCGTCCGCCCGATCCAACGAACTCCGGCTGCTTCAAAAGCGTCGGAAGGAGAAGAGGTTCATCGTCGGGAGCAAAACGGATATTCCGACATCGATGCGGTGCAAACGGGTAGGATAGGTATGTGGAGAAGTTGACATCCATTCCATTTGATTTGGAAGCGGGTTTTCACTATTCTATGATGAACTTGCCAAAAGTCCATCAACGTTGTTTTTTGTTTATCGATCGGATCCTATCCCATGCATATCACTCCCAAGCCGGAATGGCTTAGACGGCGGCTTCCGACGGGAGGCCGGTATGAGCGAGTTCGACGTCTGCTTCGCCAGGGGCATCTGCACACCGTATGCGAGAACGCCTGCTGCCCCAACCAGTGGGAATGTTATTCCCAGAATACGGCAACCTTTCTGATTCTGGGACCTGTCTGCACCCGGAACTGCCGGTTCTGTGCCGTCCACAAGGGAAGCCCCGAGCCCGTCGATCCGCAGGAGCCCTTTCGGGTTGCAGATGCAGCTCGGCAGTTGGGATTGCATCATGTCGTCATTACCTCCGTCACCCGTGACGATCTGCCGGATGGAGGTGCATCGCAATTCGTACGAACCATCGAAGCCGTTCGGAATGCGCTTCCCGATGCCGGAATCGAAGTGCTCATTCCCGATTTTCAGGGAGATACATCCGCCCTGGATGCCGTTCTGCAAGCCCGCCCAACCGTGTTAAACCACAACATCGAAACCGTTCCCCGACTCTATCCCTTGGTTCGCCCCATGGCCGACTACCGGCGTTCTCTGAAATTGCTCGCCCATGTTGCAGCAGGCCGCCCTTCGGGCATTCTCGTCAAGAGCGGTATCATGGTGGGGCTGGGTGAAAGCGATGAAGAAATCGCCGCCACCCTCATGGAGTTGAAGAATCATGGCTGTTCGATGGTCACCATCGGTCAATATCTTCAGCCGTCGGCTGCTCACCTGCCCGTTCAGCGATATGTGCGGCCGGAGCAATTCGAGACCTATCGGGAAAAGGCCATCGGCATCGGCTTTTCGGCGGTGGTGAGCGGTCCCTTCGTTCGAAGCTCTTATCATGCCGGAACCATGGTCGAGCCTCTCATGGCCGATCGATCCGAAGGGCGGTTACCACTGCATGACAACGGCAGGCCGTTGCCAACAGAATGGGCCGAACGCCTGCCGCCAGGATGCTGTCGCGAGCAGTCAACAGCGCCTGTGGCGGATAACCGCCTACGCCGGGACCGATCTGAACGCTCTGGATGACGATGGAGCAATGGGATATTCCTCCGATGGTGAGGAGGTATCGATCCATCGAAAAGGGACGGGGAAGGCCCGTGTGCGTGCAATGGCTTTCGAGTGCCGGGCAGCCATCCGGACATCGGAAATCGGCGATGCTGGTATACACCGTTCCAAAAGGGCCGGGAAACCGGTTCGGCAATTGCGGCCGAAGATCTTCCGGAAAAGCGATCGGAACGATCCGCCGTTCCGGTTCGAACTGCCGCCGAATCCATTCATAGGCCAGATGAATCGGAACCGCCGGAATGATCCAGTCCTCCAAAGCATCCAGGGTGGGAAGGGCTTCGTTCAGATAATCGACGGCATTCGAACGCACCCTGCGAATGGATGATCCTTCCAGGGAGTTCAGACGATGCTCATCCCTGTCCACAACCGTCAGGCAGGCATTCGGAAAATGCGTTTGAAAATACCGAATCGCCTTTCGGCCGAATCGGCCTGCTCCCATCACCAGAATCTGCATGGAATCCTCCAAGGGAATCAGCGATCGCAGTTGTAGAATATGGCTGTTGCAAGGACGATAGGCTTGCAACAGACCCGGGCAATTCTGGGCAATTCTGTTGACAGTCCAGAAGCCATATGATAGCAATTTCGTTGAAATAAAGCGAATCCAAATAGATAGCCGAACGATACAGGTCTAAAGCGCTTCAGGCTGGTGGAGAAGGGCATCGATAGAGATCGTTTTCACATGCAGGAGAGCGACCATGACAAAAACCGATGTGTTGACGGAGCCCATGGAAGATGAGGACATCATTGAATTGACGGATGAAATCGAATCAGAGGATGAAGAAATCATCGATCTGACAGATGGAATGGATCCGATTCCGGAAGAAATCCCCGCTCCTGTTGCCCTCCCTTCCGATCAACTTACGCCGGTCGAACCCGCTTCAGCCAAGACTGGGATGCCCATGGAAGGAACATCATCCGGCAAGCCTTTGTCGATCGAGGAGTTGACCATCGACAGCATCGATGAAGAAGTTTCCGTTCTCGACATGGACGTTCCAGCCGCAGAACCGCCGGCTGGCGCCGAAGCACTCGATATCGATCTCGATCTCGATCGACTGCTGCCGGAAACGCCCTCCCCTACTCCGCCTTCGGTGGATGCCTCTACAACGGTTGCAGAACCGGACCAAGTTCCCCCTCCGATATCGCTCGATGCTTTTTTGGCGGAAGAGCCGTCCGATCTTTCCTCGGAGCCTCTCCTCGCTATCGGGTTGCCCCTTTCCGGTGAACAACCTGCCGAAGTCGGGGCGTCCGGAACATCGGAAGAGAAACAACTCGTTGACGTCGGCTTGCTTCCGACCGAAAAGGAGCCATCCTCCGACTTGGCGGATCGCATTTCCGATGAGCAGATCGATCGGGCTATCGAGCGAGTCATTCGGGAGATGTTTGAAGAACGGATTTCTGCGGCCATATACGAGGTCGTCGAACGGGTCGTCCAGGATGAAATGGATCGGCTGAAACGTCTGTTGTTCGAAGAAAAATGACGGCTTCGAAAAAAGGTCGGATAAGACTTTTGGACTTTTTGCGAGTCCATCAAAAATTAGGAGTGATCATGACCGACAATCGCTTCGACAAGGGGTACGATCCTTTGCTTGTCGAAAACAAATGGTACACGTTCTGGGAAGAGAATCATTTTTTCGATGC
>CAZJXF010000231.1:0-3280 GCA_964549995.1 uncultured Desulfatirhabdium sp. | reverse complement strand
GCTTCAACGATTTCTTCGAAAAATTCTTCGGTGACCAGATGCCGAGGGAGCACAAAGAGCGCAGCCTCGGTTCCGGATTCATCATCGACAAACAGGGCTATATCGTCACGAACAACCATGTGATCGAGAACGCCACCAAGATTGCAGTGAAGCTCAAGAGCGGCAAGCAATACGATGCGGAAATTGTCGGTCGGGATCCCTCGACGGATCTTGCCCTCATCAAAATCAAAGCAACGGAGCCGCTGACCGAATTGCCGATGGGAGATTCCAACAGCCTTCAGGTCGGTCAGTGGGTGGTAGCCATCGGAAGTCCCTTCGGGCTCGAGCAGACGGTGACCGCAGGCATCATCAGCGCCAAAGGGCGGGTGATCGGAAGCGGCCCCTATGACAATTTTCTGCAGACCGACGCTTCGATCAACCCCGGTAATTCGGGCGGACCGCTTATCGACATGAACGGGCAGGTCGTCGGGATCAACACGGCCATCATCGCCAGCGGCCAGGGGATCGGTTTCGCCATTCCCATCAACCTCGCCAAAGGTGTCATCGAACAGCTCAAGACCAAGGGGTCCGTGACCCGGGGATGGCTTGGTGTCGTCATCCAGGATCTGACCGATGAAATGGCCGAATATGCCGGGAGTCCGGATCGAAAAGGTGCTATGGTCATGGAAGTCATGCCTGGTCAACCGGCCGAGGCGGCTGGCATGCAACCCAAAGATATCATTATCGAAGTAAACGGACAGCCGGTTTCGAGCAGTCACGACCTGACCGCCCTGGTGGCCAACCTTGCCGTCGGTGAAAAAGCAAAGATCACGGTCTTGAGAAACGGCAAGAAGCAGACCCTCACGATCGAGGTTGCCAAGCGACCCGAAGACACCAAACAACTTGCATCCGGAGGCGGCGGCCCATCCACGCCGGCGGACGAGTTGGGCATTCGGGTGACGAATCTGACACCGGAGCTTGCCAAACGGCTGAACAGCAACCAGACGGACGGTGTGGTGATCGACGATTTGGATCCGGATGGGAAGGGAGCTGCAGCCGGCCTTCAGGCAGGGGACATCATCAAGGAAATCAACCATACCCCCATCAAGAATACCAAGGACTACGCGGCTGCGATGAGCAAGTTCAAGGCCGGCAAGCTTCAGCTCTTCATTTGGCGGCCCAACACCGGTTTTCTGGTGATCGGTATTCCCAAATGAGTGCGCAGTCGGGTTCGGTTTCGGCCCGGGTGCTTGCATCGGCCGAAGGCCGGAGATTCGTTTTCCGATCTCCGGCAAAAGTCAATCTCTTTCTGGCGGTGCATGAGAAGCGAGCTGACGGGTATCACGAGCTCACCAGCCTGATGGCCTGTGTTGGGCTGTACGACGAGATCGAACTGACCTTCGAAGGGGATGGCATCCGGGCGACCTGCAGCGATCCGAGCCTTCCGACCGATGAGCGGAACATCGCCGTCAAAGCGGCAATCCGGTATTTCGAAGAGATCGGTCTTACGAATATCGGGTTGTACATTCATATCGATAAACGAATCCCGATCGGTGCCGGTCTTGGCGGCGGCAGCAGCAATGCGGCAACCGTGCTGAAAGGGTTGGACCGGGCCATGGACCATCTGCTGGGAGCCGATCGGCTGTCGGCGATTGCCGAAACCCTCGGAAGTGACGTTCCTTTTTTCATCCGGCAAACCCCTGCCCTTGCCCAGGGCAGGGGGGAGCGCTTGACTCCATACCCCCATCTTTCTCCCTATCCCCTCGTTCTCGTCAATCCCGGTTTTCAGGTGTCAACCGCCTGGGTCTATGGTCAGTTGAAAATGGGATTGACAAAATGTGCTCAAAAGCTTAAAAATTTTCCTTTCAAAAATCAGCCTTATGATCCCCTCTGCATGTTGTGCAACGATCTGGAAACCGTTACCGAAACGGCCTATCCGGATATTTCCGCCATCAAAGATTTGCTTTGTTCCCAAGGGGCCATCGGCGCTCTGATGAGTGGAAGCGGGCCTACGGTCTTCGGGATTTTCGGCGACCGGAAAGAGGCCGCAAGAGCGTTTGAGGCCGTCCAGCGGCAACAGAGGCCGAAGTGGCGCTGTTGGTTGACCGATCTGGTGGTCGAATCAGCTGGGCATGGGGATGAATGAGGCGCACGTTTTTTTGGGGTGTCGTCAAGCGGTAAGACACAGGATTTTGGTTCCTGCACTCGGAGGTTCGAATCCTCCCACCCCAGCCAGGTCATTTTACCCAAATTTATCATAAGGCAGGCGCACCTTGATGTACGGAGGCTATCTATCGAACGGATTGACGGTGTTTGCCGGCAATTCCAATCCGGAACTGGCGAAGAAGATCTGCGATTATCTCGAGATTCCGGTGGGAAACGCTGCCGTCAAAACCTTCAGTGACGGCGAGATCCAAATCGAAATCCGGGAAAACATCCGTTCGAAGGATGTGTTCATCGTTCAATCGACCAGTTCGCCGGTCAACGATTACCTGGTCGAGCTGCTTTTGATGATCGATGCCTGCAAACGTTCCTCGGCACGGCGGATTACAGCGGTCATCCCCTATTATGGGTATGCACGGCAGGACAAAAAGGTGGCGCCGCGCGTGCCCATCAGCGCCAAACTGGTTGCGGACATCATCACGGTAGCGGGCGCCAACCGGGTCATTACCATGGACCTGCATGCAGGCCAGATTCAGGGCTTCTTTAGCATTCCGGTCGACAACCTCTTTGCCGCGCCGGTGTTGCTCGAATACATCCGAAACGAGTTCCGGGAGGAAGTCGTGGTGGTCTCACCGGATGCCGGTGGTGTGGAGCGGGCCAGGGCGTTTGCAAAACGGCTCAAGGCGGCCTTAGCCATTGTCGACAAGCGCCGGGAGGCGCCCAACAAGGCCAAGGCGATGGCCCTGATCGGAGACGTCGCCGGGAAAACCGCCATCATTCTGGACGATATGGTGGATACGGCGGGAACCGTGACGGAGGCCGCCGCCCTGATCATGGACAGCGGTGCCAAGGAAGTCCATGCCTGCTGTTCCCATCCCGTGCTTTCGGGACCGGCAGTCGAGCGAATCGCCGCTTCTCCTCTCAAATCGTTTATCGTTACGGATACGATTCCACTGAAGCCGGCTGCCATTCAAACCGGCAAATTTACGGTGTTGACCATTGCCAAGCTGGTCGGCGAGGCCATTATCCGGAGTCATCGAGGAGATTCGGTGACGTCCCTGTTTGTTTGAACTTTCTTATCGAAAACGACGGAGGTTTTTTTGGAAATTCTCGAGTTGAACGCAAGCATTCGCAAGGC
>CAZJXF010000230.1:0-3355 GCA_964549995.1 uncultured Desulfatirhabdium sp. | reverse complement strand
GCTGACACAGGGTTTCGATGTGAACGGCCGACAGAACGACGTGGTTGCTGTCCATGATCAGAAGGGCGCGGGTCTTTCGGCCATGGGTGGCGTCGATCAGCCGATTTTCCTTTTTCGCATCCGTTTTCAGTTTTTTGGCAGGCGCCGAATTCGGAGAAATGACGGCGATGATTCGATCGGCCGATACGGTATTTCCAAAACCGATCGGAACCAGTTTGTTCATGAACCCCATGAATCGAATTCCTCCTATTCGACGTTTTGAACTTGTTCGCGGAGTTTGTCGAGTTCCGCCTTGATGTCGACCACGCGATGGGCGACACCTGCCTTCTCCGTCTTCGATCCGATCGTGTTGATTTCCCGGTGCATTTCCTGAATGAGAAAATTGAGCTTTCTTCCCGAAGGCTCCGGCGCCGTCATGATGTTGCGAAAATGGGCGATATGGCTGCGCAGTCGTGTCAACTCCTCGGCGATATCACTTTTGGATGCGAGAAACGCCGCCTCCTGAGCCACACGAACCGGATCGAGGACCACATCCTGATCGACCAGCAGGCCGATTCTCTCGATCAGCCGCTGCTGGTACCAGGCCAGCAGTCCATCGGAATCACGGGAGATTTCCCCGAGAAACCCTTCGATCTGTTCGAGCCGCTGCTCGAAGTCGGCCCTGAGAAATGCACCTTCTTGAGCCCGCATGGCACACAGGGCGTCGACTGCAGCCTCGATACAGGTCTGGATATCCGGCCAAATCGCCTCGATATCGATGACCGGCTGGACCAGCTTGACGACCCCAGGAGCTGCGGCGACCAAACCGATATCGATGTCTCCGGTGAGGCCGAGCCGATCCCGAAGCCGGCAAAGGCTTTCATAATATCCGACGGCCAGCTCCGTCTGGACGACACATGCATTGGCCGACATCCCCGTCCCATCGAACGTCAGGGTGACATCCACCCTTCCTCGGGAAATCCGACCACCGACCACCTTCTTGACGGCATCCTCCTTCTCGGCAAAGCCCTGAGGCAGCCGGACGACCACGTCGAGATTCTTGCTGTTGACCGATCGGATTTCGCAGACAATGGCACCTGCATCACACGATCGTTCGACTCTGGCAAAAGCCGTCATGCTGTGGATCATTCGGAAGACCTTCTTTCCGAGGGGGCTTCTCTGTTCAACCGATCCAGATCGAAGATATATTTCTTGCGGACCTTGCGCAGGAAACCCAGGATGGTGTCCTGGGCATAATCGGGATAGGTCCAGGGCAAGGTTTGAAAATCACCCCGCTGATAGATCAAGGTCAGGTCCGCGTAGATGCCTTTTCCGATGGAAATCCGATGGGCAAAATTCTTGCCGGTTGCCAGAACGAACCGTTCCCGCAGCAGATATCCCGGATCGATATTGACGGTGCGCCTCCCCCCCTCTTGAAAGGCACGCTCGATCCCGTTGGTGGTCCATTTGATTTCGGAGAGGCTATCCGGATCGATGCTCCGTTCGAAGGACATCATCCGCCGGAACAAAGGCCGACCCATTTCCCGTTCGTAGTAGGCGGTACAATCGAAAGGGAACCAGCGGCTCAACAGGTCGATCGGTCCGAAGCCTTCCACGACACGATCCAACACGTCATCGAACCGTGGTTTGTCTTTCAGAAAGACACCGACCACCAGCTTGGCGGGATCGGGCGCCCTGGGCTCACTCATCGGCGTTCTGTGATATCGGCTTGGCTTCTTCGATCAACATGACCGGAATCTCGTCCACAATCGGGTACAACAGACTGCAGGTCCTGCAGACCAGCCCATCCTGGGACACGTTGAGGTGGATTTCCCCCTTGCATTTCGGGCAAACCAGGATCTTCAACAGCTCGGCATTCAATGCCATGGGTGTTTTTCTCCCGTCTTCGAAAAAAGCGGCACCCACATCAGCGCCTGCAAGCCTGCTTCCGTTGGATGCCGCCGATCGATCTCCATTCGAACATCAACCCAGCCGTTTCAACACCCCTTTGAGTTCTTCGACAGCCGCAGCCGACTTTTTTAATGCGGCCATTTCCGCATCCGTCAGTCGAATTTCAATGACCTGTTCAATTCCATTGGCGCCCAATTTGACCGGTACGCCGATGAACAGATCATGGATGCCGTACTCCCCTTGGAGGTAAGCGGCGCAGGGAAGAATCTTCTTCTTGTCCTTCAAAATGGATTCGGCCATCTCGACAGCGGCCGATGCCGGTGCATAGTAAGCGCTACCCGTTTTGAGAAGGCTCACGATCTCGGCACCACCGTTGGCCGTTCGCTTGACCAAGGCATCGATGCGTTCCTGGCTCATCAACTCGGTAATCGGTATACCGGCGACTGTGGAGTACCGGGGAAGCGGAACCATCGTGTCCCCATGGCCGCCGAGAACGAACGCATGCGTACTCTCCACCGAAACATTGAGTTCCATGGCGATGAACGTCCGAAATCTTGCCGAATCGAGAACACCGGCCATACCCATCACCCGATTCTTGGGAAAACCGCTCGCTTCGAATGCCACGTGACACATGGCATCGAGCGGATTGCTGACGATGATGAGAATGGCATTGGGGGAATAATGGACGACTTGCTGGGTGACACTCTTGACGATACCGGCATTGGTTCCGATGAGATCGTCACGGCTCATTCCCGGTTTTCTGGGAATGCCGGCCGTAATGATCACGATGTCCGAATCGGCCGATGCCGCATAGTCGTTCGCTCCGATCAGGTGACTGTCGTGCTTTTCGATGGGAGCCGCTTCCGCCAGGTCAAGCGCCTTGCCCTGCGGAACCCCCTCGATGATGTCGATCAGAACGACATCGCACAGTTCCTTTTCACACAGCCGCTGGGCGGCTGTTGCGCCCACATTACCTGAACCGATGACCGTCACTTTTTTGTCCATGGAGCACTCCTTCTTCGTTGGTTGTTGGTAGGCAGGAAAGACCTGCAAACAGGATGGCCTGGATTCCCACAGTGAAAGTGTTTCTGATAACATAAACGAACGGCTTGTCAAGGACTTTAACGGAATCTTCAACCTCATGAGACGTCGGGAGCGATTGACTTCACTTAGGAAGCTGATAGAATCCTTCGGAAAATATCCCGGATGGACTCGCAACGAGTCATCACCTGATGGAGTCGCAAAAAGTCAGGGCGTTTCTGTCGAGTCGCGGGGTGACTGGGGAACCTTTTTCGCTGCTGCGAAAAAACTCAGCCGCCCGATCTCGTAGGATCGGACGGATGGCCAAACAGTGAATACAGGCTCGTGGAATCGCAACGGCTTGCTTTTCAATGTCCATTCGTTCAAGCGCGTCCGTCCGATCCAACGATATCCGGCGGCTTCAAACAGGTTTTCGCAGCAAGCT
>CAZJXF010000229.1:0-3622 GCA_964549995.1 uncultured Desulfatirhabdium sp. | reverse complement strand
CTGAGTTTATCCGATGCAACGAAAAAGGCGTGTCTCCTCCCATGCGACTCGGATGGGAACACACACCGTCAAGACCGGTTCACTCGTAACGCAGGGCTTCGATCGGATCGAGTCGCGATGCCCGCCACGCCGGATAATAGCCAAATATCACCCCGACACCGACGGACACGAGAACGGATGCGACGATGGCTTCCGGCGAATAGCCGATAGGCCATTTCAGGACCATCTGGACAATGTAGGAGCCGCTACGGCCCAGCAGGATGCCGATGATCCCTCCCGCCACACACAGCACCACGGCTTCGATGAGAAATTGCCGGAGAATGTCGCGGCTTCTTGCGCCGACGGCCATGCGCAATCCGATCTCCCGGGTCCGCTCGGTCACCGAAACGAGCATGATGTTCATGATGCCGACCCCACCGACCACCAGGGAAATGAGAGCGACAAAAAGCAACAGATTCGTCATGAGGGATGCGGTGGAAGTCAGCGTTTTGGTCATTTCGGTCATGTTCCGGATATTGAAATCGTCCGGTTCGCCTTCCCGAATCCGATGCCGTGCGCGGAGTGTTTGGGTCACCTGATCGATCGCATTCGGAATCTCTTCCGTCGATACGGCAGCCAGAAACAACTGATCGACGTTGGCGAAACGGATCGGCAGCGGCTGGTTGGCTTCCTGAGCGGCCGACCGATCCGGATAGAACTTGAAGGTCGAGCCGGGATAGAGCCGGTTCATCGTGGATGTGGAAGCGGATTCCGAAGCCGTCGACTGAACGGCCGTGACCACTGGAGAACCGGTAACACGGAACTTGATCGAGGTCCAGGGCGCCAGCACGATGTCATCCTGATCCATGCCCATCATGTTGGCCCCTTTTTCGGAAAGAACACCGATCACCCGAAAGGAAACGTTCTTGATCCGGATTTCCTTACCGATGGGTGAGGCCCCCTCGAACAACTCTCGAACAATCGTTTTGCCGATCAGACAGACCTTGTTGGCGTTCAACACGTCCCGGTCGGAAAACACTTCGCCTTCAGCAAGTTCCGTCCATTCCCGAACATCGAGATACGCCGATGTCGTCCCCATGATCGACGACGGCACCCAGTTGCGGTTGCCGTAAACGATCTGACTTCTGGCGCGCACGATCGGTGCGACACTCCGAACCGATGGACACTCGTTCTGAATGGCTTCCCCGTCCATCGGGGTCAGCGTCATCACGGTCCCGGAACCGAAAGTCACCCCCCCGCTGGCCGCAGTACCCGGCAGAATGAGAACGGTGTTGGCGCCCATGCTGGCGATGGATTTCTGAATGGCCGCCGAAGAGCCTTTCCCGATTTCCATCATGGCGATCACCGCCCCCACGCCGATCACGATCCCCAGCGTCGTCAAGAGGGCCCGCATGGGGTTTCGCAGGAGTGCCTGAAGCGCTGTTCTCAGGGTTCGGAGGATGCGCATGCCGTCTCTCCCTTCACGAACGCTTCCCAGTCCTCGTCATTGTCGCCAACCGATGTGCCATCGACCAGCACCCCGTCGGCGATCCGAATCAACCGATCCGCATGCCGCGCCACATCGGGATCGTGGGTGACCAGAATCACCGTGATCCCATCCATCTGGTTCAGTTCCTTGAACATTTCGAGCACTTCACAACTCGTTTTGGAATCGAGGTTTCCCGTCGGCTCATCGGCGAAGAGCACGGGCGGTCGGTTGATCAAGGCCCGGGCGATGGCCACCCGCTGCTGCTGTCCTCCCGAAAGCTGGGAGGGCTCGTGATGCAGGCGTTCGGCAAGCCCCACCTTCTCGAGCATTTCCGTAGCCCGCCTTCGGGCTTCTCGGTCGGAGACAAAGGCCGCCGCATACCCGAGGGGCATCATGACGTTTTCGAGGGCACTGGCCCGGGGCAACAGGTTGAAACTTTGAAAGACAAATCCCATCTTGGCGTTTCGCAGATAGGCCCGCTCGTCAACGGAGAGCTGAACGATATTCTTTCCCTCGAACCAGTAGGCACCGGAAGAAGGTCTGTCGAGGCACCCCAGAATGTTCATCAGGGTGCTTTTCCCGGAACCCGACGCACCCATGAGAGCCACGAATTCCCCCCTCTCGATCGAGAGCGAGATGCCCTTCAACACCGGTACGTCGATTTCACCGAGGTGGTAGGTCTTTCGGATATCTTCGAGTCGAATGAGAACCGATGTGGTGTTCATCAGTGGGGCCTGCTCCGGAAGAATTGCGGAACGAAAGGATTGGTGGTCTGCTGGTTTGCGCCGGCTTTTTCTCCCGTTTCCACGCCGATCACTACATCCAACCCTTCCCGAATCTGTTTTCCCCGAACTTCGGTCATCATGCCATCTGTCGGCCCCTCTTCGACACCGATCGGAACGAGCAGTCCTGCAGGGCCGAGCGTCCACAGAACGCTTCGCTTGCGTTCCGATTTCTTGGCTTCGGGGGACTCCGGCGGTTGCTTGCCGCTTCTGTCTTTCCGATAGGCCGGATCGATCATATCCGGCCGAGGCGACCATTTGAGGGCCGCATTCGGAACGAGAAGCACGCTCTGCCGGTTTTCGAGTTCGAATTTGACGTTGGCGGTCAGATACGGCAGCAGCCTTCCCGATTCGTTGTCCGTCAGCACCTCCACCACATACGTCACCACGTTTTGGCTCATCACGGCATTGAGTCGGATCTTGCCGACAATCCCTTCGAACATCTCCCCGGGAAAGGCATCCACCGTGTATCGAACCGGCTGACCGGGATGAATCTTGCCGATGTCGGCTTCGTTCACGGCCACCCAAACCTGCATTTTCCGAAGGTCTTTGGCGATCAAAAAGAGGCTGGGCGCATTGAGACTGGCCACCACCGTCTGACCGATGTTGACCCGGCGATCGATGATGATCCCGTTGACAGGGGATTTGATGGTGCAATAGCCGAGGTTCTTGCGGGCCCGGTCATAACTTGCCTGGGCCACAGCGACGGCTGCCCTGGCCTGCTGCACGGAGGCTTCGGACACTTGAACCGCAGCCTGAGCCGCTTCGTAAGCCGCTTGATAGGCGTCGAAGCTCGTTGCCGAGAGGGCATCCGAAGGTCCCAACTGCTTGGCCCGCTCCCAGTCCTTCTTGGTCTGCCGAAATTTCGCCTTCACCTGCTCGAGATCCGCCTGAGCGCGCTTCAGCAGGGCCTTCTGCTGCCTGAGTTCGGCCGCAGCCCGCGCTTCATCGGCTGCATAGAGCGCATCGTCGATCTTGGCAAGCACCATACCCGCCTTGACCTCAGAGCCGTAGTCGACAGGTTTGCCTTTTCGATCCTTTCCGAAGCTCTTGATTTGACCGGCAATCTGGGCACCCACGTCGATCACTTCTTCAGGTTCGACAGTACCCGTCGCACTGATGCCTACAAAGAGGTCTCCCCGCTGGACGGTTGCTTTCCGAAAAGCCGTATTCGCCGGGGCATCCGGTCGTTTCCAGTACACATACCCTACAGCCAAAACGGCTGCAACGACAACCGCCACAGCCACCCGTTTCCATGTCGAATTCATGTTCGACCTTCCGTTTCAGTGACGGCAAGGAGATGCCGTCGTGATCAATGATGACGGCTTCGCAAAAAGGCCGGATGCTGTGTCGTGCTGCATCCTTCGTCGTT
>CAZJXF010000228.1:0-3629 GCA_964549995.1 uncultured Desulfatirhabdium sp. | reverse complement strand
ATAGAAAAATAATTTGCTGATGGCTATCGATGCAAACATAATAGCACAACCCCATAAAAAATCAAGATATTTAGAAATAAGTGCAGCTTAAGTTAATGACATTGAATCCGGTGTATGAGATACTATGGAAATGCAATGGTGCAATTGGTCTTTCAGCATGGAGTTTCATTAATCCAAAAAATGGCATAAGGAGCGCAAATTGTTCAAAGCGAGGTATTAGTGAAAGGGGCATGTCGATTGTTGGACAGCTGCCGGAATCCATTTCGATGTGCCGAATCGTAACCGATGACCACTCTACTATAGCCGGAATGCATGGACTTGCGGAGAGGATCTGCTGAGCCGTTTCGAGCAGCCGGCCACTTGCCTTCTGCGACATATCCCGAATTTTCAGTTCGTTTTGATCGACCTGTCCCGGTATAGCGATGCCGAAATCCAGGGGGAAGCACTGCTTCGTGCCTCCCTGCTGTTGTTCAAATATGTATTCACACCCGAATACCGGGATCGTCTGCCTGGAATCTTCGCACTTCTCAAAAGCCTCGTTGAAAGTACGACGGGAATGCAATACATTGAGACCGTCATCCGGTACGTGCTCTCGACATTGGAAGATGCCGGCGGCACCGGCACATTGAAGAAGGTAGTTGAAGAAAGCCTTTCCGAAGACAAGGGGGATATGGTCATGACCATTGCGGAAAAATTATACAAAGAAGGGTTGGAAAGAGGAAT
This sequence comes from uncultured Desulfatirhabdium sp., assembly GCA_964549995.1. Classification (GTDB taxonomy): domain Bacteria; phylum Desulfobacterota; class Desulfobacteria; order Desulfobacterales; family Desulfatirhabdiaceae; genus Desulfatirhabdium. The sequence continues at coordinate 2,906 of CAZJXF010000228.1, read as the reverse complement.
TCATCAGGGATTGGTCAATGCCATCGAGCTGGGGCTCGAGATCAAATTCGGCGCTCAGGCATCGGTCCTTTTGTCTGCCATTCGCCAAGTGACCGATATCGATCGGTTAAAGGCCATTCGAGAAGCGATCCGAATCGGGACAAGTCTGAAGGATATCGAAGAAATGATCATAGCTCACCAAGTGTGACCAATGCGTGGTGGAAGTGCAAGACTCGTTTTCCAAGGACGTTATGATACCCTTCATCAGGCCCCTATGCTTTTTCCACCATATATGGCCTCCGACCTACTTCAGCCGATCGATGTTCGGAGCATGCATGTTGAGGAGCTGATAGGGGTTCTGCGATTCATAGTCATATCCGGATTTCTGCTTTTGCTCTCTATTCCCAAGGCTTGCGATTCATCTTTGATGGCTTTGCAAAAAGGCCGGATGTCGTGTCGTGCTGCATCCCTCGTCGTTACGGCGTACGTCTAAGTACGCCTCATAGAAGCGATTTGCACCCCTTGCCTGCGGCCTTTTTCGGAGCCGTCCATATGTTGACCTTTTTGCGAGTTCTTCATCTTTATCCAAATCATCAACACAGAGGTATGCTGACTTGCCTGATTTCTATGGAATGAGGGCTTCGAGCGATGATCAAGAGCTTAAGCTGAGGCCCGTTTCATGCGGTAGACGAAAGCGAGGATTTCTGCGACAGCCTGATAGAGATCGACGGGAATGCTTTGCCCGAGGGGGACAGCCTGATAGAGTGCTTGTGCGACCGGCTTGTTTTCGACGATCGGAACATGGTGTTCCGAGGCGATTTCTCGTATACGGAGAGCTACGAATCCGGCTCCCTTGGCAACCACTTTTGGCGCTATCATGCCACTCTGGTATTGCAATGCAACGGCCAAATGCGTCGGGTTGGTAATGACGACAGTTGCGCCGGGTACTGCAGCCATCATCCGCCTTCTGGCCAGTTCCATCTGAATGGACCGAATTCTGGACTTGATCTTGGGATCTCCTTCGGTCTGTTTCATCTCCTCCTTCACCTCTTGTTTGGTCATGCGCAGGTCTTTTTCGTACTGCCATCGCTGGAATCCATAATCCATACCGGCCAGCACGATCATGACCAGAAGTGAGAAGAAACCGATCTTCAGGGTAACCCGCCAGAGATATCCGGCAATATCGATCAGTTCAACCTGAACGAGAACCGGAAAGGTTTCCGCTTCAGACCGCAGCACCAGCCAACCGACATATCCCAGGCAGCCGATCTTGAAAATGGCCTTAAGCACTTCGGCAAAGGATCGAACCGAAAACAACCGTTTGATGCCTGTAAGTGGATTGAGCTTGGAAAACTTCGGCGTGAGGGCTTCGGAAGAGATCCTGAATCCCACCTGAAGTACATTGCCGACAACGGCTGCAATCAAAACCGCAAGAAAGACGGGAAAGACGGTCAGGAAGAAATCGATGACCACGTTCAGCAGCAGATGCTGAATTCCGGATGGGGCAAGCGGCATCCGGCTGCTGTTCGCCCAGAAATGCTGCATCGATCGGGCGAGGCGCTCGGCGCTCCACGATCCGGAAACAGCAAGCGCCATCAAGGCTCCCAGGATGATCATGGCTGAAGGCACTTCTTTGCTGAGCGCCACCTGCCCTTTTTCCCGAGCCTCCTCCCGCTTCTTGGCTGTTGCTTTCTCGGTACGTTCCTGACCGCTATCTTCCGGCATGGTCGACCTTCATGCAATGGTTCCTGACGGGGCTAAGAGAGGAAACCCCTTTCCCGATCTTCTTGCTCCTTTTCTCTCGCACCGACACTCCGTCCCCTCTTCCCCAATCCCTCCTTCCCTCTTCGGTTCCCCTCATTTCATCGTTCCCAACAACTGCAGCGCCGCTTTGAGTTGACCGCTGAGCTCCACCGAAAACCGCTGCATGACATTTGCCATAAGAGGAAGGCTGACACCAAGGAAAAACAGCCCGATCCAGATTTTGGCAGGTAATGCCACCATAAACACATTCATTTGGGGGACGGTTCGAGCAATGAGACCGATCACGATGGTTGCAAGGATCAGAGACACGATCATGGGCGCGCCGAACATCAGGGAAATACGGAACATGGCGGTGATCCGATCTACGGTAAATAGGCCAAAGGATTCGGAAAGCCGCATACCGAAAGGCGGTATGAGCGAAAAACTCTCCATTGCCGCATACAAAACGGTATGGTGGCCTTTCATGACGAAGAAGATTAAAATGGCCGAAAAATAGAGGAGCTGGGAGACAATCGACACCTGGTTGCTCGAAACCGGGTCGACGACATTGGCGATCGTTAACCCCATCTGAAATCCGACCAATTCGCCGGCCAGCTGGACGGCCGCAAACAGTATCCGTACCAACAGCCCCATCATGGCGCCAATCATGATTTCCTGAGCGACACCGACTGCGAGCGTAGCCAGATCGGGAATAGGTACAAATGGGGCAATGCGAAGCACCTTGTAGCAGTAGATTCCGAAGCTGAGACACAGACCGGCTTTCACGACAACGGGGATATTCCGGCTGTCGAACACTGGAGCAAGCAGCGTCATGATGCTGACACGGAGCAAGATCAGCAGAAACTGCTGAACCTCATTCCAGGGAAATTGGATGGTCAGCATGGCCGTACCCCCTAACGGGCATACTGGGGAAGCTGTACGAGCACATGGCGGGTGAAATCGAGCAGAAGCTCGAGCATCCAGGGGAAGAAAAACAACAGCCCGATACAAACCGCGATCATCTTGGGAATGAACACGAGGGTGGCCTCGTTGATCTGGGTGGCAGCCTGAAAAATGCTGATCAACACCCCTGCCACCAACCCGAAGAGAAGCGGCGGAGCGGACAGCATCATGGCCAGCTTGATGGCTTCCCAGAAAAAACCCAGAACGAAATCGGTCGTCAT
>CAZJXF010000227.1:0-3636 GCA_964549995.1 uncultured Desulfatirhabdium sp. | reverse complement strand
CTTTTTGATTTGACACGGAATGTGCCGGGTGTTATCATTCATTATCGTTTCGTGGTGAAGACGCGACCATGATCAGAGGAATCCGATGGACCGAACAAAGTGGTTGACCATAGAGGAACTGGCCGAATACCTGAAGATGGGCCGGACCAAGCTGTACCGCATGGCGCAGGATGGGGAGCTTCCGGCTTCCAAGGTCGGCAACCAATGGCGCTTCGACAGGGAGGAAATCGATCAGTGGATGAAAAACCAGCGACCTATCAGCGCCAGTCAGAGGCGGGAAGGTGTTGCCAGATGATCGAGAAAGATTTCGACATTCCCTTTATTGCCGACCTTGCCCTTAGGGAAAAACAGATCCAACAGAACTACCGGCCAATCATCGCGGTGCACAAATGGTTTGCTCGCAGACCGGGAACGTTGTTTCGGGGTCTCTTGCTGGCCGAGTTTTCAGAACGACCTCTGCGCGAGACCTTTTACGATGCCAATGAGTTTGCGGGACGCAGAATCGCCGACCCGTTCATGGGTGGAGGCACGCCTCTTTTGGAAGCGAACCGTCTTGGTTGCGATGTAGTGGGTTTCGATATCAACCCGATGTCCTACTGGATTGTGAAGCAGGAAATCGAGCACCTCAGTCTTACAGCCTATGACGAGGCTGCGGATTTGCTGCGTGCCGAGCTTGAAAAGGAGATCGGCCACCTTTACCGAACAAAATGCTGCTTGTGCGGGAGCGAAGACGCCCACGTAAAGTACTTCTTGTGGGTGAAAACGATCGTCTGTCAGGGTTGCCGCAAGACTGTCGACCTTTTTCCGGGCTATCTTCTCTCTTCGGATGCAAGGCATCCGAAAAACGTTTTCGTATGCCCTTCATGTGGGCAATTGTCGGAAACCACGGATCGAAAGAATCCCGGTCGATGTTGTTGCTGCGGAGATTCGCTTATAGTGGACGGACCAGCGGCCCGGAACCGTTGCCGGTGCCCCCACTGTGGAGTAGAAAATAGATTTCCAAACCCATCCCTTGGACCTCCAACGCATCGTCTTTTCGCCATCGAGTATCATTGCCCGACCTGTAAGGGCGGACATACGGGACGTTTTTTCAAGGCGCCTGACGATAAAGACATCGCCTATGTGGTGGAATCCGAGACACGATGGTCCAAAATACGACCTCGTTTTGTTCCCGACGATGAGATTCCTTCTGGCGACGAGACAAATCGTCTCCATAGATGGGGATATAGGCGGTATCGGGAAATGTTCAACACTCGCCAACTCCTGGGCCTAGAACTTTCCGCACGGATCATATCCAAGATCACAGATGAGCGTGTCAGAAACGCGTTAGCAACCAATTTCTCCGATCTTCTGCGCTACCAGAATATGCTGTGCCGTTACGACACAATGGCGCTGAAGTCCCTGGATATATTTTCTGTGCATGGGTTCCCGGTTGGGCTCATCCAATGCGAATCCAATTTTCTCGGGATCGTGGAAAAAGGGAAAAATATATGCGTTGGTAGCGGAGGTTGGAAAAACATCACAGAAAAATATCGCAAAGCCAAAGCTTACTGTGATAACCCATTCGAAGTACGCCACAAAGGGCGAACCAAAGAAATAGTTCCGATCAGGGGCGAATGGATCGGCGACCGTCTTAACGGTGGACAAGTCGGGCGACACAGGATTGTGGAAATTCACTGCGAAAATTCGGCATCCGTGGATTTGCCGGAATCCTCGCTCGATGCGGTGCTTACCGATCCTCCTTACTTTGGAAATGTCCAATATGCGGAATTGATGGACTTCTGTTACGTATGGTTGCGAAAGTTGATCGGCGAGAAGGAGAAACCGTTTCAGCACCCATCGACGCGGAGCCAGCATGAATTAACCGGCAATGTAGACATGGGAAGAGATCTGGAACATTTTATGGAGGGCATCTCTTCCGTATTCCAGCGAATGGCAAAAGCCCTGAAGCCAAAGGCCCCGTTAGCTTTCACTTATCATCACAACACCATCGAAGCCTACTTTCCAATTGCCGTGGCCATCCTTGACGCCGGATTGGTTTGTTCCGCTTCCTTGCCTTGTCCGGCGGAGATGGGAGCTTCCATCCATATCAACGGCACGGGTTCTTCCATTATCGACACTGTTTTTGTATGTCGAAAGACCGGATTCGTTTCAAAAAAAAGTTTGCCTTGTTTGGCCGCAGGTGTCGCCGGTCTGGTATGCCAAGACTTAGCTGAGCTTCGGAAAGGAAATGTTAAGCCGTCGATTGGGGACACTCGCTGTATTGCTTATGGCCATCTCATTCGCTTGGCGATATGGAATCTGCGGAGCACTTGGGACAATTCAACCAATACATCAAAGAAACTTTCAGCGGTGGCCGATTGGCTCCGAGCATTCGGCGGGTGGCCTGAAGTTGAACGCCACCTCAATGAATTAAACGGAACTTGCTATCACGAACCGCTGCTCACTGTCCGAGAAAATACCATGGATTACGGAGTCGAATATGCCCACGTTTCCTTTTGAAGTCAGTTTCGAAGACATTCTCAAAAATCCAGAAGGCTATGTCGATGCCGTATTTTCCTGTCTCGAGTCTGAGTCTCTGGTCATGCCGAAAGGCGCAGGGTTTGTCGAATACCCCGTTTTCGAGCGGGGCTATGAAGCGCTGAAATCAGGCACAAAAGGGTTTACGCATTTCGAGCCGACGTCTGTTCTTTCTGTAACCATACAGGAGCCGATTTCCATTGTCGTGTTACGGACCATGCTTGGCTTCACCCCTCCCGAATGGGGCTATGTGACGAGTCAAAGAACCGGCGTTGATGTTTCACAGGGATTTGTGCGTTCTCTTGACCGTAAAATTCGCATGTCTCCTGAAACGCCGCTGAGCGTCAACGGTGTCACCATGGAACGGCTTGAAGCCCTTATCAAAACAGCATGCGTGTTGCTCACTGAAGGTGTTCCGGAGGTAGACGTTGATCAGCTTCACCGGCTCGACAAAGCCGATACGAGACGCGGAATTGAAAGCCTTTCGAATCTGGCCGGCATGGGTGTCCCATATGCCATGTTGCTTTACGAGCGTTTTCTCGGAAGGCCATTCGCCGGGCATCGTGATTCGGTGAGCGAATTGGTCGGCGATAGTCTTGAATCGGCTATTGAAGAAGTCCTGTCCAAGGCCGGAATCAGTTTCCGCAAGACCAAGCGCGCCGAACGTATCGAGGGTTTCGATCAGACTCCGGATTTCATCATACCGAGCGAATTTAATCCGCAAATTATCATAGAGGCCAAAATCACCGAGGACGATGGAACAGCTCGAGATAAAGTGACCCGGATTCAACATCTTGGTGAACTGAGTCTTGCTGGCCGTCCGTCAGACAAACCAAAATACGAAGTCATCGCGTGTATCGGTGGCCGTGGTTTTGGCGTTCGCCGCGAAGATATGAAGAAAATGATCCTTGCAACGCGTGGAAAGGTCTTTACGATGAAGACCCTTGATCGTCTTGTTGACCATACCCGGCTAAAAGAATTCCGTACAAAATAAATCAATCGCGGGTTTTCCGCCATTTTTCCGCCAGTTCCTCACCGGCCGACTTTTCCAGCGCCTTGACGAGCTGCTGCTTGTTCTTGAGCGGGCCGATGTGGTGCTTCTTCTTGGCGTCGATC
>CAZJXF010000226.1:0-3636 GCA_964549995.1 uncultured Desulfatirhabdium sp. | reverse complement strand
GTTTTGCGAAGCAGCGGAAACGTGTTTGAAGCAGCCGGAGATCATTGGATCGGGCGGACGCACTTCATCTGTTTTGGATTGAAAATCCATATATTGCCTTTCAGAAAGCGATCGTTTCTATCTTGGTCATCCGCCCGATCCTACGAGATCGGGCTGCTGAGTTTTCCGCTGCGCAAGCAAAATGCACCCGCTCTCCTGCGGGTTAAACAAGAGCATCTGCCTCGCAACAAGAAGGAACTTCCGATGCATATTCAGCAATTCCGGTATGGCTCCGACAATTTGGCCTATGTTGTCCATGATCACACCCAGGCCATCGCCATCGATCCAGGTGCCGTTCCAGAAATCGTCGACTACCTGAATCGAAACGGTCTCAGCCTCGATGCCGTGGCTCACACCCACGAGCACCCTGATCACACCTGCGGAACAGCGGAATTGCTTCGTCAGATTCCTTCCCGCCTGATCCCCTCAGAGACATTGCTGCAGGAGCCGGTACTGCACATCGGCACCATCGACATCCAGGTTCTGGCGACTCCAGGACATACGATGGATTCGAGATGCTTTCATCTTCCCGGATATCTGATCACGGGGGATACGTTATTCAATGGAACGGTGGGAAACTGCTTCTCCGGAGACCTCGAAGCCTTCTACCGGTCGCTCTTGAAGATGCTCTCTTTTTCGTCCGAGACGATTGTTTTGGCCGGACACGATTATGTCGAATACGCCATGGCCTTCGCACGCATCGTCGAACCCGGCAATCCGCATATCGACGGCTACCTCAAACGGTACGAGCCTGCATTCGTCCGATCGACCTTGTCCGACGAGCTTCATGTCAATCCATACCTCCGGTTTAACGCACCGGAAATGATCGCAGTGTTGAAAGAGAAGGGGCTTCCGATCGAGACGGAATTCGACCGGTTTTCGGCAGTCATGAACCTGGGGTGATCATGCGACGACACGACAAGGAAATCCCGAATATCGAGGCTATCGAGGACATTATCGACCGATCCTGTATCTGCCATCTCGCATTGAACGACAACGGCACCCCCTATGTCCTTCCGATGTGTTTCGCATATCACGACAGGACCTTCCTGTTTCACAGCGCTTCCGACGGACGAAAGATCGCCGCCCTGCGGAGCCATCCGGACATCTGCATCAATGTCGTTGCCGGTTATGACGTTCTCAGGCATACGAAATCCTGCTCCTGGAGCATGCGCTATGAGAGTGTGGTCGGGTTCGGGCGTGTTCGCTTCATCGAGGATCTTGCGGAAAAACGGATCACCCTCGAGCGCATTCTTCGACGCTATGCCGGTAGCGACTCTTTTTCGACCGATTATCCGCAGGAAATCCTGCTGCGCACAGTTGTCTTTGACGTATATTGCGACATATTGACGGCAAAGGTGTCCGGATGATGGATATCGATCGCGTCGAGCAGATCGCACGTACCTTTTTCACCAACGGACGAGGTAGCCACGGTTGGGACCATACGCTGCGGGTGGTTCGGCTGGCCGAGCGGATCGCACGGGTCGAAGGGGCGGATAGGGATGTCGTCGTTGCGGCCGCTTTCCTTCACGACATCGGTCGATCGGCAGAAGACGCTTCCCAGGGAAGCCTCTGCCATGCCGATTGCGGTGCGAAACTTGCCGAACCCATCTTGCATCGAAACGGGTTCCGGTTCTCGCCCGCCCAGCGGGACAATGTGCTGCATTGCATCCGAAGCCATCGTTTTCGCGGCGGGGAGACCCCGTCCACCCTCGAGGCGAAAGTTGTTTTTGACGCCGACAAGCTCGATGCCATCGGAGCGATCGGGGTCGCAAGGGCCTATCTGTTCGCCGGTGAAATCGGTGCGCGGCTGCACTGCCCGGAAATCCCCGTATCCGAAACCCTGCCCTATTCGGATGCTGACACCGGCTATCGGGAATATATCGTGAAGCTTTGCAGGATACGAGATATCCTGCTGACTGCAGAGGGTAGACGGATAGCAAACGACAGACATCGTTTCATGGAAGCGTTTTTCGATCGATTCTTACAGGAATATGAAGGAGAAAGGTGAAGCCAATGCAACTGAACGTCGTCGATCGCATCGACCATCGGGTAAAGGTTCGAAACGTTCTGATCAGCGTTTCCGACAAGGAAGGTTTGAAACCGTTCGTCACCCGGATGCTCGACATCCAACCGGGGATCACCATCTATTCCACAGGGGGGACCTACGAGGCGATTCGTTCCTTTCTGGGGCCTGCGGATGACCATCTTCGTCAGGTCTCGGAATACACCGGCCAACCCGAAACCCAGGGCGGGTTGGTGAAAACCCTCGATTTCAAGATTTACCTGGGACTTCTGACAGAAACGTACAACCCGGCCCACCAGAAAGACCTGGAACGGACCCATGCCGTACCCATCGATATGGTCGTCGTGAACCTCTATCCCTTCGAAAAGACCATCCGGAAAACGGATGTCACTGTAGAGCAGGCCCGGGGCAACATCGACATCGGCGGCCCCTGCATGATTCGCGCTGCCGCCAAAAACTTCCTTCGGGTCGCATCTGTCGTCGATCCCGCCGATTACGATGTCATCCTCGATGAACTGGAACGCTTCGCGGGATCGACTTCCCTCGATCTTCGGTTTCGGCTGGCTCAGAAGGCCTTCCGGCACACGGCGCAGTACGATCGGGCCATTGCCGACTATCTGGCCGAACAGACGATCGACCGGGTGACCGGCTGTTACAACTTTGGTTAGAGCAAGCAGACCGTCAACATGCGAGATGCATCGTTTGAAAACCTGTAGGGGCGACCCGTCGACCCACCCCTACGAGGTCCAGCCTAATCCGACATTCCAATCTCCCGAATCGATTCGGAATGGCAACCGGATTTTTTGGTACGGGGATTGCCAAATCCCCCCGCCAGAAGCCTTTCGAATGACGAAATTGTGTTTTCCAATGACCTGCCGCTGAAGCCTACCCAAAGGCTCAGCCCTTACGAGCTCGGGAAGTTGCGTTTGTCCGATACGACAAACATGGCGTGTCTCCGCCCATGCGACTCGGACGAGACTATTGGCCTTTTTGCGAAGCCGTCATCTTTTGATGGACTCGCAAAAAGTCGCTGGCCCCCCGATTTTGGGGTATTTCCGGGCCTGAGCATGGAAGGGGGAAGGCCTTTTGATGCTGCAGCGGAAACTGTTTGAAGCCGCCGGAGATCGTTGAGCCGGGCATGCAAAGTGCTTCGGCTTGTGTTTGAAAAGCCTACGATTTCATTTAGATGCTCTTTCCTGCAACGTCTGGCTACATGCCCGGCTCTACGAGATCGGGCGGCTGAGTTTTTCCGATGCAGCGAAAAAGGCCTTCCCCCTCCCATGCGGCTCGCTGAAGACCTACTGACTTTTTGCGAGACCATCATCTTTTGAGACCATCCCCTTTTTCAGAGGGCTGAAACGCCCCATCCTGCAACACACTCGATAGGCCGACGATACCCTGCAACCTTCACCTTGCCGTTGCTTTCCGGCATGGCTCTTGCTATAATTTTCTTTTAATCGACAGCCTTCCATCAGGATGCCTTTCGATTCGATGTCCCCGTTTTTTCCGCACGATCCCCCATCGGCAAGGAGAAGATGCATGTGTAGACTGTTTGCGATGACCAGCGCGGA
>CAZJXF010000225.1:0-3703 GCA_964549995.1 uncultured Desulfatirhabdium sp. | reverse complement strand
ATGCAACATCAAAAGGCGGTTCTCCCCCCATGCTCAGGCCCGGAAATACCCCAAAATCGGGGGTAGATCGACTTTTTGCGAATCCGTTATATCTGATGGACTCGCAAAAAGTCCAAGATATGGACGACTTCGAAAAAAGGCCGCAGGCAAGGAGTGCAAATCCCGAGGAGTGAGGCGTACTTATACGTACGCCGCAGCGACGAGGGATGCAGCACGACACAGCATCCGGCCTTTTTGCGAAGTCGTCATATCTGACGACCTCGCAATCGTGGTCACATCATGCGGGAAGGTAGGGTTTGAGGTCTGCCACATAGGATGTCAGGACCTTGAGCCCGGCGGCGGTGAGGGATTGAATGGCCTTCGTTCCGTCCCGCTGAGGCACCCGCATGACCAACTGATAGACTCCCGGGTAGTGCGGATCCGGCCACGCAAACATACTGCGGATGTTGATGTCGTTCTCTTTCAGAATGCGGGTGATTTCGGCCATGGCGCCTACCCGGTCGGCCACCAAAACCGTAAATCGGGTGCTTTCCTTGTCGATACCGATTGCGGTGAGCAGAACTCCCATGACATCGGTCGATGTAATGATCCCTACCAGTTTGTCCCCATCCATGACCGGAAGACAATTGATCCGGTTCTCTTGCATGTTCAAGGCCGCTCGCTCGATCGTGGTCTGCGGGGTGACGACGACCAGGTTTCGGATCATGATCATGCCGACGGTGATCTTGGCGAGCAGATAATTCAATTCATGGGTGCTGAGGGTCGTTGCAGGAGATGCCCAATTTTGTTTGACATCCCGGTCGGAAACGATGCCGACCAGTTTTCCCTTGCCGTCCACCACAAGCAAATGGGAGATCTTTTTCTCCTTCAGAATTTTCATGGCGTCGGATAAGGACGTTTCCGGAGATACCGTAATCAGATGGGTTCGCATGATACTGCCGACATACATGGGTTACGCTCCTTTGGGTAGGTTCCAGCGGTTCAGCCACTCCCGGAGGGCCGGAAGGACATAGACGCTGTTGTGATCGAAGTGGGAAAGGCAGGATGCGAGGACAGCCGTTTTCTGAGATACATGAAGCTTCTTGTCGACGATGATCCGCCACTTCCCGTTGACTTTGCACAGACCGCTTTTGGTTTTGATATCCTTGAAGCGGTTGAGGTTCTGTTCGAGAACGAGGATATTCAATTGTTCGGCGAGTTGTTTGAGCCCGCCATAGATGGCTTCCGTCTTCATGCGTGTCGATCAGATCTTTTTCGCGACCCGGATGGCCTCCTGAAGGTCCAGTGTTCCGGCATAGAGCGCCCTTCCGGTGATGACCCCCACCACACCGACGGCTTCGAGCGGCAACAGATTGCGGATGTCGTCGATGGTCGAAACACCGCCCGATGCAATCACCGGAATGGAGATCGCTTCCGCCAATTTTCGGGTTTCTTCGATGTTGGGGCCGGTCTGCATGCCGTCCCGGTGAATATCGGTAAAATGAATCGCAGCCACCCCGCAGTCTTCCAAGGATTTGGCCAGATCCACCGCAGCAGTCTCCGTGGTTTGGGTCCAACCCTCGATGGCCACTTTTCCATTGCGGGCGTCGATTCCAACCACGATCCGCCCGGGATACCGGTGTGCGGCTTCTCGAACCAGCGCCGGGTTGCGAATGGCTTCCGTTCCGATGATCACCCGGTCGACACCGGCATCGAGATAACGCGAAATCGTCTTCATATCCCGAATGCCGCCTCCGATTTGAATCGGAATGGATACGGATTTCGAGATGAGATGAACCGTTTCGAAATGAACCGGTTCCTTGGAGACTGCTCCGTCCAGATCGACCACGTGAATCCGCTCCGCTCCCAAACCCGCCCATTTCCGGGCCATGGCAGCCGGATCGTCCGAAAAAACCGTCTCAGCGTCCATCCTTCCCTGAATCAGCCGAACACAGCGTCCTCGTTTGATATCGATGGCTGGAATGACGATCATGGTTTGGGGAACCTTTCGATGATGTCATCCAGTCCGCTGGCCGCCAGCTCGTCGGCCGTAATCCATGTCGCCCCGCGTTTGAAAAACGCGTTCGCCTTCAAGAGGTTTTCGGAGAGGGACTGCTGGGTTTCATCGAAATATCCGGTCCAGACGATCCGTTGCTCCTTTGTGGAGATCAGATGCAGATCGAAGGCGACGGATGCCGGAGATTGAACGGAATAGCGGTTGCCGATGCGTTCGGTATGGCGAAAGATATGCCCGATCAGAACGGCATCCGCACCGGCCTGCTTGCCAAGGGCTACATAACGCTCCAGCATGTCGGATGTCTTGACCGAATCGGTGGCTAAAAAGGGCTGATCTTCTGAAAACATGAAGGTATACGGCAAGCGCTCCACCCGTGCTTTCAATTGCTCGGTCAACACCCGAGGAGCCTCTGGTGGAACGGCCCCCGTCAGGGCGACTTGTCCACATAAGGGGCAACGAATGTTTCGATCCACCCCGAGTTCCGAGGCCATGTCCCGAAAAGGCAGAATCAGGATCGTCTTGATGGTGACGCCTTCACTGGAGAGTTTGAAGGATTTAGGACCTGCATCTGTTGCACAGCCGATAACCAGCAGTGTCAGAAGCAACGAAGCGGTCAGAAGGAAAAGAGGGCTTCTTGATGGGGTCATTCCGGTTTCCTTATGATGGGAACTTGTAATGATCGGCAGTAAAGGCAATGGGCAATGGGCTATGGGCTATAGGCTATGGGTAATGGGCTATAGGTAATGGGTAATGGGCTATGGGCTTCGCGAAAAGCGTCGTCTATAACACGCCTTTGGTGGATAAAACTCCTGAAATCAGGGGGTTCGTATGTACGGCTTCCCGCATCGCCCTGCCCAACGCTTTGAATACGGCTTCGATGATGTGGTGATCGTTTTCGCCGTAGCGAACCGTCACATGCAGATTCATGCCGCATCGGGTCGCAAAGGCTCGTAAAAATTCCTTGGTCAGGGTTGCAGAAAAAGGCCCTGCGTACGTAAGAGCCTCGGGAAGATCGAAATACCAGTAAGGCCGATTGGACAAATCGACGGTGACTTCCGCAAGGGCTTCGTCCATGGGGACGACGGCATGCCCGTAACGGTTGATTCCTTTGCGATCCCCCAATGCCTTGGAAAAAGCGTCTCCGAGGCAGAGGCCGACATCCTCCACCGTATGATGACCGTCGATCTCGATGTCTCCTTGTGCAGCGACGGTCAAGTCGAAAAGGCCATGGGCTGCAAACAGGTTGAGCATGTGATCGAAAAAGGGGATCCCCGTGGCAATGTTGCGCTGACCGGTTCCGTCGATGTCGAGCTGCATCCGGATGGCCGTTTCGGTTGTCTTGCGCTCCAATTCAGCTTGTCGGTTCATGATCCATATACTTTCCCCGGTCAAAAAGGACCGCTTGGGCAACGACATGAAGGCTGTTTTCCGCTGCCCCCCGTGCCTCGATTTGCGATGTTTCGATCGAACCTGCAGATCAGCTGCAATCCTTGGGTTTTTGTATCCGTACGGTGCTTCAAAGTCAACAGATAATCCGCCCGGTGTCTCAGCCTCCTGATGTTGCATGTTATCCATGACGGCTTCGCAAAAAGTCGCTTCATCTCCGGCTATGGTTCTTGACGGGCCTGAGCATGGGGGAGATTCGCCTTTTGCTGTTGCATCGGATACTTGTTTGAAGCCGCCGGAGATCGTTGGGCCGGGCATGCT
>CAZJXF010000224.1:0-3735 GCA_964549995.1 uncultured Desulfatirhabdium sp. | reverse complement strand
AACGACGAGGGATGCAGCACGACACAGCATCCGGCCTTTTTGCGAAGTCGTCATGCATGATAGTCTCGCTGGAAGGGGTATTCAGCGCTTTCCGAGGCAAATGGCACAAGGATCATTGAAAGATTACAGATCAGGACATTGGTTCTTGAAAACTTCTATGAAAGAAGCTAAGAATCATCGACCATTCGTTTTTCATGCCCATGGTGGCATTTCTACAGGAAGGATTCTATGACGCTTTCCAAAACGCTGGTAATTGCAACCCGAAACGCAGGGAAGTTTTCCGAAATCCAATCGCTTCTTTCGGGATATCCGATCAAGTTGCTCTCCCTCGATGCCTTCGGTCCGATTCCAGAAATTCCGGAAGACGGTGCAACCTTCGATGACAATGCCTATCATAAAGCCTCGATGGTGGCACGCATCCTTGGGCTTCCCGCTCTTGCAGACGATTCCGGCCTTGTCGTCGAAGCTCTGGACGGTGCCCCTGGTGTTCATTCCGCCCGCTTCGGTGGGGAAGGACTCAGCGATGCCGATCGTTGCCGGCTGCTGCTGAGCCAATTGGAAGGGGTGACGAATCGCAGAGCGGCATTTGAGTGCGTGATTTCGATCGCTGTTCCGACCGGGCCCGCCCTCACTTATGAAGGGCGGTGCGAAGGGACGATCCTTACGGAGATGCGCGGTCAAAACGGATTCGGTTACGATCCCATCTTTTTCTATCCGCCGTTGGGAAAATCCTTCGCTGAAATGACGGCTGAAGAAAAGAACGGCGTCAGCCATCGAGCGAAGGCTCTCAATGAGGTTCGGGAGGAATTCCCCAAGGTATTGAAATGGATCGAGCAGAACATGCCCATTTGGGAAACCTTTACGTGTCAGGAGGGTCGTCATGATTGAGGAACTGATCATCAAGAACCGTTCCTGCAGAAGATTCTACCAGAGCAAGTCCATCGAAAAAAATATCCTGATCGATCTCGTCAATCTCGCCCGCCTTTCGGCCTCCGCAGCCAATCTCCAACCCCTCAAATACATTCTGTCCAACGATCCTGAAAGAAATGCGCAGATCTTTTCTTGTCTGGCCTGGGCGGCCTATTTGAAGGACTGGGATGGGCCTGCGGAGGGTGAGCGGCCTTCCGCCTACCTTATCATGCTTGGAGACCGACAGATTACAACGAACTACCATTGTGATCACGGCATTGCCAGTCAGAGTATCTTGCTCGGTGCCCGGGAAAAGGGGCTTGCCGGATGTATTATGGCTGCAGTCAATCGGGAGAAACTTCGAGAGCTTCTGACCATTCCGGATCGCTTCGATATACTGCTCGTTTTGGCGCTCGGCTATCCCAAGGAGGAAATCGTCATCGATCCTGTCGGTAAGGATGGAAGCATTCGTTACTGGCGGGATTCCAATGGCGTTCATCACGTGCCCAAACGGGATCTTCAGGAAATCATCGTGACCACCTTTTTCTCATGATGGACGGCTTTGCAAAAAGGCCGGATGCAGTCCGACAAAGGATCCGGCTTTTTTGCGAGGCAATCAGCAATTGTTCCTGCTTTCTTAATTTTCTGGCTGTCGCGATTTACTTTCAAAGGAGAAACCTATGTATTTCAAGAACCAAGGCGCCGATATCGTCGTCGAAATCGGCAACGTTCGAACGATGGAAGAGGCCGATGCCCTGTTTCGAGCAAAACTTGAACCGGAACACTACGAGCGGTTGAAGCGACTGCACCACCCCGGTGTGCTTTTGAAGATCGCCAATACCATTGCCATGGCCGAACCAGACCGGGTTTTCGTGAACACCGGTACCGAAGCCGACCGACAATTCATCCGGGATCTTGCCCTGCAAACCGGCGAGGAAGCCCGGCTCGCCATGCCGAATCATACCATCCACTTCGATTTGAAAGAGGAACAAGGGCGCATCATCGATCGCACCTTCTACATCGCTAATCCCGGAGAGCATGTCAGTACACTGGCCAATCAAAAACAACGGGACGAAGCGCTCGTCGATATTCGAGAAAAAATGAAGGGGATCATGCGAGGCAAGACGATGATCATCGGCTGCTATGTCCGTGGTCCCGCAGGATCGCCGGTGTCCAATCCGGCGCTCGAACTGACAAGCAGTGCCTATGTCGCTCACAGCGCCGAACTTCTGTACCGAAACCATTTCCAGGGATTCGACGAGGAAGTCGAACGACAGGGACATTTTTTCACCAACATTCACAGCCAGGGGCTCAATCGACCGGAAGACCTACCGCTTGCTCGCGTTTACATGGATCGAAGTTATTGGACTACCTACAGTTTCAACTGTACTTACGCCGGTAACACGCTTTTGCTGAAGAAAGGGAATCACCGCTTCTGTGTCGACAAGGCCGTCTATGAAAACCGTGGAAGGGAACTTTCGGAACATATGTTCATCACGGGGATCCGAGGACCTGGCGGTCGGGAAACCTGGATCGTCGGGGCTGCTCCCAGTGGATGCGGCAAAACAACGACTGCCATGGCGGGGGATCTCTTCGTCGGGGACGATCTGGCGCAGATGTGGATTGCATCCGACGGTTCGGTTCGTGCGGTCAACCCCGAGTGCGGCATTTTCGGTATTCTGGAGGACGTCAATTGGGAAGGCGATCCCAAGCTGATGGAGCTTCTTCGGAAACCAGGGGTGGAGGTGATTTGGTCTAACGTGCTGGTAGACGAGGCGGGTGTTCCCCACTGGACCGGCAACGGAGAGCCGACACCGGAGAGCGGGTTCAATTTTCAGGGCCCCTGGAAGAAAGGGATGGTGGATGCCAAGGGTAAACCGGTTCCCATTTCCCATCCAAACAGTCGATGTACATTGCGTTCTTCCGGTTTGGCCAATTATTCGACCAGGGCAGAAGATCCGGCAGGTGTGGAGGTGCGTGTCATCACCTACAGTGGTCGGGACAGCAACACCATGCCCCCTGTCTGGGTAGGGCTTACCCCGGATCATGGCGTGGTCATCGGCGCCTGCATCGTGTCAGCAGCGACGGCGACCGAAGTCGGTGCAACCGGTGTCAAGCGCGCCCCTTGGGCGAACGCCCCCTTCATCCCTGGTGCCCTGGGAGACTACATGGAGGCCCAGTTCCAATTCTTCAACCATCCGGCTATTGATCCCGACAAGCGTCCTATCATGGCCGGGTTGAACTATTTTCTGACCCATGAATCCAGGGGCGGTTCTGGAAAGGGGTTGCTTGGGGAAAAGCGGGATGTCAAGGTGTGGCTGAACTGGTTGGAACGGCTGGCCCGAAAGGAAGTGGATGCCATTGCTACGCCCATCGGCTTGATTCCCCGTTATGACGATTTGCGGCAGCTTTTCGATACCATCATCTCCAAACCCTATCCGAAGGAATTGTATCGGTGTCAGTTCTCTCTTTATCTCGAGCATATTCTGGCCCGAATCGATCTGCAGATGAATGCATATCGGAAGGAGATCAACCTGCCGCCTCGCCTCTTCGAAATTCTCGAGGTCCAAAAAGCCGAGCTTCTTGAATGGAAGAAAGCCTACGGGGCTATCGTCGCTCCCTGGGAAATTCGGTGAAACCTTAGAGGCGTCATGTCTTGACGGACTCGCAAAAAGTCAGTGAGTCTCCAGCGAGCCGCATGGGTGCGGGCACACCTTTTTCGCTGCATCGGAAAAACTCAGCCGCCCGATCTCGTAAGGGCCGGGCATGTAGCCAGACTTCAACGATGGATCATTGAAACGCAACATCTTGTTATTCAAACAGATA
>CAZJXF010000223.1:0-3771 GCA_964549995.1 uncultured Desulfatirhabdium sp. | reverse complement strand
GACAGCGGACGATTGCGAAAGCCAATGAATGAAAACCCCGGCTTGACCATTATCACGACGCATCTGAATGCCGATTTCGATGCCCTTGCATCGATGCTGGCAGCTCAGAAGCTTTATCCCGAAGCCCTCGTGGTCTTTCCGGGGTCTCAAGAAAAAAACCTGCGCAATTTTTTCATCAGTTCGATGGCCTATCTGTTCAATATGGCCGATATTCGCACCATCGATTTCGATGCCATCCGAAAACTCGTTCTGGTCGACACCCGCCAGCCAGCTCGTATCGGAAAATTCGCCGAGCTTTTGCAGCGCTCCGATATCGAAATTCACATCTACGATCACCATCCTCCCATGCAGGCCGATATCCAGGGTCATCGGGAATACTGTCGGGCGGCCGGCGCCACGGTGACGCTGCTGTGCGAACTCATTCGAGACAGGGGCCTGGACATCACGGCAGACGAAGCTACGGTCATGTGTTTGGGGATTTATGAAGACACCGGATCGTTCAGTTTTCCGTCGACAACGCCGGAAGACTTTCTGGCGGCAGCCCATCTGCTCTCCTGCGGAGCCAATCTGAATACAATCTCTTCGATGCTGGCCCGAGAGTTCAGTCCGGAACAGATATCCATCTTGAACGAGATGATCCAGTCGGCCACCCGATATGCTGTCAAAGGTATCGAAATCGTGGTGACCACCATTTCGAGCGACCGATACATTCCCGACTTCGCCTTCCTCGTTCATAAATTGATCAAGATGGAAAATCTCTCCGCTCTGTTCGCCATTGCATCGATGGAGAACAAGATTCACATTGTCGGCAGAAGCCGAGTACCCGAAGTGGATGTCGGGCTTGTCTTGTCTCGGCTTGGTGGGGGAGGGCACGGATTTGCGGCATCTACAACCCTCAAGGATTACACCCTGACCCAGGCGGAGCAGAAACTTGTCGAAATCCTTTATCAAGTGGTCCGACCTCGAAGGCTTGCCCGGGACATCATGTCCTCTCCAGCCATCACCGTGGGGCCGTCCATCACCTGCAAACAGGCAGCGGAAATTCTCAACCGCTACAACATCAACGCCCTGTTGATCACCGATCCGGATCAGACCGAATCCCCCCTTCTCGGATACATTTCCCGGCAGGTTATCGAAAAGGCACTCTATCACCAACTCGATGAAGTGGCCGTTCGGGAATACATGACGAGCGACATGGCTTGGGTCGGACCGGAAGCCGATCTGGCCGAAATCCAGCAGAAAATCATCGAAAACAAGCAACGGATTCTTCCTGTCGTTCAGGAAGGTAAAATCCTCGGTGTCGTCACCCGTACGGATCTGCTCAACCTGATTGCAAGGCAGTCGAGTATCGACATGGCCAATGCATCTGGAAATTTTCAGGACGTTCTTCATGCCCGAACACGCAACATTCTGCCACTGATGAATGAACGGCTTTCTTCCCATCTGATCGGACACCTGCGAAACGTGGGTTTGGTCGCTCGTGAGATGGGGATCGAGGCTTATGTGGTCGGTGGATTCGTGCGAGACATGTTTCTGAACCGGCCGAACGACGACATCGATATCGTGGTGGAAGGGGACGGCATTGCGTTTGCCAAACGCTATGCAGCTGCGACCGGTGCACGGGTCCATACACACGGTCATTTCGGAACGGCGGTGATCACCTATCCCGATGGGTTCAAGATCGATGTAGCTACGGCTCGCATGGAGTACTATCAGTTTCCGACGGCGCTTCCCATTGTCGAGATGAGCTCCATCAAGCTCGATCTCTTTCGCAGGGATTTCACCATCAACACCTTGGCCATTCAGCTCAATCCAGACAAATTCGGGGTATTGATCGATTTCTTCGCCGGTCAGAAGGATATCAAGGAAAAAGCCATCCGGGTGCTGCACAATCTGAGTTTCGTCGAGGATCCTACGCGGGCCTTTCGGGCTATCCGGTTTGAGCAGCGATTCGGGTTTAACATGGGGAAATTGACGGCCGGGCTCATTGAAAATGCGGTTAAGATGGACTTCTTTTCTCGGTTGAGTGGAAGGCGGGTTTTTCATGAAATCCGCCTGATCCTAGGAGAGGAAAACCCGATTCCAGCGATCTTTCGGTTGAATGAATTCCATCTGCTTCGGGTGATCCATCCCAATTTTCAACTCTCGAACGACAAGTCCGGCCTGCTCTCGGGTGTGAAGAATGTGCTTTCCTGGCATGAGCTGCTCTTTCTTGAAGAACCCTTCGAGAAATGGATGGTGTACTTTCTGATTCTGATGAAGGGCTATGATTTGAAAACATCCGAAGAGATCTTCCAGCGCTTGGAAATACCGGAAAAATTGCGGCATGTGTTTGGAAAGGAACGCCTGATCGCAGAAAAGACCCTTGGCTGGCTCGAGAGGCACATGCCCGTTTCGAACAGCGTGCTCTGTGACCACCTGGCGGATATCCGGATTGAAGTGAGGCTCTACATGATGGCGCTTGCCAAGCAAGAACCGGTAAAACGGGCGATATCCAGCTATTTCGTGAAGCTGCGTTTCTTGAAACCGGCCATCACGGGTGAAGACCTCAAGCATTTGGGGTATGCGCCCGGACCGATATACAAGACCATCTTGCAATGCGTCTTGAACGAGAAACGAAACGGCCGACTGGAAACCCGCGAAGACGAGATCCGATTCATCCGAGAGCATTTCCCGCTTTTGTCTGACTCCTGACTCCTGACTTCTAATTTTTGTCGCCCCCATCAGCACCCGAAAGGAGGACATGATGACCGCACCCATAACCATTCCAAAGCTTTTTCAAATGAAACAAAAGTGCGAAAAAATTGCAGCCGTCACCGCCTACGACGCGCCGACAGCCGTCATGGCCGAGGCGGCAGGGATTCACCTGATCCTGGTCGGGGATTCTTTGGGGATGGTGGTTCAGGGAAACGCGAACACCCTGCCGGTGACGATGGACGAGATGCTTTATCACACGCGGATTGTCTGCCGGATGTCCACCCATGCACTGGTCGTAGGGGACATGCCCTTCATGTCCTATCAAACCGACATCCCCACAGCCATTCACAATGCCGGTCGGTTTATCAAGGAGGCGGGAGCTGCTGCCGTGAAATTGGAGGGAGGTGCATCCGTCAGTCGGGTGATTCGGGCCCTGACGGAAGCCGGTATTTCCGTTCAGGCTCATATCGGCTTAACCCCGCAAGCCGTTCATCAGATGGGGGGATACCGAGTTCAGCGCGACGAAGAACGGTTGGTCAATGATGCCCTCGAAGTCGAGGCTGCAGGCGCTTTTTCCGTTGTACTCGAAGGCATTCCTTCGGATATTGCGGCTGCCATCACCCGGAAGCTTCGCATCCCCACAATTGGTATTGGTGCCGGCCCTCATTGTGACGGTCAAATTCTGGTGATTCACGATCTTTTGGGGTTGACAGAGCGGCATGTCCCGAAATTCGTGAAATCCTATGCGAGCTTGATGGATATCGGGAAAGATGCCGTCCGGCGGTATGTCGAGGAGGTATCGCAGGGGACGTTCCCCGGGCCGGAACATTGCTATACATGATGGACTCGGAAAAAGTCAGAGAGTCTCCAGCGAGCCGCCTGGGGGCGGGCACACCTTTTTCGCTGCATCGGAAAAACTCAGCCGCCCGATCTCGTAAGGGCCGAGCATGTGGCCAGACTTCAACGATGGATCATTGCAACCCACTATCTTGTTATTCAAACAGATATGACTTGAATGAGCATGCCCGGCCCAACGAGCTCCGGCGGCTTCAAACAAGTTTCCGCTGCAGCATC
>CAZJXF010000222.1:0-3914 GCA_964549995.1 uncultured Desulfatirhabdium sp. | reverse complement strand
CCTCACTGCTGCCTCCCGTAGGAGTCTGGACCGTGTTCCAGTTCCAGTGTGGCTGATCATCCTCTCAGACCAGCTAACCATCGTAGCCTTGGTAGGCCGTTACCCTACCAACAAGCTAATGGTACGCAGGCTCATCCCCAAACAGTAGCTTACATGTAGAGGCTACCTTTCATCCACCAAGCCGCAGCCCGGTCGACTTCATCCGGTATTAGCACATCTTTCGATATGTTATCCCAGATTCGAGGGTAGATTACCCACGCATTACTCACCCGTACGCCACTTTACTCTCCCCTGCAAGCAGAAGATTTCTCGTACGACTTGCATGTGTTAAGCACGCCGCCAGCGTTCATTCTGAGCCAGGATCAAACTCTCCAAAATTTCCTTCCCATCCCCTATACCCGAAAATCTCTCCCCAGGCTAAGGGACCTCAAACCTCGATCCCCTCACAAGCTGTCACTATCCGATTTTCAAAGATCAAAAAGACCATCCAGCATCAAAACCTGGACTTTATACGCTTCTGATGTTTCGATGTCAACCCCTTTTTTCGATGCCTTCGAAAAAATCCGTTTGAACCCACCGTCCCGTCAAAAGACTCGCCCTTTTACGCCGATGCGCCGCAAAGGTCAAGGGAAATTTTAGGCTCAGGATTTCCCCTATATTTTGAGATGGAATTGTGATAGGTACACGCATGAAGCTCATCGAGCGCTCCATTACCCTTATATGAATGTTCTCCCAACACGTCGATGTTTACCAATTATTCGTCGATGCATGACCTTCAGCCTGAATCTTCCACACCCCCGCTGCTTTGGGTAGACAACCTGGTCAAATCCTATCCCATCCGCAAGGGGATCTTCCGGGTTCGACCCGAAATCTTAGTGGCTGTCGACCAGATTTCGTTTCGAATCCAATCCGGCGAAACCCTTGGCATCGTTGGGGAATCCGGTAGCGGAAAGACAACCACGGGCAGAACCGTTCTCTTTCTCGAAAAGCCCACATCCGGTACGGTTCGTTTTGAGGGAAGGGACATCGGCAGGCTCGACAGCCGTTCCCTGAGAAGCCTCCGCAGAAAGATGCAAATGATCTTCCAGGATCCTTTCGAATCCCTGAACAGCCGCATGACTGTCGGCGAAATCATCGAAGAACCATTCATCGTTCATCGGATCGGTTCGTCGAGGGATCGCTACCGATCCGTCCGGGAGTTGCTCGACCGGGTGGGGCTGCCCCATTCGGCCACCGACAAGTACCCTCACGAATTCAGCGGTGGTCAACGTCAGCGGATCGGCATCGCCCGGGCCATCGCCCTTCATCCCAGGCTGATCGTCTGTGACGAGCCGGTTTCTTCCCTGGATGTCTCCATTCAAGGCCAGATTCTCAATCTCTTGATCGACCTGCAGTTGGAGCTCGGCATGGCCTATCTCTTCATTTCCCACAACCTTTCCGTCGTCAAGAATATATCCGATCGCGTGGCCGTCATGTACAGGGGAAGATTTGTCGAAACAGCCCCTGCCGAAACCCTTTACCATAACCCCCTTCACCCTTACACCCAGATGCTGATCGCCGCCATTCCGACCATCGACCTCCAAGAACGGCCGAAGGTCCAACCGGACATCGCCGAAACGACATCCATCCCGCCATCCACTGGATGCCATTTCGCCTCTCGCTGCCCGATCCAACAAGAGATCTGTTTCCGGCAGCGCCCCGAACTGGTTCCCGTTCCTATTTCGGGTGAACCCGAGCACCTCGTCGCCTGTCATTACCATTCCAACCCTTCCGCCTCGTCATGACACTCTTCGATCCAAACGCCACCGGCACCGAATGGTGTGCATCCATTCGTCGCGGCATGTATGCGGCACTGCCCATTTGCATGGGATATCTACCCATTGGGATCGCCTTTGGCGTACTCGCCCAGAAGGCCGGTCTCTCCATGATCCAAATCGGACTGATGTCCCTGATGGTCTTTGCCGGAAGCGCCCAGTTCATCGCCGTTTCCATGATTCAGGATGCGGCAGCCGGCCTGTCCATCGTTGCCACCACCTTCATCGTGAACCTTCGGCATCTGTTGATGAGTTCATCCCTTGCCGCCGTGATGCCTCCTTCGGGCATTGCCGGGCTCAGCCTCTTTGCGTATGGGATAACGGATGAAAGCTTTTTGCTCAACCATCCCCGGTTTGTCGACGGAAACTGGGACATCCGCTCGGCTCTCGCGCTCAACCATACAGCCAATGCCGCATGGGTTCTATCTACACTATTCGGGGGATACGGCGGACGAATGATTCCGGACAAGGCATTCGGGCTGGATTACGCGATGACTGCGATGTTCATCTGTCTACTGATCTATCAGATGCGTGGAAAATGGTATGTAGCAACTGCTTGCATCGCCGGCGTGACGTCGACCCTGATGAGCCTGTGGTTCGAAGGAAACGTCCATGTTCTGGTGGCTTCGGTGCTGGCAGCAACCATGGGATACGTGCTGCAGAGCCGCAGTTGGAGAAAGGCTGCCGCAGAGCCTTCACCCCATCGTCCGACTACGAAGGAAGACCAATGAATACAGAGACGTATCTGTGGATCGTCGTAGGGATGGGGATCGTCACCTATCTTCCCCGTTGGTTGCCGCTGGTGGCGCTGAACCGTACCCCGATGCCGGACTGGCTATGCCGATGGCTCGACCTCATTCCTTCTGCGATTTTGGGAGCGCTCCTGTTTCCGGCCGTTTTCACCGCTGGCACTCCGAGACAATTCATCTTGGTTCATCCGGCAACCTTTGCCGCCATACCGGCCCTATGGACAGCCATCCAGACACGTTCCCTCGGCTGGACGGCAGTCGTCGGAATGGCTGCCTATTGGCTGCTGGAAACCTGGGGACCCGTCTGGATGCACATCCGTTGAACCGGACGATCAACGATTGCCCCACCATCGGGCCACAACCGTGCTGACCAGAAACCATCCGAAGGCTACCAATATGATCGTTGCGCCGGTGGCGGTTTGCGCCCATTCCTGAGCCGATACGATCAACCCTGCAACGGAAGAACTCATCCCGATTCCAATCGCCCACCAGAACATGGCACCTGCAGACCGGGCCAAATTCCGTGCAGAGGCCGCAGGAACAATCAGCATGGCTGTCACCAGAAGAACCCCAACGGCCCACACCGACAGGATGACCACCAGAGACAACAGGGCCGCGAACACATACTGATAGGCGGCGACCTGTACTCGATGCACGGATGCCAGCATCGGATCGAAGCCGATATAGAGCATCCGGTTGTATCCGACGACCTGAAAGCCCACCAGAACCACAAACAGCCCCATCATGTACAGGATATCCTCGTCGGATATGGTCAGAATATCGCCGTAGAGAAACTGCTGCAGGTCACGCGACAAATTGGGATCCCTGCTGACGACGGCAAGCCCGAAAGCCACGACAGCAGCAAAGAACACCCCGATCACGGTATCCGAAGACAGCTTTTTGCTGCGCCTTTGAGTCGCCATGATCCAGATACCGACGATCACTCCGAACAACGGCATGGCAAGATGGGGATGCCAGGAGAAGATAAGCCCGATCGCAACACCGGCAAACGCCGAATGGCTGATGGCATCGGCAAAAAACGCCATCCGGAAATTCACCACCTGAACCCCCATTGCAGCGGTCATCGGGGAAAGCAGCAACAACCCAACCATGGCCTGCTGCATGAAGCGAGCCTCCAAACAGGTAAAGGGAAAGACATGGGCTACGATCGAATATAACCTCGTCAGTTCAATCATCTGAAGTTACGCGGCTCCTTCTGTTGATCGGTCTGCCGTCGTTGAAATTCGGAATCGTGATCGACAAGACGCCAACTGGATATGTCAAGAATGATGGCCCCGTAAAAAGTCGCTTTTCCCGTGCTTTTCGGGAATGCCGGGCATCAGCGGGGTGG
>CAZJXF010000221.1:0-4110 GCA_964549995.1 uncultured Desulfatirhabdium sp. | reverse complement strand
GCCCGGCCCTTACGAGCTCGGGCGGCTGAGTTTATCCGATGCAACGAAAAAGGCCTATCCCCCCATGCGACTCGGATGAGACTTTCGGACTTTTTGCGAAGCCTTCACGCTTCAAAAAGGGCGGTGCTCAGGTAGCGTTCTCCAGTGCTGGGAAGAATGGCGACGAAGCGCTTTCCGGCAAACTCCTCGCGACGAGCCAGCTGTAAGGCGGCAAAAACGGCAGCCCCGGAAGAAATCCCACACAAAATACCCTCCTTTCGGGCCAGCTGCCGAGCCGTATCAACGGCCTGTGCACCGGAAACCGGAAGGACTTCATCGATCAGACTCCGATCGAGATTCTTCGGGACGAATCCGGCTCCGATTCCTTGAATGATATGAGGACCTGCAATGCCCCCCGAAAGCACCGGGCTTTCAAGCGGCTCCACGGCAACGACACGAATGGCCGGGTTTCGTTGCTTCAAAACCCTGGCGCATCCGGTAATGGTGCCGCCGGTTCCCACCCCTGCCACCAGAACATCCACGCTTCCGCCCATGTCCGCCCAGATTTCCGGAGCGGTCGTCCGTTCGTGAATGGCGGGATTCGCTGGATTTTCAAACTGGTTCATCAGAACACTGTTGGGGTCCTCCCGCAAGAGGGTTTCGGCTGCTGCAATCGCCCCCTTCATGCCCTGGGCGGCAGGGGTCAGCACCAACTCGGCCCCGAGATGACGCAGCAGCTTTTGACGTTCAACACTCATGCTCTCGGGCATTGTCAGGCAGAGGCGATACCCCCGAACGGCACAAATGAATGCCAACGCAATTCCCGTATTGCCGCTGGTAGGCTCCACGACCCGCATCCCCGGCCGAAGTCTCCCGCTGGTTTCCGCCTCTTCGATCATCGCAAGACCGATGCGGTCTTTCACACTTCCCAAGGGATTGAAGAACTCCAATTTGGCGTAAATTTCGGCACCAATGTCCGCTGTCAACCGGTTCAGTCGGACAAGCGGCGTCTTTCCGATCGTGGTTACAATGTTGGAATGGATGCTCATAGCAGCTCCTGCCTAAACAAGGTTGACGGCTTCGCAAAAAGTCGCCTCTTACCGATTTCCTTCCAATGCCGGGCTTCCAGCAGGAGGGCGGGTGGTGTTTTGCGAAGCAGCGGAAACGTGTTTGAAGCAGCCGGATATCGTTGGATCGGGCGGACGCGCTTCATCTGTTTTGGATGGATAATCCGGATGTTGCCTTTCAGAAAGCCATCGTTTCCATCTTGGCCATCCGCCCGATCCTACGAGATCGGGCTGCTGAGTTTTTCCGCTGCGCAAGCAAAATACCACCCGCTCTCTTGCGGGTTAAACAAGCGCATCTGACTTTTTGCGAGTCGCATGGAAGCACAGACGCCTTTTTCGTTGCACCGGTCCGCCCCCCACCTCAATTCAGCCCTCTCACACCTGCACCTGCTGGGGCGTCTTGTAAATCAGCTTCGGGGTTTCCATCAGAACCGTGGTATCGGGCGGAACCGAGGAGGTGATCCACACATTGCCGCCAATGACGGAACCTCTGCCGATCACGGTATCCCCTCCCAAGATCGTAGCTCCGGAATAGATGATGACATCGTCTTCGATCGTCGGATGCCGTTTTCTTCCGCGAAGCTTTTCCCCGGCACCCATCGGCAGGGAAAGGGCTCCGAGCGTGACCCCCTGATAGATCCGGACGTTGTTGCCGATCTCACAGGTTTCACCGATGACGACACCGGTTCCGTGATCGATGACGAAGCGTTCCCCGATGGTTGCCCCCGGGTGAATGTCGATTCCTGTGGTGCGATGGGCATGTTCGGTCATTAGACGAGGCAAAAGCGGCACGCCCAGCTCGAACAGACGGTGAGCCACGCGATAGACACTGATCGCATAGAGACCTGGATAACTGAAGATGATCTCGTCATGGCTCTTGGCTGCAGGATCTCCTTCGAAGGCCGCACGAACATCGGTGGCCAGTACCCGGCGCAGGGCCGGGATAGATTCGAGAAGAGAAAGCGCAATATTGTGTCCCCGATCTCCGCATTCGCTGCAAGGCTGGTTGTAGCGCATGCAATCATGCCGAATGCTGTGAACGATTTGACGGGACAGCATGTCGTAGAGATCGGAAACAATCTGTCCCATGGCATAGTTCAAATTCACGGGATCGATCTTTCCCCGCGTAAAATACCCCGGGAACAGAATTTCCCGAAGTTTTTGGATGATCTCGTCGACATATCCTTCCGATGGAATCGGTTCGTAGTCGATATGCGTGAAGCACTCGGTATCCTGGCAGGTATCGATGATGCGATGGGCGATACCCGAAAGCCTGCTTCGATAGGTTGCATAAGATTCCGCATCGGTTCGGCATACGCTCTGCTGCGTGCCTTCATCAAGGTTCATGACGTGTTGCTCCCATCCGCTTCGATATTGAACTTCTTCATTTGTTTCCAAACGCTCACCCGGCTGATGCCCAGGATGCGAGCCGCTTCCGATCGATTCCCTCCGGCGCGTCGCAGGGCATTGATCAGGGCGGTTTTCTTGTCGATCGTTTTCGCTATGGAAGATTCCGTGAAATCCACGGATCTGCCCTTCTTGAGTAGGCGGGGCGGCAGATGCTGTATGCCGATTCCACCGCTGGCGCACAATACAAAGGCATAGTCGATGACGTTTCGAAGCTCCCGCACGTTTCCAGGCCAGGAATAATTCATGAGGCATTCCATCGCCTCCGGAGTCATTCCGAGGATCTGCTTTCCGGTTCGATCGTTGTTGAGTTGAATGAAATGCTGGACCAGAAAAGGCATATCCTCGATGCGTTCGAGAAGAGAAGGACACTGCACCGGAAAGACGTTGATCCGGAAATAGAAATCCTCCCGAAACCGGTTTTCCCGAATCAATTGCTCGAGATTCCGATTCGTTGCGGAAATGATCCGCACATCCACCCGGATGGACTGATTGCTGCCGACCCGCTCGATTTCGCGCTCTTCAAGGGTCCGCAACAGCTTGATCTGGGTGCTGAGGGGCAGATCACCGATTTCGTCCAGAAAAATGGTGCCTCCGTTGGCGGCTTCGAACCGCCCGATCCGGTCGTTGACCGCTCCCGTGTAAGCACCGCGTACGTGTCCGAACAGTTCGCTTTCCAGCAGGTTTTCGTTCAATGCCGCACAATTGACTTTGATGAAGGGCCGGGATCTGCGATGGCTGTTTTCGTGTATGGCCCGGGCCACCAGCTCTTTTCCGGTTCCGCTTTCTCCGGTAATAAGCACGGGCGCATCGCTCAAAGCCACATGCTGAATCAGACTGATCAGATGCTGCATGGCCATGGACTTTCCGACCAGACCATAGAAACCGGATTCGGGAGGGTGTTTCTTTTTGAGTGCCAGGATTTCCTGCTGCTGCCGGATCAAATCGGATAGATCTTTCAAGACTTCGACAGCCCCAATGATTTTCCCGGTATCGTCTCTCAGAATGGCCGCACTTTTGAGGACATTGATGGGACGGTTTTCTTTGTGGGTAATCAGGCACTGCTTCTTTTGAACCCCTTCTTTCGAGTAGAGCCCGCACCATTTTTCCCCAACGCCCTTGCCGATGATGCGACAGCCGGTGCAGTGGAGTTCTCGACAGGATTTACCGACAAGCTCCTCGGCCGTAAATCCGGTGAGTCGCTCTGCCGCAGGATTCATCGCAAGCACGGTCCCGGCTGGGTCCACGATAAGAACCCCATCGTCCATCGTATCGAGAATCGTCTTCCAAAAATTGGATAGATCCATACCTGCCTCCCAGTCGTCAGAGCGTTACCCACCTGTTAACATATCCGATCCATGAAAAGCAACACCTGGTTTACATCGATTGAATTTCGTTCATTGAAGTATGATGGCCTCGCAAAAAGTCGCTGTATCCCAGATTTTTGGGTATTTCCGGGCCTGAGCATGGGGGGAGACACGCCTTTTGATGTTGCATCGGATACTTGTTTGAAGCCGCCGGAGATCGTTGGGCAGGGCATGCAAAACGCTTCGGCTTTTGTTTGTAAAGCTTGCTATTCCAATGAGATCTTCTTTCCTGGAGCGTCTGGCTACATGCCCGGCCCTTACGAGCTCGGGCGGCTGAGTTTATCCGATGC
>CAZJXF010000220.1:0-4178 GCA_964549995.1 uncultured Desulfatirhabdium sp. | reverse complement strand
TCACTTTTATCTATATGATATCCATATGCTTTTGTGTAACGACCATGAAGTTGGGATAAGCACCCGCAAGCGGCACAATCGGGCTGTTCCACTGAAGCCAGCACAGAACCGCAAGCACGCAGGCCGAAGCGATGTGCCAGCGCCAATGTCTGTTCCACCGGTTTTCGTCATCTGGCTG
This sequence comes from uncultured Desulfatirhabdium sp., assembly GCA_964549995.1. Taxonomy (GTDB): domain Bacteria; phylum Desulfobacterota; class Desulfobacteria; order Desulfobacterales; family Desulfatirhabdiaceae; genus Desulfatirhabdium. Next base: position 4,000 of record CAZJXF010000220.1, on the reverse strand, counting down.
ACCTGATCCCGACGACATCCCAACCTTTCCTGTCGAGCGCTCAACCGCCGACATAGGTCGCAACGGCACTCCAACTGTAGTTCAGGTAATGGTGCATCCGGATATCGGAAAACCCGTTTCGCCGCAAAAGGGTTTCCATCTCTTCCCTACGGTAGTATTTGGCGTATTTCGGGTTGAGCTGATCGTAGGCAATCAGTTTGCGGCTGTAAAAATCGAGTTTGCCGTAATAGCCGAGCAGATATTCGGAAAGGGGGAGGCGAAGGCGGGCGTGGCGACACACGAGGGCATAGAGGGAGGCGATGGCAGCAAGACAGGCTGCCGTAACATCGAGAACGGGATGCGGCAGCCGCCAACTGACAGCTCGAAGAGGCGCCGTCAGTCGGAGATAGGCTTCATTGTTTTCCCGCCCATAAACCCACAGAAACAGTTTCCCGCCGGGCCGGAGGGCTTTTCCCATGGCCTGGAGCGAGGCATCCGGATCGGGGATGAACTGCAGCACACCGATACAGAAGACGCCGTCGAAGCCGAGCGCCGGAATCTCGTCGGCCCTCGCCCGTAGGGAGGTGACGCGATCGAGATCGGCGGTGTTCCGTTTCAGGATTTCGACCGCAGCGGAAGGCTCGAGCGCCAGAACCGATGCAGCCCCCAGATCGTGGAACATACGGGTGTACCGCCCGGAGCCGGCGCCTACATCGGCAATGTGTTTCCCCCGGATATCGCCAGCACTCAGCAGATCACCGAACAGGGCGATCAACGACTCCGTCGATCCGTAATACCCTGTATTGGCGGTGTACCGTTGCCATTGTTCTCCGAAATCATCGATGGTATCCCATGCCATACGGTTTTGAAACGCTTCTCGTCCTCTCGTTCGCATGTTCCTATAAGAAGGGCCCGTAGTGGGTGATCGATAAACAAATTGCTCCAGAAAAAAATCGCCTCAGAGCAGATGTGTCCTGCGGAGCATTTCCTTGAGATCGGGGGATTTCTCGGCAAATCCCCGCAGCGCTTCGAGCATTCGGTTGACAGTCAATATCGTATCCTGCATGGCTCCGGTATGCTCTTCCACTTCCTGCCGGGCCGCTTTTTTTGCCGTATACAGCACACTGCGGCGATCCCACCAGGCAAAACCGAAGACGGCCACAAACAGGCTCGTGAAAATGGCGGCCATCGTATAGAACATGTTCGTCATCTGCTCGAACCGGGCGTTCATATCGGCTCGCAGTTCCTCGAATCGTTTGTCCACCTGCTCGAAGCGCTTGTCCACCTGCTCGAAACGTTTATCAATTTGTTCGAAACGCTTGTCGATCTGCTCGAAGCGCTTGTCGATTTGTTCGAAACGCTTGTCAATCTGCTGACTGAACACCGAAAACGCGGCTTCGAGCCGGGCAAGCCGCTCCCGATCGGACTGGGTAAATCCGTCTTGCGCCCATCCGGAGGAAGATGCGAACAGCACGACCACCACAACAACGATACACCACCAAAAGCGAATGCTGTCGGACCCTCCCCGATCCGGGGAAAACAGCTGCCACACACCTCCATGCGTTCGCCCCTTTTCCGACCGTTCACTACTACTCGGCGATGTTGGATCCGTTTTCATCTCAGACCTCCTTCATCGATGTATCGTTCCAGCAGCAGCCACCACGCGATACCGCAGGGTCTCCAATGCATCCTTATCCCAGGAAACGGGCGAAAGTGCAAGCATCCGCAGCCATGCCTCCGGCATCGGAAATCGCTCTTCTTCCCAGCGGATCGGCTCCCAACCGGCCGCTTTCAGCCAGCGATCCCACGTAGCTTTTGTCCCGAAGCGCAGATGGGTCACACAAAACAGGCCCGATGGGGTTTCATCCCATCTTCCGGCCAGCAGATCCTCGATGGTGGACCAGTGCCCGACATTGGGAAACGAGGCGATGAGCTGCCCATCGTCTGCGATGTAGTCGCGGAGTTCCGCCAGAAGCCGCCACGGAAATTTTAAATGCTCCAGCACATCGGCGCATACGATGCGACCGAATCGGGCATCTTCGGCCAGGGGAAGACCCGCATCGAGATTGCAACACAACACGGCATCCAGATGCGCTTCGGCACGGGAAAGGCATACCGGATCGATGTCAACGCCCATCCACCAGACGGTGTTTCCCAACTCTCGGCACCGCCTGCCCATCCGTCCTTCGCCGCATCCGAGCTCCAGCACCCGACCGCGCCAGTCGGTCATGGCGAGCAGATCCTGCCGGGCACCCTCTTCGGCGACTGCGGAAAAGGCATGCAACCATCCCCGGCAGAAGAGCCGAAGCGGCGCGGCCTCTTCCACCCAGAACCGGGGAAGTTCCCCGATCCGCAGCTCTTCCGGGACATTGCGTAACACCGCCGTATCGACAACGACAACTGCCGCATCCAGGGCTGAAGTCACGGTGCGCTTGATCCACAGCGGATTTTGGATCGTCTGCGAAGCGGCATCCTCCAGTTGCCGAAGCGTGGCATAGGGCGGAACGAACAGCCCCTCCTCCCCACGCCAGGCCGGATTTTGGTTTCCAAGCGGCGCATCGAGCCCGCAGAACCCGCTTCCCTCGGCATCCAGAGCTTCGATCCATCGGTTCCACAACTCAGTGCTGTACCAGAAATGCGGATCGAAGATGAGACCGTTCCGTTTTGCCTCCACGCCATCTGCCCACAAGCGCGCATTCCATTCGGCCTCAACGCACGCAACGCCACCGGGCGGCCGTCCCATGTCCCTGGCAAGTCGGCCCTCCGCAGAAGCGCTGTTTCCAGATGGATCGATCACTTCAAAGAACGGTATCATGAATCGCCATCTTCCGGATCACTGATGGGCTCGCCAAAAGTCGCCATCGAGGCCAAAGGTTACGGCAATGCCGCCCGAAAGCGCGTTGCCGTAACCTTTGGCCGGTACATCCTCATGGGAGATGCCGATGGAAGCTACGATTTTTCGGAGCTACCCCGCTTTCTCGAAAAACTTCACCAAGGCGCCGATCTCGTTATGGGGTGCCGCCTGCCTTCCGGCGGCGGCCGCATCCTGCCGGGCGCCATGCCCTGGAAACACCGCTGGATCGGAAACCCCGTTCTCTCAGCCATCGGAAAGCTCTTTTTCCGCTCCCCCGTCCAGGATTTTCACTGCGGCCTGCGGGCATTCCGCAAAGAAGCCATCGATCGCCTCGGTCTGTGCACCGCCGGAATGGAATTCGCATCCGAAATGGTAGTCAAGGCCAGCATTTTCGGCCTTCGCATCGATCAGGTCCCCATCACGCTTCGGCCCGACGGCAGGAGCCGCCCGCCGCATCTGCGCAGTTGGCGCGACGGATGGCGACACCTGCGCTTCATGCTGCTCTACAGCCCGATGTGGCTTTTCATGATTCCAGGCTTCATTCTGTTTCTCTCCGGTCTGAGCGGTTTTGCCGTTCTGCTTCCCGCTCCGCTTCGGATCGGCAAAATTACCTTTGATCTGTCATCCCTTCTGGTTTTCGCTGCAGCCATTCTGGCCGGATTCCAGATGCTGGGCTTCGGGCTATTCGTGAAAGCCTACGCCGTACACGCCGGTCTTTTACCTCATCAAGCGAAATGGCAACGCCTGGTTCAGGGAAGACCCGTCGAATGGGGCATGGCCATTGGTTTGCTCTTCATGCTCTTTGGCGCCGGATTGCTGTTTCACGCCGTCCAGATCTGGCAGGCAGCGGCTTTCGGCCCGCTTCCGTACCAGAGCATTCTTCGAATTGTCATTTCGGCTACTACGGCTATCGGCCTTGGCATCCAGATCATGGCCAATGGTTTTGCCCTGGCAGTTCTAGGCATGGAAATCAAAGGTGAAGTTGTTGGTTTTGCAATAAGTCGTTCCATATCCTGGTATTCTTTCATTGTAAGGCACAGGCATGGGTGCTTGCACCCCTGGTTTACCCGTTTACACCTTATGGATGATGCTGAGCTCCGGCACCTATCCGGCTAGTGTCTAATTGCATAAGTTAACGATAGTATTTTTGAGTTGGCTGCCTTTGAC
>CAZJXF010000219.1:0-4183 GCA_964549995.1 uncultured Desulfatirhabdium sp. | reverse complement strand
CGTCCGTGGCCACGTCGGGTCGGGTCGAATAGACCCATGCGGGATACCACTCGCTTGTTGCCAGCACCCGAATCTGGTCGATATCGATCTTGTCGGCGACCACATTCAGGGTTCCTTCCCGGATGAGACCGACATCGAACTGCCCCGAATAGACGGCCAAAACCACCTTTTCCTGCTTGCCGCCCGGCCCGGGAGAAAAGCTGAGCTCCGCAAAGTCTTCTTGCCGGATGCCATGTTCGAAGAAATGCCCCATCGGATACAGAAATCCCCCGGCGGATGTCATATCGACGGCAATGACCCGCTTTCCCTTGCAGTCGGCAAGGGTTCGAATGGATTCATTGTCCTTCCGGCAGATGATCTGTCCCCGGAAGGCGGCTTTTCCAGAGGACTCCACGATCTGGGCAAAGACCTTCTGACCGTATCGATGGGCGGTGATGACATAGACATAGGGATTGGTGAAGGAAATGTCGATCTTTCCCTGGCTGACCATCCGCATGTGCTCATTGAAGGATTCCGGAAAGACCTGCTTGATGTTGAGGCCGGTCTTTTCCCGAAGATAGGCGATCAGCAGGTGGTGTCGCTCGTAGGAAACCGAATGCGCATACTGGGGAAGATACGCATAGGTCACCGCAGGCGTGCTGTTGCGGGTATCGACGGTTTCGCGTCGATTCATGTCGATGGAAATGACGTTTTCACTTTCCGTGCATCCGCCGATTCCGAAACAGGACACCCAAACCACAGCCAAGAGGATCCACCGGTGAGCACCGTTCATGACAGATCGACCTTGTAGAACTGAACCCCTTCTTCTTGGAGAAGCTTTTCTTCCTGTGGGGTACTCACACCCCGGATGTTGCGCGGCTCGGCCACACCGTAATGAATCTTCAGGGCTTCAGCAGCGAACCGGGTGCCGACATTCTCGAAATGCTCGTTCACAAATTCGACGATCCGCTGTTTGAGCTCCTGGAGGTCCGACGGGGATATCTCCCGGTCCGGATGAGCCGCCGCGTGGGTTCGCACAGCCGGAACAAAGGGTTTTTTGACGATGGTCTCGTCGTTGCAAACCGGGCAAAGAATCAACTTTTCCGCCAGCTGGCGGTCGAAGGCATCGGCATCTTCGAACCAGCCTTCGAAACAATGCCCGTTGCCGCATATCAGATCATACACAATCACGAATGTCTCCTGAGCGCGTCCGCCGTTCGGCGATGGGCGATAGGCGATAGGCGATGGGTTATAGGCTATGGGCTATGGGTTATAGGTTATAGGTTATAGGTTATGGGTTATGGGTTAGGTGCAGAAGTCAGGAGTCAGAAGTCAGAATGAAAGCGGAAGAACCCTGCTTCTGAAAACTCGCCCCTGCGACTTTCATGCATCGGGGTGAAACCCCGGTTGTATGCCCGAAAAAACCAAATGTCTCCTGGGTAGCGAAAGCCCTTCGCCATAGGAATTTAAACATGGACCGGAAGAGCAACGGCTCCCCAGGAATTTTAGGATGGAGCGACCGAGCCCATCCGATCTATTTATATCGGGAAAAGGTGAAAGGGAAAAGGGAAAAGTGACAGTTGGAGGAGACAGGAGTCAGGAGTCAGAAGAAGGAAGGAGCGATTCTCCGTGAACATTTTCTGGAAATGCCCCGGAAAGGGTTGTATGATACCGATCCATGCATGGAACCAAAGAAGGTACGGGGGAATGCATTTCTTTGAATGAACATCAGGATAGGAATTTTCATAAGACCTGTTCCGATGCTCCCTTTTCCCTTTCTCAAGAGGTATTGCATGAAAGCGTCTCTTCCTCTGTCCGTGGCAGCGCTGCTTTTCTGCTCAGTCGTTTCCTCGGTCTTTGCCGAACACATGTACATATCGGAAAACATCCGCATGGTGGTTCGGGAAGGACCGGGAAACGAGTACAAAATCATCCAGACCCTGATGTCTGGAGACAGCGTCGAAGTGATCGAATCCGGTAAGGACTGGTCCAAGATCCGATTGGATGACGGCCGGGAAGGCTGGGCGCCGACGCGGTTTCTGACGACCAATATTCCGAGTGTTCTGGCGCTCAAAATGCTCGAAAAGAAATACGCCGATCTCCTGATGCAGGTGGGCGGTTCCACGGAGGATGCCGTCGGCCTGACACCGGATTCGCGCCAGATGCTCTCCGAAAAAAACGCCCTGCAGAAACAGTATGAGGAGTTGTCGCAACAATACGAAGCCCTCAAGCAGGACAGCCGGAATGTCGAAACCCTGCGGGCGGAGCTCGAGGCGACGCGCAAACGACTGGCGGATCAAGAAGCCGAATGCCGAGCCTTGCGGGAACATCCCACTGGGAATGCGTTGCTGGATGAACGACTCTTTTTTTTCCTGGCTGGTGCGCTGGTTCTGCTGATCGGCTTTTTGGTCGGTCGAACGGCGCGAACGAAACGTTCACATGCATCGCTCTTGCGATGAGCATCATGAAAATGGATTGAACCATGAAGATCGAAAGCGATTTTTTGGTCATCGGTAGTGGAGTGGCGGGGCTGTTTTTCGCCCTCAAAGTGGCGGATCACGGAACGGTCAGCCTCGTCACCAAACGGCGGATTATGGACACCAACACCAGCCAGGCCCAGGGCGGCATTGCATCGGTATTCGATGCGCTCGACTCCTTTGACCTGCACATCCAAGACACCCTCGACGCGGGTGACGGCCTGTGCAATGTGGAAGTGGTGGAACAGGTGGTGAAAAACGGACCGGATCGGATTCGGGAACTGATCGAACTCGGGGTTTCCTTCAATCTGAAGTCCGAAGGATCCTCCGATACCGAAAGCCCCGAATTGCACCTCACCCGGGAAGGCGGTCATTCCCACAACCGGATCGTCCACGCCCAGGACATGACAGGTATGGAGCTGCAGAAGGTCATGACCCGCCATGTCCTCGATCACCCGAACATCACGGTGTACGAAAACCATCTGGCCATCGATCTCATTACCGTATCCACCCGGATGAAGCGGGGCCAGATCACCACCACCCACGAAGACTTCTGCTGCGGGGCCTATGTCCTCGATCGCAATACGGATACGGTGCTGACGTTCGAATCCAAGATCACGCTTCTGGCAACCGGCGGCTGCGGGAAGGTATACCTCTATACGAGCAACCCGGACATCGCCACCGGAGACGGCATCGCTATGGGGTATCGGGCAGGGGCCACCATCGCCAACATGGAATTCGTCCAATTCCATCCCACCTGCCTCTACCACCCGAGCGCCAAGAATTTCCTGCTTTCGGAGGCCCTGCGCGGGGAAGGCGCCATCCTGATCGACAAGGCGGGCCATGCTTTCATGGAAAAATACGACCCCCGAAAGGATCTGGCTTGCAGGGATGTGGTCGCCCGGGCCATCGACACCGAAATGAAGAAAAGCGGGGACGACCACGTCTATCTCGACATTTCCCACAAGGACCCGGATTTCATCCGAAGCCGTTTTCCGAATCTCTATGAAAAATGCCTTTCCTTCGGATACGACATGACGAAGGAACCCATTCCCGTGGTTCCGGCCGCCCACTACATGTGCGGCGGGGTGGTCACCGACATGAACGGCAGAACCGATATCACCCGGCTCTATGCCGTCGGCGAAACGGCCTGCACGGGATTGCACGGCGCCAACCGCCTTGCCAGCAATTCCCTGATCGAAGCCCTCGTCTATGCCGACTGTGCGGCCAGGCAGGCGGTAAAGGATTTACAAGAATTGGATTTCCACACCCCGCCCGCCCCGCCCTGGGATGACATGGGAACGAGCCCCGCCGACGAGCTGATCATGGTCACCCAGAACTGGGATGAAATCCGTCGCTTCATGTGGAACTATGTCGGAATCGTGCGATCCGACAAGCGGCTTTCGAGAGCGTGGCGACGAATCGAGATGATTCAGAACGAGATTCGGGAATATTACTGGGATTTCAAGGTATCCTCCGATCTCATCGAGCTGCGCAACATCGCCATGGTGGCGGAGCTCATCATCCGATGCGCCATGCACCGCAAAGAAAGCCGGGGGCTTCACTACAACATCGAATATCCCAAAAAGGACGACGTGCGTTGGAAGAAGGACACCATCATCCGCAGACAGCTTCTGGGGTGATGGACTCGCAAAAAGTCCCCACCTCCCGCTTTTCTTCCAATGCCGGGCTTCCAGCAGGAGGGCGGGTGGTGTTTTGCGAAGCAG
>CAZJXF010000218.1:0-4191 GCA_964549995.1 uncultured Desulfatirhabdium sp. | reverse complement strand
AAAAGGAAGCCCCGATGCCCAACCCCGGCATGGGTGGAATGGGCGGCATGGGCGGCATGATGTAATTTCCCATCCGTTCTCCGGCCAGGCGGCGTGTGAGTGAGCGCCGCCTGTGCCTTGCAATACCGAAAGCCCCTCCGGAAAAGCGGAGGGGCTTTTTTTGTCGATGCTCTTGTTTAACCCGCAGGAGATCGGGTGCATTTTGCTTGCGCAGCGGAAAAAACTCAGCAGCCCTCCTGCTGGAAGCCCGGCATTGGAAGGAAATCGGTGAGAGGCGTCTTTTTGCAGGACCATCCAACTTGACACGGCCAAAAATTTCGGCCAAAGTGCAATCTCAATTCATTTTAGACGATAAGGTGATCCGATGATCGTATCCAGAACGCTCGAAGGCTTTTTCAGAAAGGCGGCTTCCCAGTTTCCGGTCATGCTGATCACCGGGGCTCGACAGGTCGGAAAAACCACATTCCTGCTCAATCAGATTCATGATGACCGTACCTATGTCACACTCGATGATCCGCTGATACGGAGCTTGGCCAAATCCGATCCGGCGCTTTTTATGCAGCGGTTTCCACCGCCCGTACTGATCGATGAAATTCAGTACGCTCCGGAGCTGCTCCCCTACATGAAAATGGCTGTTGACAAGACTCGTGAGCCGAATTTGTTCTGGCTGACAGGATCCCAGCAGTTTCATGTCATGAAAGGGGTCTCCGAATCACTGGCCGGTCGGGTTGGAATTGTGCAGATGCTCGGGCTTTCCCGCTCGGAATGCATAGGCCAAGGACTCCAATCGACGCCGTTTTTGCCTACTTCCGAAGAAATTCACCGGCGGATGGGATTGTTCGGGAGACTGTCCCTTCAGGAGCTTTTCAACATCATCTGGCGGGGGTCCTTTCCTGCAGTCGCTCTTCACGAGGACTTCGATCGCGACCTGTTTTACAGCTCCTATGTTCAAACCTATCTGCAACGGGATATTCGTGACCTGGCGCGGGTCGGAGATGAAATGGCCTTTCTGCGGTTTCTCCGGGCCGCAGCGGCCCGTTCCGGCAACTTGCTCAATGTGGCAGAAGTGGCAAGGGATGCCGATGTGGCGCCGAATACCGCCAAGAACTGGCTTTCCATCCTTCAGGCGTCCGGAATCGTCTATCTCCTCCAACCCTATTCCACCAACATCACCCGGAGGCTGGTCAAATCGCCCAAGCTGTATTTTCTCGATACGGGCTTGTGCGCATGGCTGACCGAATGGTCCAGCCCGGAAACGCTGCTGGCAGGGGCCGCATCCGGTGCTATGTTGGAAACCTGGATCATGACGGAAATTCTGAAGAGCTGGTGGCACAATGGTCGCAACACCCCCTTTTATTTCTATCGGGACAGGGATCAAAAGGAAATTGACCTTCTGATCATTCAGGATGGTACCATTTACCCACTCGAGTTCAAGAAAACCGCCTCTCCGGATCAACATACCATTCGGCACTTTCAGGTGCTGGAAAAATTGAACCTGCCGATCGGTCCCGGGGGTGTGATTTGCCTCACGCAGCAATCCCTTCCGCTGTCCGCATCTTGTGTATCCATTCCAGTTCATATGATTGGATGAATTCGGGCAAGTTCATCCAAAACGGTGAAAGGATCGCTTTTGGTAGCGGACTGATCGCCACACGCATGGAACCTTTTCGGCATGACCTGCAAGAGAGGTGTTTTCCTTCGGTGGTATCCGCCCGTTGGTGACCTGTTCCGAGCCATCCACGTGCTTTCCGAATGGATGAAAAAACTGGATTTTCACCGGACGATCGGATAGATTGCCATCCGGATGACATGAAGGGGGCAACAAGGCCGAATTTTCGAGGAAAGTATTCGGATGCCGTATTCGATATCGATTCTGCAGCGCATGCTTCGCGTGGTTCAAGCGATCCCCTGCGTCGGGATTGTTCGTGAACGATACCTGCGGGCATTGGAAGAATACGAAACCGATCGACAAATGTATCACATCCCCGAAGAAAGCCCCGATCCATCCGTCGGAAGCCCCATTCTGAGGCGGGGCTGGCGCAGAAGCGGCGTCCTGCTCCTGCATGGGTACATGGCCGCCCCGCTCGAAATGGCCGAGCTTGCCCGATATCTCAACCAAAGGGGCTACTGGGTGTACGTCCCCCGCATTCGAGGGCACGGCACTTCCCCGGAAGATCTGGCGGTCCGAAGCGTAGACGATTGGCGTCAATCCGTGGATGCCGGATACGAATTGCTGGCCGGAGCGTGCAAACGTATTTTCTTGTGCGGGTTTTCCGCAGGCGCGATGCTCGCCTTCGATCGGATCATCCGAAAATCGAAGGATACCCCTGTCGGCATCGCTGCGATATCGCCTCCTTTCAAACTGTGCGGACAAGGAGGGCGGCTCGTGATGGCCATCGACAAGTGGAATCGCATCGCCTATCGGATGCACCTCGAGGAGGCGCAGAAACAGTTCGTCGAGAACACCCCCGACAATCCACACATCAACTACCACCGCAATCCGGTATCCGGTGTTGTCGAGTTGGAACGTCTCGTCAAGGCCGTTTCCGGACACCTGGCTCACATCGAAATCCCGACATGGATCTTTCAGGGAAGCCATGATCCGCTGGTGGATGAATCCGGCTCCAGAAAGGCCTTCTATGCCCTCGGCAGCCGGTACAAAGGATATTCGATCGTTCCGTCACCGAAGCACGGCATCGTCACCGGCGCTCAAGCGGAGCTGATCCATGAACTGGTCTATCGGTTCATCGATGGACTTTCCGGCGGTTTGAACCGCATCGCGGCGGAGGGGATGTCTTGAAAGTCGAAGAGCTCATCGCCTACAACCGAAATCTCGAGCGCATTCTCGACAACCTCAAGGAAGGCATCATCGCTCACGACCTCGAGCGTCGGATCTTCTTCTTCAACAAGGCAGCCGAACACATCACCGGATATCGCAAGGAAGAAGTGCTCGGACAAGACTGCCACATCGCAATGGGTGGACCCTTCTGCGGGAACCGCTGTCACTTCTGCGGAGAAATCCCCAAGATCGACGGGGAGTTGACCAGCACCCACTACATCAAGACAAAGCAAGGCGAATTTCGGTGCATCGATATGGTCATCACCGCCATCACCGACGAGAACGGGCAGCTCGCCGGTGTTCTGGCCTCGTTCACGGATGTCACCACCCATGCCAACCTGACCACGAAAGCCGAAAAAATCCAGGGATTCTGCGAAATCATCGGCAACGATCCCAAAATGTTGGCCATTTTCCAACAGGTCAAGAATGTCGCCCGGTACGACTACCCCATCCACATCTCGGGTGAAACGGGTACAGGAAAGGAATTGATCGCTGCAGCCATTCATGCCGAGAGTCACCGCAGCGCAGGCCCCTTCGTTCCCATCAATTGCGGCGCCCTTCCCGAAGGGTTGATCGAAAGCGAACTCTTCGGACATGTCAAAGGATCGTTCACCGGCGCCGTGCGGGACAAGAAGGGCCGTTTCGAGCTGGCAGACGGAGGAACCATCTTTCTGGATGAAGTGGCGGAATTGACCAAGCCGGTTCAGGTCAAACTGCTTCGCTTTCTGCAGGAAGGGGAATTCGACAAGGTCGGAGGGGAAAAGACCGTATCCGTCGATGTGCGGATCATGAGTGCAACGAACAAAGACCTGCGGGAAGAAGTGCGGAAAAACCGCTTCCGGGAAGACCTGTACTATCGTCTGAATGTCATCCCCATCCATCTGCCGCCGCTCCGAGAGCGTAACGGTGATATCCCCCTGCTCGTTCACCATTTCCTGATGCAGGCCGTCAAGCGATACAACCAGCCCATGCCGATCGTTACCGCAGAAGCCATGGCCCTCATGACCAATTACCAGTGGCCGGGAAACGTTCGCGAACTGCAGAACACGATTCAGTTCGCTTTTGTACAGGCCAAAAACGGCAAGATCACGGCAGCATGCCTACCGATCGAATTGCAGCGAAGCTCCGCCGCCGCTCGAGCGATCGGAACCGAAAGCCGCCGAAAATTGACCGTCGGGGCGACTATCGAAGCCCTGAAGGCAGCCGAAGGAAACAAGACACGGGCAGCCCGGATTCTTGGTATCGGCAGAGCGACTCTGTATCGGTTCCTCGAAGAGCACCCCGAAATTAACGAAGGTTGATGGACTCGCAAAAAGTCAGTGAGTCTCCAGCGAGCCGCATGGGGGCGGGCA
>CAZJXF010000217.1:0-4256 GCA_964549995.1 uncultured Desulfatirhabdium sp. | reverse complement strand
CGGCTGAGTTTATCCGATGCAACGAAAAAGGCGTGTCTCCTCCCATGCGACTCGGTTGAGACTTTTGGACTTTTTGCGAGTCCATCATGCTTTACTTTCATGATAGGTCAGCGCCGCACCGATGAAGTCCCGGAACAAGGGGTGTGGATTCATGGGTTTGGATTTGAATTCCGGATGGAACTGGCATCCGAGAAACCAAGGGTGATCGGAGAGTTCAACGATTTCGACAAGCTCTCCGCTTGGAGAAATCCCGCTGATGACCAGTCCGTTTTCTTCCATCACGGATCGGTAGGATGCATTGAATTCATAGCGATGCCGGTGTCTTTCAGAAATCAATTCGGTGCCGTATGCCTTCCAGGCGAGGGTACCTTCCGCAATGCGGCAATCGTATGCACCCAATCGCATGGTCGCTCCTTTTTGGCTGTTGGCATCGCGTTTTTGAATGGTCTGGGTTCGTTCGTCGAACCATTCGAGCATCAGGTAGATGACTGGATCGGGTGTGTTTTCGTCGAATTCGTGGCTGTGGGCCTGCTTCAGTCCGACAACATTTCTGGCGAACTCGATGACGGCGATCTGCATGCCCAGACAAATACCGAAATAGGGGATTTTTCGGGTACGGGCATATCGAACGGCCTGGATCTTGCCTTCCACCCCTCTCGGCCCGAAACCGCCGGGAACGAGAATGCCGTCTGCATCGGCCAAAAGCGATGCGCAATTTTCCTCGGTGATCGTCTCCGAATCGATGAATCGAAGCTCCACCTTGCAGTCATGGGCAAACCCGCCATGATGGAGGGCTTCGTTCAAGCTCTTGTAGGATTCGGTCAAATCCACGTATTTCCCGACAATGGCGATGGTCACGGATCGCTTGAAATGGTGTATTCGATCGACCAAATCCTGCCAGGCCTCCAGCCTGGGGGCGCGGGTCCAGATGTGCAGCAGTTCGACGATCTTGTTGTCGAGCCCTTCCTTGTGGAAAACGAGCGGCACTTCATAGATGCAATCGACGTCTTTGGCCGTGATGACGGCATCCTCGCTGACGTTGCAGAACAAGGCGATCTTGGCCTTGATGTCCTTGGGCAGATAGCGGTTGGTGCGACACAACAGGATATCGGCATGGATGCCGATGCTGCGAAGCTCCTTGACGCTGTGTTGGGTCGGCTTGGTCTTGAGCTCTCCGGCGGTTCCCATGTACGGAACAAGGGTCAGATGGACATAGAGTACGTTTTCCTTGCCGACGTCCGCCTTGAATTGCCGGATGGCTTCCAGAAAAGGAAGGCTTTCGATGTCACCGACCGTCCCCCCGATTTCGGCGATCAGCACGTCGGCATCCTTGGCGCCCAACCGAATGCAGTTCTTGATTTCATCGGTGATGTGGGGGATCACCTGAACCGTTCCTCCCAGGTAGTCCCCTCGCCTCTCCTTGGTAATGACCGAGTAATAGATCTTACCGGTCGTAAAGTTGTTGTTTTTCCCCATCCGGGCGCTGGTAAAGCGCTCGTAATGCCCCAGATCGAGATCGGTTTCCGTACCGTCATCTGTTACGAACACCTCTCCATGCTGAAAGGGATTCATCGTCCCCGGATCGACGTTGATATAGGGATCGTATTTCTGAAAGGTCACCGTCAACCCGCGGCTTTCAAGCAAGGCGCCGATAGAGGCCGACGCCAGCCCTTTGCCGAGAGAGGAGAGAACGCCGCCGGTCACGAAAATGAATTTCGGAGAAGTGCCCATGATATCCTCTTGCGGTAGGTACTGCCGGAAGATGGTTTCTGGTTGTTTTCGGGTGATTGTCTATTTCCTCCCCCCCCCCACTCTTTGGACAAGGCATGTGTTGGAGAGGGAGCCGATGTAAGAATTTAGAACGTTGGCTTACGATCGATCTCATCGGGGCGACCCGGCGGATCGCCCCTACTGGCTTACGTACTTATGCACTTGCGAACTTTCGCACTCTGCATCCCGTACTTTTACGACAAGGTCATCCGCCTTTGTGCAACTCCATCAAATCTGGTCTTCTGCGAACCGGCCGCTTTCTCCCAGCTCCTGCTCGATCCGCATCAGCTGATTGTACTTGGCGATGCGTTCGCTTCTCGACATCGACCCCGTCTTGATCTGACCGCCGTTGACGCCGACCACGAAATCGGCGATGAAGGCATCTTCGGTCTCACCGGAACGATGGGAAATCACGGTCGCATATCCGTTCTGACGGGCCATTTCGATGGTTTCGAGGGTTTCTGTAACGGTTCCGATCTGGTTGAGTTTGATCAGAATCGCGTTGGCAATGCCGCGCTCGATACCCTCTGCAAAAATCTTCGGATTGGTGACAAAAATATCGTCCCCAACGATTTGAATGGCTTCTTCGAGTCTTCCGGTCATCTCTTCCCATCCGTCCCAATCCTGCTCTGCAAGCCCATCCTCGATCGAAAGAATGGGATACTGTTCGATCAGGTGTTCGTAATAGTCGATCATTTCTTCCGAAGAAAGCGACTTGTTCTCGCTCTTCAGAATATATTTCCCATCGTGGTAGAATTCACTTGCCGCCGCATCGAGGGCGATCGCAATGTCTTCTCCGGGTGTATATCCGGCCGCTTCGATGGCTGCCAGAATGTTCCGAATGGCTTCTTCGTGAGAGGGAAGATTCGGCGCGAATCCCCCTTCATCGCCCACGGCTGTGTTGAATCCCTTTTCCTTGAGGAGCTTCTTCAATGCATGAAAGGTTTCGGCTCCCATCTGAACGGCCTGAGCGATGGACTTGGCGCCAAAGGGAACGATCATGAATTCCTGAATATCCAGATTGTTGGAGGCATGAGCCCCACCGTTGATGATGTTCATTTGCGGAATGGGAAGGTATCGGGCATTCAGCCCACCGATATATCGATACAAGGGCATTCCGTAAGCCTTGGCTGCAGCCCGAACGACAGCCATCGAAACGCCGAGAATGGCGTTGGCCCCCAACCGGCTCTTGTTGGGCGTGCCGTCCAGTTCGATCATCACCCGATCGACGGCTGCCTGGTCTGTCGCATCCATTCCCTGAATTTTCGGAGCAATTTCCTCAATCACATTGCCGACAGCAGTCAGAACACCCTTTCCGCCATACCGTTTCGATTCCTTATCCCGAAGCTCCAGGGCCTCCCGGCTTCCGGTGGATGCACCCGACGGAACAGCGGCCCGGCCCTCGGCGCCGCAAGCGAGGGTAACGTCCACCTCTACGGTTGGATTCCCCCGGGAATCCAGGATTTCTCTTGCCTGAACATCGATAATTTCGGTCATGATCGGTTCTCCTTTATGGTTCGGGTTGACGGCCGTTGCATCAGGCCGTTGATCGTCGTATGAAAACGGTCTATAGTGAGTCCGCCAAATCGGTCGCATGCCATCCGATTCGGTTCATCGGGCTGAAGCGGACTTCCTGTTACGCTTCTTGCCTTTTTTTGTCAAGAATCAGCGGCAAAAGCCACCATCCCATACCGCATTCCCTCGGACATTTTTGCAAACAAGGACAACGATGGCCCTCTCTCTCTACGACAAAGCCCACCTGGTGGCAGCGGCGATCCGGGTGCTCACCCATACCCAAAAGACGGCCCCGACCCTTTCCTCCATTTCGGACCTGCTCGGCATTTCGCAAGAAGAAATTGCCTGGATTGTCCATGTACTGTCAACCCACGATATCGTCACCGGTGTCACTGCGGGATCGATCACGCGGTATTTTCTGGCGGATGTTTCGAAAATCGAAAGCCTTCCCAAACAATCCACAGAAACCCAGCTCGATCAGGAATTGGCCAAATTCAAGAACGCCAGGCAGGAGATGGAATCCAAGGCTCAAACCATTCTGGCGGAACAAGCCGAAAAGCAAAAAAGTCGATTCGCAGAAATCGAGAAGAAATTGAAAGAAGCAGCTGCTTCACATGCCAAAAAATCGACGCCATAGCACTACAGGAAACGGCGAGACGAAGCCTGGATAGGTGGGCAAGCCCTATCTATCCTCCCCCTTCCGCCATCGCAGCCATGAGCTTCTTCATATCTTCCCAGGTTTCTCGCTTCTTTTCCGGATTCTGAAGCAAATAGGAAGGATGAAAGGTCGGCATCAGCCGGATACCCCGATAGTCATGAAATCTTCCCCGCATGCGGGATATGGGCTCCTTCGTACGCAGCAGGGCATGGGTGGCGACCGCTCCCAAGGTGCACAGAAAAGTCGGCTGGATGACCTGAATCTGCCGTTCGAGAAACGGCCTGCAGATTTCGATTTCTTCCGGAAGAGGCGT
>CAZJXF010000216.1:0-4261 GCA_964549995.1 uncultured Desulfatirhabdium sp. | reverse complement strand
GCGGCTTCAAACAAGTATCCGATGCAACATCAAAAGGCGGTTCTCCCCCCATGCTGAGGCCCGTCAAGAACCATAGCCGGGGATGAAGCGACTTTTTGCGAGCCCATCATTTTTGACAGCACAACGCAAAAACCCCGAAACCAGCAGCTGGATTCGGGGTTTGAGACCCTTGGAAAGGGTTTGAATCAGAATGGTAGCGGGGGCTGGATTTGAACCAGCGACCTTCGGGTTATGAGCCCGACGAGCTACCAGGCTGCTCCACCCCGCATCAAAATGTGCGTGATGTATAAATTTTTCCGCCGGATCAGTCAAGCCTTTTTTCGAGGATGGACGATCGAAAGCAACCGTTGTCTCGCTGAGTCGCCTTCCTTGGATATTCTTTCGTCGATCTGCCATCGGATGCGCTTGCTTCGAGAAGTGTGTCCCGAAAGAATCTTCAGTGCCCCAGCCGGTGTTCCCAGAGCTTCGGCCAGCACCTGAATCACCATGCGATTGGCCGCATCGTCCACCGGCGGTGCCGTAACGGCGATTTTCAGCGCATCCCCGAACAACCCGAGAATCCGGTTCCGGGAAGCCCTGGGTTGAACGTGTACCTTGAACGCCAGCCCATCCGGGCTTTCATGAATTTCGAGGCTCTCGACCGTCATCGAATGACCCATCTGCACATCGGAGCATGGCCTCCTGGAGAAAAGCGGGCGGCCGAACCACCCTGCCCTCCGGAGTTACACAGGCATGCAGGGTCCACCCCCGAGCGGCAAGAATTCGATCCGCTTCGATCGAGACCGTGTAATGGAATTTCATGCCCCCGCGTACCGTTGGGTCCACCGTTGTTTCGACGACCAGCACATCGTCGTAGTGCACGGGATGCAGATACTTGCAGTGGACCTCCGACACCGGCAGGTAAATCCCCCGGGCTTCGACCTCCCGATAGGGAAGACCGAGGGAACGGAACAGTTCCGTCCTTCCGATCTCAAACCATCTCAAATAGTTGGCATGGTAAGCCATGCCCATGTTGTCCGTATCGCCGTAAATGACCCTGCAGGTGGTTTTGTTCACAATCGGCATGGTTCACAGAAACGATGCAATCAACGAAAACAAGGTTTCGTAATCCGTACACACGGGAAACTGTGGAAACGCTTCGACAACCGATGCCGGAGGCCGGAACAGGATGCCGTGATCGGCTTCGATGAGCATGGCCGTATCGTTGTAAGAATCCCCCATGGCGATCACGTCGTAATTCAGGCTTTTCAATGCCCGAACCGTATGTTTCTTGGCGTCCTTCTGCCGAAGGTTGTAACCGACGATCGTTCCGGATTCATCCGTTGTCAGATCGTGACAGAACAAGGTGGGCCAACCCAGCTTCTTCATGAAGGGTCTGGCAAATTCGATGTAGGTATCCGAAACGATGATGACCTGAGTCGTTTCCCGGAGTTTGTCCAGAAAATCCAGCGCTCCGTCGAGGGGTTCCATGGTTGTGATGACATCTTGGATGTCCCTCAGGGTCAAGCGGTTTTCCTTCAGAATCCGCAGCCGCTGCCGCATCAGCTGGTCGTAATCGGCAATGTCCCGGGTAGTCAGCCGCAGTTCGGGAATTCCGGTCTTTTCGGCTACGGCAATCCACACTTCCGGAATGAGAACACCTTCGAGATCGGTACAGACGATGTGCATAAGATCGCTATCCTTCCCTGGTCAATATCACCATCAATGGCCGTTGGGCTCCTCGATCCGGATCAACATCGGATGGTCGCAGACGACGTCGAGCCGTTCGATCTGCGCCAATGCCGTCCGAACATCTCGTTCTTTCGCCAGATGGGTGAACATCACCAGCGGAACGGATGCATTCGATTTTCTTCCTTTCTGGTGGACCGACTCGAGACTGATGCCATGGTTGCCGAGGATACCGGAAATCTTCGAGAGCACCCCCGGCTGATCGATGGCTGAAAAACGGATATAATAGTGCGATACGAGCTCTTCGATCGGAAGAATCGGAATGGTGCGAACGGCATCAGGTTGAAACGCCAAGGTGGGCATCCGACCGACGGCACCGGTCATCAGGTTGCGGGCGATATCGACCAGATCGGACAGAACCGCACTTGCCGTCGGCATCATCCCGGCCCCATACCCATAAAGCAAGGTATCCCCCGTGGCATCTCCGGTGATGGTAATCGCATTCAAGGGGCCGTTTACGTTCGAGAGCATGTTGTTCGCCGGGATCATCGTGGGATGCACCCGGGCTTCGATGGCCTGATCGACCCGCTTGCAGATGGCCAGCAACTTGATCCGATACCCGAACTGCTCGGCAAATTCGATGTCCATCGGGGTGATGCGGGAAATGCCCTCGACATAGATATCACCAAGTTGGACATCCGTTCCATAGGCCAGCGCAATGATGATGGCCAGCTTGTGTGCCGTATCGATGCCTTCGATGTCGAGGGTCGGATCGGCTTCGGCAAATCCCCTGCGTTGGGCCTCCCGAAGAGCCTCATCAAAGGAACAGCGCTCATCGGTGATCTTGGAAAGGATCGTGTTGCAGGTGCCGTTCAGGATGCCCCGAACGGATTGAATGACATTGCCGACCAACGATTCCCGTAGGGTCTTGATGACAGGCATACAGCCCCCCACACTGGCCTCGAACCCCAGATCGATGCCGTTTTCCCAGGCTTTGGCAAAGAGATGGATTCCTTCACTCGCCAGAAGTGCCTTGTTGGCGGTTACGACCTGCTTGCGATTTTCGATGGCCAGCAGGATGAGGTCTTTTGCGATCGTCGTTCCCCCGATAGTCTCGACGACGATGTCGATCTGCGGATCGAGAACCACCTGCCTTGCATCCTTCGTGAAAAGGGCCTTGTCGATCGGAAATCCCCTGTCCCGATCGATATCGATATCCGCGATGGCTTTGAGGACAAGATCCGCGCCGACTCTTCTTCGGAGAAGGTCCTGCCGCTCCAGAAGCATCCGGACAACGCCGGTTCCTACGGTGCCACATCCCAACACACCGATATGAATGGTTTTCATCAAAAAGAACTCCTCGTTCACATGATTTTGCGGATGCCGCGAACGGCCTGCTGAATCCGCATGGGATTTTCGATCAGGGCAAAGCGTACGTATTCATCCCCGTATTCCCCGAATCCAAGCCCTGGAGAAACGGCCACTTGGGCTTCATGAATCAGGAATTTGGCGAATTCGACGGATCCCATTTTTCGATAAGCCTCCGGAATCCGCCCCCAGACGAACATCGTGCCCTTCGGGCTCTTGATGTCCCATCCGATGCGGCTCAACCCCTGAATGAGGGCATCCCGTCGCTCCCGGTAGGTATCGCAAATTTGCTGCACACATTCTTGGGGCCCGTTCAAGGCGATGATGGATGCGATCTGAATCGGCTGGAAAGCCCCATAGTCGAGATAGCTCTTGATGCGCTTCAGCGCAAAGATCGTTTCCGGATTTCCGACACAGAACCCCATCCGCCACCCGGCCATGCTGTAGCTCTTGGACATGGAGAAGAACTCCACACCGACATCCTTGGCTCCTTTCGCCTGCAGAAAGCTGGGGGCCTTGTATCCGTCGAAGACGAGATCGGCATAGGCGAAATCGTGGATCACGAGGATATCGTTTTCCTTTGCATAATCGACGATTTTCTGAAAAAAGTCGAGATCGACCACTTCCGTCGTCGGGTTGTGCGGATAGGAAAGTATGAGCATCTTGGGCCGAGGCCATGTCTGTTTGGTGGCATTGATCAGGTTCTGAAAGAAATCCTCTTCCGGACCGACGGGAATGCCGCGTACATCCCCGCCTGCAATGATGGCGGAATACGGATGGATGGGATAGGTCGGGTTCGGCGTAAACACGACATCCCCCGGTCGAATGGTGACCAGAACGAGATGGGAGAGCCCTTCCTTGATGCCGATGGTGACGATGGCCTCGGTTTCCGGATCGAGATCGACGTCGAAGCGGCGTTTGTACCAGTCGCAGATAGCCATCCGAAGGCGGGTGATTCCCATGGAAGCCGAATAGCGGTGATTCTGAGGCTTCTGGGCCGCCTCGATCAACTTGTCGACGATGTGTTTGGGCGTTGGAAGATCGGGGTTTCCCATACCGAGATCGACGATGTCTTTTCCGGCATGCCGGGCATCCATCTTGATCTTGTTGACCGTAGCAAATACGTAGGGCGGTAATCGATCGAGTCGTGCGAATTTGTTCATGAGGGTTTCTCCTGACCGGCTTTCCACTCCTTGCGGAAAGGACGAAGACAAAGGTTCTTTAA
>CAZJXF010000215.1:0-4315 GCA_964549995.1 uncultured Desulfatirhabdium sp. | reverse complement strand
TCACTACCCTTCAAAGTTTAGCAGTTTTGAGGGTAAAAACCATGAAGTTGGGTTAACGTTTTTGCATGGGGTGGATGACCGCTTCCGGAACAGGCCAATGATCTATTGGTTCTGACGAAGCAGAAGATCGAAGACTTTCCGGAAACCGAATGGCGAACGAAGCGGCAGAGACATTGGGGCGGGCTATCGATCAGTGTTGGGCAACCCCCCTACACCGGAAACAAGAAACCCGGCATCCTGAATATGGGATTCCGGGTTTGCTATTTCTTAATGGGACATCCGTCGTTCAAAAACCTTGTACCATCCTTGTACTGGAAGCCTTCTAAATGCAAAAAGGGTTAAGTTGCCTTAGCCTAACCCTTTGTTTTTATTGGTGGAGCTGAACGGGATCGAACCGTCGACCTCATGACTGCCAGTCATGCGCTCTCCCAGCTGAGCTACAGCCCCATACGTTTGAATCATTGGCTTAATAAACAAATTCATTACCGATGTCAACCGAAAAAGCGGGCTCTATTGGCGTTATGGGTAAATGGAAATGCAGCCTTGCAAGCGTCGCGGCTGTTAAGCCGGAAAATCCCGAAGGACTTCATGAGCGCCCTTGTGCATTTCGTACCAGAAATCGAAGGCTGCCGAATGTTTGTCCGTTTCGAAGCGGTCGAGCCATCGGTTTAGTTCTGGATTGTCGGTGGGATCGACGGTTTTCTTGTCTTTTAAAAACGTATGAACGATATCGATGTTACGCTCCGATTCCCAGAAGACAGCCGCGTTTCGACTGGTGATCCGGCTTGCTGTAAGGCGAACCGCTTCGAGAAACCGTTCCTTCAACCCAAATATCTTCTCGATGATCTCCGGCATGAGTTCCTCCGACCAGCCGCGGTGGAACCGGCACAGCCCCAGGTTGTCGAGCATCAGTTCCTGGATCATGCGTTGGGCGTTACGACGGCCCAGCTCCCTCGGCTCGATGAATTCCCTGCCGTAGACCATGTAGTATTTTCCGGAAACGGCCATCGGCGCCAGGACACCGGGTGTCCAGTACTGGTTGGGAACCATCCAGCCCTGACGGGCGAAGGCGTTGTGAACGAAAAGATCCATCACCCGTCTGCCCCGTGTTCGGGTCAGCGCTCGGGCGTATTTTCGAGCGCCGAGCTGCAGTGGGATCCTTCCCTCCGGTCGAACCATTTCATCCAGAAGAGCTATACCGAGTTCTGCATTGTGCATGGAATCATCGATGACATCGAAGTGATTCGCATCCCATCGGGGTTTTCGATCCACCCCGACCGTCTCCAGCTCGATCAGCCCCTCATCGATGCAGTCCATCAGCCAGGCGAGAACCCCGCCGACCGAAATGGCATCGAAGCCGAGCGTGTCGGCCCGGTGGTTTAGCCGTTCGGCCGCACGCTGATCGAAAATGCCGCAAAGCGGTCCCATCGCCTGATAGGGCTCATAATCTTTCTTGTAGATGCCGTTCAGTTTTTTGCACACAGCCGCACACGGCTCACCACAGGTTTTCTGCTGCTTGGCCTGGATGGTCTCTTCATTGAATTGCTTCAGATAATGTTCGAGGATGAAACGACGGTGGAGCTCCCGCCGGTCGGCTTCTGACCAGTAAATGCTGCGGTAATTGAAGGCCAGGATGTTGGTGTCCATCGATGCATAATTGACACCGAACGTGCCGCCGGTATTGAATTTGGGGTCATAGCGGTATTTGGTGGTGGCATCCAGGTCCTTTGCCGCCATGCGCTGGTGGTACTTGTCTTCGAACCACCGATCGACCACAGAGCGTTCGGCGACATCCTCGTCGATGTGGGTTCCACCGTAAATGATGCCGACAATGCCGTGTTCCTGAAGGAGCTTCGTGCCGAACCCCCCTCTGCCGGCCCAGGTATCGACCGGGGTCAATACGCCTTTTCGGATGGGAGCGGAGGCGATGGCGCCAAAATCGGTATACAAGGCCGCCGGGCCAACGGCAAGCACCCGCGGATCGGTTTCATACCGTTCGGAGAAAAGCGCCATCGCCGCTTCCATCACACCATACACGCCCAGCCGGCCGCTTTCCCAAAGCTTCTCCGGAACGACTTCCACGAGCTCCACCTCGATTTCTTCGCCATGAATCCGGTTCAAATACAGCATGGATGGACGCAAGGCTTTCCCGAGAATGCTGATCATGTTGATGCCGAGATTGTCGAACACGAGTGCTGCCCCGCCCATCGAAGAAACGAAGAAGCCGTGCCAGCAGGGAGACATGCCGCAGAAGATCAGACGGTTCGATCCGGGAAAGACGGACCCGGCCAACAACCCGCCGCCGATCGTCAGGCTGTTGTGCTTGTAGGCCAAGTGAATGCCCAGATCCACAGGGCCGAAAAAATCCCCGACACGGTATCGTTTCAACCGGTAGAAGCCGTTTGAGGCATCAAGCATCAACACCTTCAGATGGACCTTGTTTTCGGGGTTCATGGTTCTCCTTTGCTGGTGTCATCTTCCATTTTGTATGATTTCTGTAGGAAACGCAGTTACCATGGAGCGGAGCATATACCCAGACATGAAAACAAGTTTTACGATCCACGTCAAGTCATTCCCAATCTCCCAAGCCTCCCGATTTGGCGCAATCGTTTTCTTCCCGAAAGGAATGACGTTTGGCGGCATTTCGTCAGGCACAACCATTCCTGCCGATAAGAGAATCATGCATGGACCAATTTCCGGTATTACCCGGCATAGTCGTTGCGTTCGCATAAACTTCATTTTATGATATCAATGTGCCTTTTACTGGCAGAAATCCTATCGCCCCCACAAGATCGAGTGTAAACCAACGTTCTGGTCGGTTCTTTTTGCCACTCTATCCTACACCCGATGCCGTCAAAAGGCATCTCATCTGTAACTTCTCAATTCCCTTGCGAGTTTCCGGCTTTTGAGATAATCTCCCCCTGAAATGATACTTTCCCTGATTCAAGCACCCAAAGACAAGCAACACGCATGAACGAAGAAATCCCCTCAGAGTCTTCCGGCATGATCCGCCGGATTCGCCTTCCCGACGATCGGGAGCTCATCCTGGTCGGAACGGCCCATGTGTCCCGTGCCAGTCGGGACCTCGTACGGGAAGTGATCGAAACCGAACAACCCGACACGGTTTGTGTAGAGCTGTGTGAGTCTCGCTACCAGGCCATCCGGCAGAAGGAGCAGTGGCAGGACATGGACATCGTCAAGGTGATCCGGGAGAACAAGACGTTTTTGCTCTTCTCGTCCCTGCTGCTGTCCTCCTTTCAGCGCCGGATCGCCAAGAACCTCGACATTCAACCCGGTGCCGAAATGGTTCAGGCCGTCGAATCCGCCGAAGCTCTGGGGGCAAGGCTCGTTTTGGCGGATCGGGACGTGCGCACCACCCTCACCCGGGCCTGGCAGGCCGTCCCCTTCCTCGGAAAGATTCGTCTTCTGGCTCAGCTTCTGGCCTCCATGTTCGGAGCGGACGACATCTCGGAGGAGGACATCGAAGCCATCAAGCAGCAGGATGTCATGGAAACCCTGATGGCCGACATGGGCAAATACCATCCACAGCTCAAGCGCATCCTTATCGATGAACGGGATCAGTACCTGGCCGGAAGCATCCGGGATGCAGCCGGGCAGAAAACGGTTGCTGTGGTCGGCGCCGGGCACCTAAACGGCATCATCGCCCATCTGAGCGAACCGGTGGATCTGGCCGCCCTCGAAACGATGGCTGAAAAGGGACGGTTTTCCGGATGGTTGGGGTGGGGGATGTGCGGGCTTGTGCTGGCTCTGATCGCTGCCGGATTTTTCATGGGAGGGGCTCATGTAGGCGGCAAAATGATGCTCTCCTGGGTGCTCATCACCGGCATACTGGCTGGTGTCGGAGCAGTTGCGGCCCTGGCCCATCCGCTCACCATCCTCTCGTCCGTTGTGGCTGCCCCCCTCACCACCCTTCATCCGCTCATTGCTGTCGGCTGGGTGTCGGGTTTGGTGGAGGCCTGGTACCGAAAGCCCCGGGTGCGGGACATCGAATCTCTTCCGGAAGACATCCTGACCGTCAGGGGATTTTGGAAGAACCAGGTCACCCGAATTCTGCTCGTGGTCATCTTCACCAACCTGGGGGCCTCGATCGGAACGTTTATCGGTATTCCGACGTTGTTGCACATGATGTAAAGACGGCAGTGGGCAGTGGGCAGTCGGTAGTTTTCTGTAGGGGCGAGCCACCGGGTCGCACTTCGAGGTTCAGCCAAAATCAAATGCTGCATTCATGCCTTGATGGCATCGCAAAAAGTCGCACTACCCCCGATTTTGGGGTTTTTCCGGGCCTGAGCATGGG
>CAZJXF010000214.1:0-4414 GCA_964549995.1 uncultured Desulfatirhabdium sp. | reverse complement strand
CGAAGCAGCGGAAACGTGTTTGAAGCAGCCGGATATCGTAGGATCGGGCGGACGCACTTGAAGTATTTTGCATTGAAATTCCGTATGTTACCTTTCACAAAACCATCTTTTCCATCTTGGC
Organism: uncultured Desulfatirhabdium sp.; assembly: GCA_964549995.1. GTDB lineage: Bacteria > Desulfobacterota > Desulfobacteria > Desulfobacterales > Desulfatirhabdiaceae > Desulfatirhabdium. The sequence continues at coordinate 4,293 of CAZJXF010000214.1, read as the reverse complement.
CATCCGCCCGATCCTACGAGATCGGGCTGCTGAGTTTTTCCGCTGCGCAAGCAAAATGCACCCGCTCTCCTGCGGGTTCAACAAGAGCATCGGACTTTTTGCGAGACCATCTTGTTTGAAACCGCCGGCGATCGTTGGGTCGGTCATGCAGAGTGCTTCGGCTTTTTTCTGAAAAACATACAATTCCAATGAGATGCTCTCTCCTGGAGCGTCTGGCTACATGCTACTCACCAGCTTCCGCACGCCATAGCGCATGGCCGCCATCAAGGCTCCCATACAGATGCCTGCGACCGCTGCGAGCGAAAGCCCGAGACCGACCCAGTTCCACACCGTGAGCTGCCTGTGGCGATAAATCGCCGATACAAGATACCGGTGAACCGGTCCTGCCTCGATGACGAGAACGAAGCCGATCAGGCAGGCGGAAGCGATCATGAAGACCATCCCTCCGAAGCCGGTGACCGCCTGATTGGCGTTTTCGATGTTGAAGTCCGCAAATGCAGCCCCCAACCCCAATCCCAAACCCAAAACCGCTGGAGTCACCATCGTCATCGTAAACACGGAAATCCCCATCATCCAAGCGCCGGCATCGAGTTTCAGGTTGCAAGAAACGACCAAAACCAATCCGAGAGCCCAAAACGGGACCAGGATCATCCAGAATTTCATCCACAACCATCTGCGGATGGAACAGGGGGCCGAACGGACGATCCAGAAGGCCCTCCCCTCTCCGCTCACGGCCGGAAATGCGAAACGACCGCACAGCGCCGTCAGCACGAATCCGGCAAGGGCCATGTTCAGGAAGGCAAGCAGGTTCTGTAGGTATTCGGTGCGCACCGGAAGCTTGTTCAATGGAAGCGCCGTATAGTTGTACATATAGACCACGACAAGGGCGACGATCAGGATGAGCTGGGACCACTGGGACGGATCCCGAAAGAAGCAGCGCCATTCCTTGACGAAAATTCCCCGCAGAACGCTGGGTTTCGGGAAATGGCGATAGAGTCCGTCCAGAAGGCCGCCTTCGGCCATCTTTCGGATGGCGGAAACGGTCGCCGTTCGGCTCCTCGAATATCCGATGAAATACAGTCTTCCGGCAACGATCCGGCCCAGGCCCATCAGAAATCCGGCAAAACTCCACAGCTTTCCGGTTTCAATCAGGGCTGCGACATAGCGTCGGCCCAATGCAGCCTTCAGACCTTCCGTACACCAGCTGCTGGGCAGGTAAGGGGCATCGGCTCCCCGCAGATGCTCCACATAGACCAGAACCGAGGAGAAGGTTTCCGGATCCGCCAGCCGTTCAGGACGAGACAATCGAAAGGCCACATACAGACCGACGAAAGCTGCAATGCCCAACAGCAGAATCAGGCTATGCAATCGGGATGCCGGTATCGCCAGCACACCCAAGAGCACCAGCAGTACGGTCAGTGCGGCTGCAGCCACACACAACCCGACCATATCGAGCACCATCAGCCCGTAGAAGGCCGTTCCCGCATGGAACACCCGGCCATAGGCCACGAGAACCGGAACGGCGAACACCACCACCATCCAGGAAGCATCGAAGACGCTTTCGAGCCATCGGGCCTGAAACACCGATTCGCAGGGAACCGGCAGGCTGTGGACGAGCTCGAGGTCTCGGCTCAGAAAAAGTTTGGTAAGCGCACTCAGAACGGAACTGAAGAGCAGCAGGGAAAAGCAGGTGATCATCAGGATGGACAGTAGCTTATAGGCCAGAAGGTTGCCGATATCCTGAGCCTGCTGAAAGTGTCGGAGCACCCGGATGGTAATCCAATGGCAGCCGACGATAAATCCCATCCCCAGCAGGAACAGCGCCACAGCCCGCATCCGGGAACGGATGTCGCCGGGTTTGGGCGCCATGGCCATCCACCGGGGAGAAATCAGCTTCAGAACCACCATGTCACGCGGACTCCGTCAATTGAAAAAAGACCTGCTCGAGATCGGCCTCGCTCACTCCGACCGTTCGTTCGAGTTCGTTCATGGTGCCGATTGCAAGCAACCTTCCGCGATGGATGATGCCGATTCGGTGACAGATGTCTTCGGCAAGCTGCAGGGTATGGGTCGAGAGAAAGACGGTTTTCCCGTCTGCAGCAAGACTTCGGAACAGGTCCCGCACCATCCGGATGCCCTGCGGATCGAGCCCGACCATCGGTTCATCCACCACGATGACATCGGGATCGTGCAGGAGGGCGGCACACATGACCAGCCGCTGCTTCATGCCGTGCGAAAAGGCTTCGATCCGTTCCGTCGCACGCGTCGAAAGCCGGAAGCGCTCGAGAAGCTCCCCTGCCCTCTTTCGGCCTGTTGCCGCATCCACCCCGTAGATATCGGCAATAAACTGCAGCAGCTCGGTTGCCGTCAGCTTTTCGTAGAGATAGGGTCGATCCGGAATGAATCCGATCCGGCGTTTGGCCTCGATGGGATCTTCGGCCATATCCCATCCACAAATGCGGATCCGACCTTCGGTCGGCAACAACACACCGGCGATCATTCGAATCGTGGTGGTTTTCCCGGCGCCGTTCGGACCGATGAATCCGAAAACCTCTCCCGGGTTGACGGTCAGGTTCAGCCGGTCCACGGCGGTTTGCGATCCGAAGCATTTGCGGACATCCTGAAGCTCGATCACGGCAAAGCCTCCAGAACCGACAGCCGAAGGTTGCCTACTGCAGCCGTCAGGCCAACGGCATCCTCGTCGGATGCAAGCCGGATGTGGGTGACATCCGCCGGAAACTGGCCCATCGATGCGTCGACCGTGATCCACTCGTTCCAGAAAACGGCGTTCCAGGCATGGTAATAGAACCGGCCCTTGAGATAAACCAACCCCGTTTCAATACGGGTCGGAATGCCGCAGGCCCTTGCCAACGCTGCAAACAGCGCCGCATGCTCATTGCAGTCCCCCACCCGGTTCCGAAGGGTGTCGAGCGCATTGGGCAAGGAAAGCACCGGACGCTTTTGGATATTTTCAGCCATCCACCCCAAGATGGCCCGGACCCGTCTGGGAACCGGAGGAGCGTCTGCGCAATCGAAGGGTGCCGGTTCGGGTGCTTGCGTTTCAGCCGCTACTCCGCCCTCCCCTCTTCCTTTCGCAGGCCGGATCGAATCCTTGCCCGTTTTTGTCCCCGACTTTCCGCCGCTGTCCGCCTTTTCCATCAGCGCTGCCGCCAATGCGGCGATTTCCGGATGGTTCGATTGTACGAGGGCCGAAGGCTTGACATACGGGGTATCGCCATCCAGCATGCGGATGCAATTCGGGAGCACCCGCTCCTTTTGAATGACAAGCTCCCCGTTCGAAAAGTGCTGCCTGCCTCCATCGAGGTCGAGCCGCTCGATCGGACCGCTTAGCCGAAGACGCAGTGTCTGCAGGAAGTTCGGATCGATGAGGGTCTTGTCCGAAGCAATGGATGCCTCGATGGCCCAATCTTCACCGCCGCCATCCGAAAGGCTTAAGAGGGCCCGTGCGGCATCGCAAAGATCGAGGGCCAACCCCATCGGTCCGGTTTCTCGCAGGATGGTGCCCGTGGCATCGATCCAGGCACTTTGTTGCAGTCCCATTGCCTCCACATCGATTCGACGGGTTTCCACCCGTTTGCCGCCGATGTCGAGGGCTTCGGTTTCCTCCGCCAGGACCTTCACCCGATAGCGGGAAAACTGAAACGGCTCGAAGAGATCGATGGCAGGCGGACGATCCCGCAGATGGGCGAAAAGAAAAAAGCCGGGCAGATGGATCGGTCCCTCGAGGGGAATCACCGTTTCTCCGGCTTCGGTCTTCACCACGAGGGTGCGCTCCTCCGTCACCCGGGCGGATGCCTGAAACCGGAACAGGCCCGATCCCAGAAAAAGTGTCAGCTCGGAAACACTCAGATCCGGGTTGAGCCGGGCCTCGATGCGGCCGGCGATTTCCTGAACGACTCCCATCGCCAGAATCCGCAGCCGCATCGCCTCCTCCCCGACATATCCCGTATCCGTTGCCGTAAGGGTCCGGTGAACGTGCCCGATGGGCTTTCCGTTTCGGGTGGCGCAGTACCATCGGTCCATGTTGTGGATGTCGGGAAGTGTGCCGATATACAGGGACGGCTCCTTTCGCCACCAGCCCTGCTGGTACCCCAACAGGCCGAAAAACACCATCCCGGAGGCAAGCGTCCAGACCCAGACGAACCATCCACGCGGCTTTTGGCCAGCAATCTTCATCGATGATGGTCTCGCAAAAAGTCAAAAAGTTTCATCCGACGCGCATGGGGGGAGACACGCCTTTTTCGTTGCATCGGATAAACTCAGCCGCCCGAG
>CAZJXF010000213.1:0-4429 GCA_964549995.1 uncultured Desulfatirhabdium sp. | reverse complement strand
ACGCAAGCCAACGTTTGCGCCGCTTGTAGTGTTTGACATCCCGAAAGCTCTTCCGGGTGCCCACATCCTTCAAACCCAGGTAGAAATCCTTGATGTCCGGGTTTTGTTTGAGTTTTTCAGCCGTGTCGTCCATGACGATCCTACCGTTTTCCATGACATAGGCATGGGGCGCCACATTGAGAGCCAGCTTGGCGTTCTGTTCCACCAGCAGAATGGAAATCCCCTCTTCCCGGTTGAGTCGGGTGATGATGTTGAAGATTTCGTGGATCAGCATGGGGGCAAGCCCCATAGAAGGCTCATCGAGAAGGATAAGTTTGGGACTTGTCATGAGCGCCCTTCCGACGACCGTCATCTGCTGCTCGCCGCCGCTGATGAACCCGGCGGTTTCATTTCGTTTTTCCTTGAGCCGCGGAAAGTAATGGTAGACCATTTCGAGTCCGTCCTTGATGGAGCGCCCTTCCTTTTTGCGCAGATGGGCGCCTACCTTCAGGTTCTCCTCGACGGTTAGATGCTCGAACACCCGTCTCCCCTCGATCACCTGGACGATGCCGAGTTTGGCGATTTTCTCGGCCCGCATTTTGTCGATGCGCTCCCCCAGAAACTCGATGGAACCGTCGGTGACCTCGCCGTCTTCGTGCTTCAGAAGTCCCGAAACCGCCTTCAGCGTCGTGCTTTTGCCGGCACCGTTGGCGCCCAGCAGGGCGACGATGCCGCCCTTGGGCACTTCGATCGACACCCCTTTGATCACCAGGATGACTTCATGGTACTTGACTTCGATGTTGTTGATCTTCAGAATCGTCTCGGCTGACAAGCGCCTGCCCTCCTTTGGTTTACCATCCCAACCACTCTTTTTCCCATTTTTCCGACCATCTGGCCTTCAGATCGACTTCGTCCATCATGACGAACTTGCCATCCTTGTACTCATAAATCCGTGCCTTGCTCTGCGGCCTGTGGTCCGTCGGCGAGAAAGAAACCGGAGCAAGTCCCAATCCGATTTCGAAATCCTTCATCGTTTCAAATCCTTTTTTCAGGATCCCTTCACCCGTGAGATCCCCTGCCTTGTCGGCCCGCTTCAAGGCTTCGGCAAGCCCCAGGGCATTCGCCCATGCTTGAATGGTGTGAATCGTTCGTTTTTCAAGCGGAACTCCGGGGTTGTATTTCTGAGCGTATTCCTTGACCTTATCCATGAGCTTCACGTCCTGACCGAAGAAGGCCCATGGCGCGCACCCCATCGCCCCTTCCGCAGCTTTTCCGGCCAGAACGGGAAGGGCTTCGTCGAATCCCCAGTTCTTGATGATGTGGTCTGCCCCAAGCTCCAGTGCATAGGCGTCCCGCAGGGTGGCCGCAACGGACATGACCGTGTTCGTGTGCAGCACGACATCCGGTTTGAAATCCTTCATGGCCAGAATCTGGCTCTTGGTGTCGATGGCGAAAAGCGAAATGTCCTGTTTCGGTCCAACTTCAATGCCGAGAAGATTGCACTGATCTTCAGCCGCCTTGATGGCCGCACTACTGAAGGGAGAGGCGAACATGTAAGCGAAAACGATCCGGGGTTTGCGCTTTCCGTAATCGGCTTTTTTCGGCCACTTTTTGTCATACCAGGCGGTAATCAATCCACGGACCTGGCTGGAATAATCGGTTGCGAAAAAGAGATTGTAAGGGGCTTTCTTCGGATCACAGAGATGTCCCGAATAGGATGCCGAAATATAAGGCATTTTGTCTTTGGCAACCGTCGGCGCCAGGGCTTCCGTATCACCCGTGCCCCATCCCAAAACGGCCACGCATTTCTTCTGCTTGAACAGACTGTACTTCGTCAAGGCTTCCGGGATCCGATAGCCGTAATCGAACTGAAACAACTTGATTTTCTTTCCGTTGATGCCTCCGGTGTCGTTGATGTAGTTGATGGCTTCGGCAATGCCCAAAGCATAGTCCTTGCCGACATCGGATGTCGCACCGGTCATGTCGTTGAGCGAACCGATGTTGATTTCATCGGCTGCCAACACCCCCGTGCCCCAACCGAGAACCAGAACGAACGCCAACCCGATCCACCACGAACGTCTTAATCTCATGCCCTTTCCTCCTTTGTCTGTTCTGCCGTTTTCCTGCCTCAAGTGGTCTTGATCCCATGGTAGCGTCATCTGCAAGCGGTTGCATCACCTCCTTTGGAAAAGTGCGAAAGTGCGGAGTGAGAAAGTTCGGTAAAACAACATCCGTTGGTTGCGAAAGCACAATATACTCCACATCGCAGAAGCATGCATGTTTTCTCGAATTGGTGTACTTCCGCATAACGCATTTGTTTTCAATACGAAAACGGCCACAGATTGAAATAATTCTTGATCTGCCACCACCGATACGCCAAACCGTTCGGTTCGAAGAGCAGGAACAGACAGATCGAAAGACCGAAGGCCGCCTCTTTGATGAAGAGAAAGTCCATCAGCAGTTTCGGATAGGCATCCGACAGCGGCATGACGGCCATCTGGAGCAATTCCATCACGACGACCATAAAAAGAGCGCCGAAGATCGTTCCATGGATCGATCCGACACCGCCGATCAGGATGACACCCACCAGCCACAAAGACCAAAACCACGGAAAATGCTCCGGACTGATGGCCGCCAGATTGCTGATCCAGCAAGCGCCTGCGATCCCGCCGATGAATCCGGCTACAAAGAAGGCCATCAATTTGTATTGGACCAGGTTGATCCCCATTACCTCGGCCGAAATATCGTTGTCCCGAATGGCGATCCAAGCCCTGCCGACCCGGGATCGGATCAGGTTGGCCACGGCCGCAGTGCAGAGGACGACAAAGGTCAGGATCATGTAGTAGACCTTGACGTCGCTGTCGATCGTCCAGGGCCCGATCTTGATCGTGCCTGCCGGAAGCGAGAAGGCCTGCCCTCTTCCACCGATCTGGCTGATGTATTGGGTGATCAAGAAATCCACGGTGATGAACTGCGCGGCCATGGTCGTCAAGATGAGGTAAAATCCCTTGACCCGGGCGGAAGGAAGTCCGAAGAGCACACTCCAGATCCCTGCAACGACCGCTGCCACAACAATGCTGATGGGATAGGCGAGGCCGGCATCGAGAAGAACTTGCGGCCACGGAAATTCCAGAATGAGCAGCGTACTGGTATAAGCCCCGACGGCAATGAAGGCCGCATGTCCCAATGTGAGCTGACCACAGTAGCCGATCAGCAATTGAACGCCCAAAGCCCCCATAATCGTGTATCCGACCTGGTTCATGACGCTGATCCAATAGACATCCGCCGTCCAGGGAATCACGATATAGAGCAGAACAAAGAGCAGAATCATCTTGCCCTTGATCAAATTGGTCTGAAACCAGGCATGATCCTGGGCATAGTTTTCGTGGTACACACCGCAAGGAAGAAATGTGGTTGACATAGGATGATCCTCTTCAGGTGAACATCGGGTTCAACATCGCTACACGCGTTCAATCCGTTCCCAACCCCAAAGCCCGTGGGGTTTAAACAGCAGAAAAATGGCCATGAAGACAAAGGGGGCGATTTCCTTGACACCTCCCGGGAAATATTTGTCGAGATAGGCACCCGTGAGGTTTTGCAAGACCCCGATGATGAGCCCGCCAACGATAGCCCCCGGCACCGAATTGAGCCCCCCCAGAACGACGGCAGGCAGCACCAGAAGCCCCAGGTAGCCGACGGAAATGTTCAACCCGTTGATGTTGCCCAGCAATGTCCCGCCGACACCGGCCGCCATGAAGGCGATGGCCCAGGCTGCCGCGTAGACGAAGCGTGCGCTCACTCCGACGGAGAGGGCCGCCATCTCATCGTCCGCAGTGGCCTGCATCGACAAGCCCCATTGGGTGTACTTGAAGAAGGAAACGAAAATGACCAGAAGAATCATGGCGGCCACGAAACTCCAGACATACACCTGACCGACCACGATGGGCCCGAACTTGATGGGCTCCATGGAAAACACCGGCGGATCGAAAACCCGGGTATCCGTCCCCCAGATCAGCTCGACGATCCCCTTGAAGAAAAAACTCAACCCCACCGTCACCATGATGACGGATAGAACCGGCTCCCCGATCAAACGATCCAGGAAGATGCGTTCGGTCAAAATCCCCAGGATGAAACCGATGATCAGGGATATGCCGAGAGAGGCCAGAAAAGGAACGCCCATAGAATAGAAACTGAGAGATGTATAGGCACCGATCAGCGTCATTTCCCCCATCGCCAGATTGAGCACTCCGGAACATTTGTAGATGAGTACCCAACCGAGGGCAACCAGGGCGTAAATGCCGCCGACCATGAGTCCTGTAGCGATGGTCATGAGGAAAAGGTCCATGGTCAATTCTCCCTAAAGCGTTGTGCGTAACTGCGTAAGTGTGTAAATGTTGATGGACTCGCAAAAAGTCCAAGATATGGACGACTTCGAAAAAAGGCCGCAGGC
>CAZJXF010000212.1:0-4465 GCA_964549995.1 uncultured Desulfatirhabdium sp. | reverse complement strand
CGTGCATGGTCAACATGATGACGGGAAGCTCCGGGGAAAATGCGATCATCTGCCGCACGACTTCCAGTCCATCTCCTTCCGGCATGGAAATATCGATGACTGCGACATCCGGTTGATGTTCCCTAGCCAGCTGAATCGCCTGCTTTCCATTGGATGCCTCGGCAACGACCACCATGTCGTCGCTCTCTGAGACAATCCGGCATAATCCCGCCCGAACCATCGTGTGATCATCCGCAATGAGAACTCGAATCATCCGCCCACTCCTTCCCTCACGAGGGTGTGGAATGTAGATAGCCATATCGGCAATGCTATGGAATCCCGTTGGATTCATTAAAAACCGAACGATGTTAACAAAAAATATTAGATGATCTCGCATACCTTCATCAAAAGCTCAATCCATCCAATAATTCGTAACGAAAAACGCCGACGGGTTAGCCTTGTTTCTCACGTTCCATTTCTTCAGGAGGCACCGCCGATAGGTGTAAACAGCTTTCGAGATGATAGGTTATTTTAAAATGATTTCCCAATGCGTTTCGCCTATTGCCGGAAACCGCATGCAGAAACTCGGGGCATTTTCCTGAAGGAAGCTACCGCAACCGACTGATGATCAGATCAAACGGTTCCTGATAAAATCTAGCCCCCTCGCCATGCAACCGAAAGCGAAGGATCCGATCCGGAAAAGCGGTGTCCTTTTGAGCCATGACGGCCAATACATCTTCTTCCGTCATCGGCAGGCAATCCATCAATGTCGGATTTTTTAACACATCCGGCGGAACCCGCAAATCCACAACCAATCCGGATTCCATGGCGACCTCCATCATCACTGGGGGCAATCGATAGGCAGCATTGACAAGTCTTCCCGTAAGCGATTTCTTGAGGTTGCACTGAATCGTCACCTTCCGCTGCTCTTTAGGCAGGTCTACCCAGTCTCCAAATCTCCCGATCGTTTTCTCGATGGTTTGAATATCCTGAAACCGGGGGGTTGCCCGTCTGACGAGATACAATTGGCGCTCACACCGCCTGGCATCGTACCATTTGTAAAAGGTCAACCATGTGTAGGGGACATCCAAAAAAGGATGCCTGTCATCGATCCGCATCCAATCGAAAAGCACAAACTCGGGAACCGTTCCCCCCGCTTCAAGATGTGTTGCCGTCTGCCGATCCAGAAAAGCCGTATAGGCCTGGTAAGATTGTGGGACAAACATGGGTACGTAGTTCAATCGATCCGAAAAGACCCTGGACAGCGCCCAGGGAAAAATCGTTACGGATCGATTCCCGATTTCGGATCGCAGCGCCGACGGCATCGGCGGAATCTCGGTGACGGGAGAGGAACGCAGCAGCGATACGGCTTCGGACAATCGGAAAATAACGGTATGATCGTCATAGAGATTCGTTAAAAAACGCCTTCCGTTACCATTGGCCACTTGAAACCAGACCATCACTCCGATCATTACCAGCCCCACACCGACAACCCACCGTTTGAGTTTCTGAGTCGAAACGAACAAGGAAGTTGTGCCGCACAGCACCGGAATCTTTTCGAAATACATGATCCAATGCGAAAAATCCTGCCGGATGAATCCATGCTTGAATGAGAACCAAAGCTGAATGGAACCGAGAAGAAAGAGGAAACCCGTCTGAAGTTGTCTCCGAAAAAACAGCCACCCGGTCATGAGAAGCCACAGCATCAGAAATCCAATGCCGATCCGAAAAGCGATCGGCGCTTCTCCTGCGGAAAGTACTGCCGCATATTCACCCGAAAGATCGAGACCACTCTTGACGTATGTCCATAAATCCCCCCAGGAAGGATTGTACATCCAATACGACAGGGCGAACAAAATGGGTACAACGGCAATGAGAAGAATTCCCTGGAAGGGAGATACCTCCTTTTGAAGAATATAGGCGAGGAGGATCACCATACAGATGAGCAGCGTGGATATACCGATATCCAGTTTCACGAAAACCATTACCACAGCATAAAGAAGCAGCAAACAGAAGGAGACATATCGGGCGGTTTTTGGAAAAAGCAAGGCTTGAGCGGTAAAAAAGAACAGAAAGACATAATAGATATTGTTGGTGAGGGCCCATGCCAGAAGAACAAACGCGAGCGGGAAGGCCTCATGCTGTGGATAGTGGGTCAAATAAAACCAGAGCCCCCCGATGACAAGTCCCCAGAGAAAAAGCGAGAAGACGATCGCCCAAATGAGGTTGTGATGATAATTCAGATGAAGAATCAGAAAACCCAACGGACCATAGGTGAAAACGACATCCTTTCCGAAAAGATACGGGGTATGCACCAGGTAGTTCTGCAGAAAGATATAGGATGAATCGATATCGTCTGCGATGCGATTGCGAAACTCGACGGAAGGAATCAATAAAAAGGCAAAGGCGATCCACCAGGTGATTTTCGAAAAAGCGAGAGGATATAACACGTTCTTTAGGCGGGATAACGATTGCTGCATCTTCATGAGATCTGCCGACCATTCCATGGATGATGGCCTCGCAAAAAGTCGCTTCATCCCCGGCTATGGTTCTTGACGGGCCTGAGCAAGGTGGGAGAGGTCCGCCAGGTTCAGACCTATTGCGAGAGATGGATTTCGGCCATCGACGCGATACGCGCCATCATGACCTCCACGACCGCATCGACCGACATGTCGGAGGAATCGATGACCCACGCATCCTCCGGAATCCGGAGCGGCGCAATGGCTCGGTTTCTGTCGGCCTCATCCCGCTCGCGGATCTGCCGCTCGATGTCGGCCACATCGATGCCTTCCGAAATGCTACCGGATGCCATAAGCTCCAGATAGCGACGTTCGGCACGGACCCCCGGAGATGCGTCGAGGTAGAATTTGGCAGCGGCATCCGGAAACACCACGGTTCCCATATCGCGTCCCTCACAAACTATACCACCGGCCTTTGCCGCTTCCCGTTGCATAGACAGCAGCGCCTCCCGCACCACGGGAAGAGCGGACAACCTGGATGCCGCCAATGCGATTTCCGGAGACCGCAACCGATGGGTGATGCGTTCCCCACCGGCAAAAACATCGGCAGCACCGGCATCCGTCACGCGATATGCAATCTTCTTCTCCTCTAAGACCCGTCGGATATCCTCGACATCGGCTTCCGCACATCCGGCATCCATGATCAGGACGGCTGCAGCCCGATACAGGGCACCGGTATCGAGATACCGATACCCGAGACGCTCGGCAAGCTTCCGGCTGACGGTGGTTTTCCCAGCACCTGCAGGACCGTCGATCGTCACAACGATCGGCGCCCCGTTCACCAGAAACGGAGAATTCATGCGCCCCCGCGGATCACCCGTCTTAGGGCGGCAAGGAACCGTTCGTTTTCGGTCGGGGTTCCGGCATTCACCCGAATATGGGTCGGATAGCCATAGGCCCGCATGGAACGAACGATCACCCCCTGCCGGAGCATCGCCTCGAAAACGTCGTCGGCGGAACGAGCCACATCGATCAGGAAGAAGTTCGACTGGGTCGGATGGCAGATAAGCCCCATGGCACGGATTTCGGCCTGCATCCAATCGATGCCTTCATGCACACACCGGACGCTCTTCTGGAGAAATTCGACATCGTCGAGGGCGGCCACAGCGGCGACCTGGGCCAGCGCGTTCACGTTGAACGGCTGACGGACCCGATGCAGGATATCGGCCACCCATGCCGGCATGACACCATAACCCACCCGAAGCCCTGCAAGGCCGTACGCTTTCGAAAAAGTACGAAGGGTCACGATGGCACGGTCTGTGCTGCGACGCATCTCGAGGCTTTTGGCGCACTGCAGGTCTCGAACGAACTCCATGTAGGCTTCGTCCACCACGAGAAGGACGTCCGGAGGCAGGCCATCGAGCAACCGCCGGAATTCGACCTCTGAAACGACAGCACCCGTCGGATTGTTGGGATTGCACAGAAAAACCAGTCTACAGCGTTTTCCGATGGCCCCCAGAATGGCATCGACCCGAATCCCGAGATCTTCCACCGGCACCTTGACCACCCGGGCACCGCTTGTCTGGATGCTGATTTCATACATCAGGAAGGTCGGATCGGCGATGACGGCCTCGTCCCCCGGCTGCAAAAAGGCCCGGGTCAGCATGGCGATGATATCGTCCGATCCGTTTCCGACAACGATTTCCTGCCGGGAAACGCCATGTTTTTCCGCCAACTTGGCCACCAGATCGTGACAGGCTCCGTCCGGATACCGATGAAGATTGCCGAGAGCCCTTCGAACGGCTTCCACCGCTTTCGGAGATGGCCCGAGGGGGTTTTCGTTCGATGCCAGCTTGACGGCATCCGTCACCCCATACTCCCGGGCGAGCTCTTCCAGAGGCTTCCCCGGCTTGTAGGGCGTAATGGAAAGAATGGCTTCGGAAACGGGAGGTTTCATGAACCCTTTGCGATTTTCACACCTTCATCGAAGGCCTTCATGTTGATCGGAATCAGTTTCGGCTTGGCTT
>CAZJXF010000211.1:0-4613 GCA_964549995.1 uncultured Desulfatirhabdium sp. | reverse complement strand
GTCAAAGGCAGCCAACTCAAAAATACTATCGTTAACTTATGCAATTAGACACTAGAACCTCTTGGATAGCGCAAACCACGTCATCGACATCTTCGGGGGTCATGTCGGGAAAAAGCGGAAGCGAAAGAATCCGTTCCGAATTCCACTCGGTTGCGGGCAGGGCGCCTGAAGGCAGGGAGAGCGTTTCTCGATAATATTTTTGAGTATGTACAGCCTTAAAATGAATTCCGGTTCCGATATTGCGGTGTTTAAGCTCTGCCATGAACGTCTCTCGGCTCATGCCGGCCTTATCGGTGTCCAGCCGTACGATAAACAGATGCCATGCATGACGCATCGCATAGGTTGGAACATGGAGGGGGAGAATTTCATCGATTTCGGAGAGCGCCTCCTGATAGCGTTTGGCCAGCAGGGATCGTTTTTCGATCATCGATTCGATTCGTTCAAGCTGCGAGAGCCCCAGGGCTGCGGCCAGATCGGGTAGATTGTACTTGTACCCCGGCTCAAGCACTTCGGCTTGGGGAGATCTTCCTTGCATGGTGCGGTCATAGGCATCCACACCCAAGCCGTGAAATTTCAGCCGGCGAATCCGTTCGAGGAGCTGCGGATCATCCGAACATACCATCCCCCCCTCTCCGCAGGTGATGTTCTTGATGGGATGGAAGGAAAAGATGCTCGTTCCTTCGGCACCGATCTTCTCGCCCTGGTATTCGGTTCCAACCGCATGGGCGGCATCCTCGACAAGAGCGATGCCGTTATCTGCTGCAAGTTTGCGAATGGGAGCCATATCGACGGCTGCGCCGGCGAAATGAACGGGAAGAATCAGCTTGGTGCGTTCGGTCACCAGTGGGGCGATGCTTTCGGCCGATACCATCAGCGTATCCCGATCGATATCGGTAAAGACGGGACGTGCACCAGCCATAACAATCAAGTTGACCGTCGACACCCAGGTCATGGAGGGCGTAATGACTTCGTCACCAGGGCCGATTCCAAAAGCCTTCAGCACCACGTGCATTCCTGCCGTAGCCGAAGCAAGCGCAACGGCCCCTTTGGAATGGCAGTACCTTGAAAAGGCTTCTTCGAAGGCGGCTGCCTTCGGACCGGTGGTGATCCAACCGGAACGAAGGACCTGGGTGACCGCCTGGATGTCGGACTCGTCGATGGAAGGCCGAGAAAACGGTAAAAAGGAGGATCGCATCCGCCTGCTTTCTTTTCTCAACATCTCTTCGGCGAAAGGCCTTTGCCTCCCCCGGAGGTGACAATCCGCTTGTCGTTGGCGTAACGGATCATACCGCCGACTGTCCACTGCTGACGATCGTCACGATGACAAAAACATTGCTGGCATGAGCCCCGCTCACGCATTCGCCAATTCCGCCGGGATATCGGCATTCGTATAGATCTTTTGCACGTCATCGCAGTTGTCGAGGGCTTCCATGAGCCGGATCATGCTTTCGGCCTCTTTGCCCTGCAACATCAGCGTGTTCTGCGGAAGCATCGTGATTTCGGCCTCTGTATAAGGGATTTTGGCTTCATCGAGTGCCGCCTTCACGGCCTCGAATTCCGCCGGAGCCGTGATGACCTCGAACCCATCTTCGTCTTCCTTCACGTCTTCGGCCCCAGCCTCGAGAGCCACTTCCATCAACCGGTCTTCCGTCACCTTGCCTTTTTCGATGCTGAAATAGCCTTTCTTGCTGAACATCCAGGAAACGCAGCCGTTTTCCCCCATACTTCCGCCATATTTGCTGAAAATATGGCGGATTTCCGCAACCGCCCGGTTCTTGTTGTCCGTCAAGGAATCCACCAGAATGGCCGCCCCACCCGGACCATACCCCTCGTAGGTGCTCTCCTCGTACGTGGTGCCTTCCAGTTCCCCGGTTCCGCGCTTGATCGCCTTTTCGATGTTGTCTTTGGGCATGTTCTCGCTTTTGGCGGCTAAAATGGCTGCCCGCAGACGCGGGTTGGCGTTCGGATCGCCTCCACCCATTCGAGCCGCTACCGTCAACTCCTTGATGAGCCGGGTGAAAATGCGCCCTCTGCGGGCATCCGCGGCTCCCTTCTTGTGTTTGATCGTGGACCATTTGTTGTGGCCGGACATGATCTCCTCCCGAGCGTTACGTGGTTTTCAGGTGTTGTATGTTAACGAAAGAAGTGGAATCGACGGCAGAACGCTGTTGCGATTTTTTGCCGATTCCGATGATATAGATTTCCTTGCTCGCCTTGCGGCAGCTGGTGGGTTTGAAGATGGCATGCCGTAGGAAAAGTGCTTTCACCTCCCCCACGAAGCATTCGACATCCTCACCCTGGAAAATTTTACAGACAAATGAACCACCTGGCAAGAGCCGATCTCGTGCAATCGATAGCGCGATGCGGCACAACTCCAGGGAGCGGGCGGCATCGACGCTCTTCTGCCCGGTGGTCGACGGTGCCATGTCGCTCATCACGACATCGAACCGCCCTTCGACTGCATCCATAACGGATGCATCCGTCACATCACCCACCAATGCCCGAACGTGCGGGGGAAGCGCAATCGTTACCGGCGAGCGATCGATCCCGATGACCTTCCCTTTGGGCCCGACCAGCTGGGCCGCATACTTGAGCCAGGAACCGGGAGCACACCCCAGATCCAGCACGGAGGCATCCTTCCGAAGAATCTTGAATTTGGCTTGAATTTCCTGAAGCTTGTACACCGATCGTGCGGGATAATCTTCTTGTTTCGCCCTACGGGTATAGTGATCGCTCCAGCGGTTGGCAGCGGAAGACCGGGATGGTTTCATAGGAGGATCTCAATGGGTGGGGGTAAAGGCGTGTTCCATCGCCTGTACGATCGTTCGCACAGGAAGGAGGGTGATGGATGCAGGCGGATGGTGGATACCGCAGACAGCTTCCGGAACCAGGGCACGGGTGAATCCCAATTTGGCTGCTTCCGAAAGCCGGGTCTCCAGATGACCGACCCCGCGGATTTCACCGGCAAGTCCCACCTCCCCCAGCGCGATCGTGCGGGAATCGAAGGGCTTGTCCCAAAAACTCGATGCAATGGCGATCATGACGGCCAGATCGACGGCAGGCTCATCGGCTTCGATGCCGCCGGCGACGTTCATAAAGATGTCGTGGCCCATCAGGTGCATTCCCAATTTCTTTTCCATAACGGCAGCCAGCAGGGCCACCCTTCCCGGATCGAGCCCGAGGATCGTTCGCCGGGGTGTGCCGTACACCGTATGGCAGACCAGAGCCTGCAGCTCGATCAGAATCGGTCGGGTACCTTCAAGGGTGGCCGTTACGACGGAACCTGCGGCGTTATCCGGCTTTTCGGCCAAGAATACGGCACTGGGATTGACCACCTCCTGCAATCCGTTCTCCTTCATTTCGAACACCCCGATCTCGTTCGTCGAGCCGAACCGGTTTTTGACGGCTCTCAGAATACGAAACAGGTGATTGCGTTCCCCCTCGAAATACAGCACGGCATCCACCATATGCTCGAGAAGCCGTGGACCGGCGATAGCCCCATCCTTGGTGACATGGCCGACCAGAAAAACGGCGATCCCGGTCTGCTTGGCAAATTGCATCAGCCGAAGGGCCGTTTCCCGAACCTGAGTCACGCTGCCTGGAAGTGACGGGATGGCCGGATCGAGCACGGTTTGAATGGAATCGATCGCAAGAACGCTCGGAGAGCATTTCTTGGCCATGTTGAGGATCTGGTCGAGATCGGTTTCCGCAACCACCCACAGGGATGGATGGCCGGCTTGTAGACGGCCGCTTCGCATACGAATCTGAGCGATGGACTCTTCTCCGGAAACGTAGAGCACCCGGTGGTCTTGCTGCGAAAGCGCATGGAACGCCTGCAGCATCAGCGTCGATTTGCCGATTCCCGGATCGCCGCCGATCAGCACCAACGATCCCTTGACGATTCCTCCGCCCAACACCCGGTCCAGCTCCGGGATCCCGATCGTCAGCCGCTCGTCCTCGCATGGCGGAATGTCAACGATGGGCATGGGCCGGCTCGGCGGGATGTCGGAAGACGACAATCGGGTGGATCGTTCCACCTGGACTTCTTCCACAAAGGTCTGCCATTCATTGCATGCCGGACATTTGCCCATCCATTTCGGAGACGAGTATCCGCAGCGGGTGCAGACAAAGACGGTTCTTTCGTTCTTTTTCACGTAGGAAGGGCCCCCATCGATTCAATCAAGCAAATGATTCTGAACGGCAAACCGTGAGAGGTCGGCATTGTTTCTGAGGTTCAATTTCTTGAGGAGCCGAAACCGATAGGTGTCGACCGTTTTTGAACTGATGTTGTATTCTGAGGCAATCTCCTTATTCGTCTTTCCCATCGCCAGAAGGCGCAATACCTGAAGCTCCCGAGTGGAAATGGTATCCAGAAGCGATTTTTCGATTTTTCCACGGGACATACAATGCGCTAATGCCGCTGCCGCCTCAGGCGTCAAGAACATGCCGCCTTCCACAACCTGGTGGATGGCGGAAACCAATTGCTCCGGTGCGGAACGCTTCGTAATGTACCCCCTGGCCCCTGCTTCGATTGCTCGAATGACGTATTGCTCCTCTTCGTGCATGGTCAACATGATGACGGGAAGCTCCGGGGAAAATGCGATCATCTGCCG
>CAZJXF010000210.1:0-4632 GCA_964549995.1 uncultured Desulfatirhabdium sp. | reverse complement strand
TCGTTGATTTTGGCGTTCATGTTCAGGCGGAAGCGGTTCGTGTACAGGATGTCGTTGTTGACATCGCTCTTCTGGGCGGGCGGGATCATGCCGCTGGCTGCCATCTGGCCGATGCCCTGCTGAATTTGGGGAAGGGTGGCTCCGTTAAACCCATAGGGTGGGGGAGCGAAAAACGCAGAGAACAGGCTCGGCGGAGCGGTCAACATATCCTGATAGTGAATGGAATCCGCCCGGCTTCGAAGTTCGACGCCCAGGGAAAGTTTGTCGGTCGCCGTGTGCATTTCGGCCTTGTTCAGACGTTTGTTGACATCCGCAAGCTCCTCTTTCTTTTCGGCGTCCTGCTTTTCGAGCGTGGAGAGCTTCTGCTGCACCTGGTTCATCATCTGCTGCAGCTGCTGCAATTGTTGCTTGAGTTCCTGGACCTCATCTCCGAAAGCCATACCGGCTCCGGCGGTGATCCATACCATGGCCATCATGGCGATTCCCCAGCCTTTCATCCGGAAAGATCGCCTTCCTCTGGATTTCATCGATTTCCTCCTTTTCGGTTGGGTAAAGGGGGATGGACTCGTAAAAAGTCAGATGCTCTTGTTTGACCCGCAGGAGAGCGGGTGCATGTTGCCTGCGCAGCGGAAAAACTCAGTAGCCCGATCCAACGATCTCCGGCTGTTTCAAACACGTTTCCGCTGCTTCGCAAAATACCGACCCCTCTCCTGCTGGAAGCTCGGCATTGGAAGAAAATCGGGAGGTGGAGACTTTTTGCGAGTCCATCCAGGGTGAGGGGTAGCTTCATTGAACGACAAATTCCGGTTTCTTGGCCTTCTTCTCCCAGTCTTCGATGGTGGCATCAGAAGGCACGCTCTCCCATCCGCTGATCATGGCCTTGATATGAGCCGTGATGGTGTGTCCTGTCGTTGTCATGTACACATGGACGATGATAAAGGACAGAATGGCGAAGGCACCTGCCATGTGAACGACGGCCACCCACTGCAGAGATAGGGAATGAATTCCCCAGCTTTCCCAGGAATTGTATCCCCAGTAGAGCATTCCGGAAACCATCTGAACCGGAAGCAGGAAGGCGGCAAGCGACAGGTAGACGAGCCGCTGCAACGGATTGTGTTTGGCCTCCTTTCTCTTGGGAACCGGGTGGGGTTCCCCTTTGAAAATGCCGTAACTGTAATAGCGGATCATGGCGAACATCTTTCGGGTTGTCGGGATATATTGCCGCCATTCACCGCTCGTAAACACCCAGAAAACGAAAAACGCAAAGGCGACAAGCCAGGTGATGCCAAGCGTGTTGTGCAGCCAGACGGCCCGTTCAAACCCAAGAAAGGTATACAGTCCATGAACTTCGAGACCGGTGATGAGCAGCACCACGATGACGACCATCTGGAACCAGTGCCAAAACCGCTCGTAGCGGGTATAGAGGTAGATGTTGATCATGTTTTCCATGGGCGTCACGCTCCTTTCCTTCGGCCGTTGGCAAATATCCTGCCCAGCCCATGCAGGCATACACCCACCAGGGAACCTGCCACTAAGAGCCATCCCAGCATGTCCAGGATCCCTAACCGGTCCCTTCCAGGCATATAAAAGCCTGCCAGCTGCGCCAGTCTTCCGTTGTTCCGGGTGTGACATTCGGTGCAGGCAACCACGTTTTGTTTGGGGGCCACCATGTGGGTCGTGGGAAGCACATAGGTGGTGTTGACGAAGTCAAATTGTCCGGAATACGGTAGGCCCAGGGCATTCTGACCTCTATGGATGGCGTCCTGCCAGTCGAGAGTCGTCCAGAAACCATGTTCCGTGGACAACAAGGGGCCGACTATGGTTTTGTTGATCTTGTCATAAGGCTGGGCGCCCCGATGAACCTTGAAGGGAAAAATGCGGGATTTGGGGTCGTTGCGGTCTCCGACCGGATAACTCATGGCGACGGTGGTCGAAGGATCGATCACATCCTTGGCGGTTACGGACTGGATCGAACCGTTGAACCAGAAATATTCCGGTTTGACGTTCTTTTCCCACTTCATCTGGCCTTTAATCGACAGGTAGCTGTCCTTGCCGAATTCATCTTTTTCCTTATAAGGTTTGCCGTCCTTGAGTTTGCCGGACTTGGACCAGTCCCACATCATTTTGGTCGGATTCACTCGGGCGAAGGTCGGAATATGACAGCTTTGACAGGCGACCTTGTCGGTGTGGTCGTTGGCCTTGTGTCCAGCCTTGTGCGGGGTGACGCTGTGGCAGGATTCACAGGTGATTTTTGCGGTCAGGTCGTCTTGAAGCAGGCTTTTTCGTTCGGTTGCCGCAGGCGCCGTGTACATACGCCCGGCAACATTGTGGCGTTTGGTGGTATGGCAGCGGACACAGTCGAAATTCTTTCCATCGGTTCCCATGTGGACATCGAGGGCCTTGTTTGGAAAGGTCATGGACGAGTCGAGATCACCGTGCTTGACCCCGTCACCCCCACCCCCGTAGAAGTGGCATGAACCGCAGTTCTTGCGGGTAGGACGACCCACCTGCTGCGCTGCGGCCTGAACTTCAGAGAGAATCTCGGTGTAAAGCTGCCGGCTGCTTTCATCGGTCTGGTCTTTGAGGGATTTCAAATCTTCGAAAGCCTCATCCCATTTCACTTCCTTTTGTCCGTGACAGACCAGGCAATTGACGACTTCGACCTTCCCACTCCACGACGGATGGCAGCTCAGACAGCTCTTATCCTGCCACTTGTTTCCCGAAATGCAGAAATTATTGAGCGAATAGGCAGCCTTTCCCATTTCCACGCCTTTTTCGTTCTTTCCGGCGTTCCAGGTCCAATGGATGGTTTTATGGAATTGGGTTTCGGCTTCGGAATGGCAGGACAGGCAGGCCTCCGTAATTTGGGGGCCCGAGGTGAATGCTTGTTTTAAGGCGGCGTGTTTGGTGTGATCGGTCGTGATCCATAGATCATGGGACTTGGTGGCCTGAACCGCCATCGTACGACCGGGGGCTTGATCTGCCCCCGCATCGTCCGATCGGCTGTCCTGCCCATGGGTCAGCACCAGAAACAGTCCACACAACCAGACCCGAATCCAAAACGTGATACTGGATCGGTTCATCGATGCTCCTCCCCTTGAGCGTGGGTTTCAAGGATGACGGCTTCGCAAAAAGGCCGGATGCTGTGTCGTGCTGCATCCCTCGTCGTTGCGGCGTACGTCTAAGTACGCCTCACTCCTCGGGATTTGCACTCCTTGCCTGCGGCCTTTTTTCGAAGCCGTCCATATGATGTACTTTTTGCGAGTCCATCAAGGATGGCGTCTTTCGGTAACCGCATCATTTGCATTTGGCGGGTGCTGGGGAATCTGCGGCATATTCGTAGAGATATGCGTAGATATCCGCCAATTCCTTATCCGTCAATTTGGACCATTCGTCTGCACAACCGAATTCGGCGAAGTCTTTCTTTTCGAAGACCCTATCCCACTGACTTCGGGTTTTGGAATCCGGATTCAGAACCGGCTTGGGAGATTCTACGGCACCCCTCTTGTGGCAGGCCTCATACACCTTGCGGTACGTGTACTTGCCACGGGTTTTGTCTCCCTTGTCCATGGCGAGAAGACTTCCTGCCGTAAAGGCCATCATCAGGGCCGCACAGATTGCCAACGAAAACCATTTCTTCATGTCTCGATACTCCTTTTTTTGGTGTTGATCTGGATTCATTTGAAACCGGGAAATCGAACCTTCGATTCCGTTCATGAGCATTCGTACAGAAGTGCTGCAATCAACATGCCAGTAACATCAAATCGTTCAACCTATTCATTTGAAAAGGAATTCAGGGTCGATGCGATTCATTGATCCGGCGATAGGTTAACCAGGTTTACACCACAATGAATCGTTTGCAGGCTTTCAAAAAATCGGCAAGACCGATCGTGGGAAGTGGACATCGATCCGACTGCCGTAAGGCTTGGGTAGTGGTTTCTACCGGATGCAGGCGAAAGGTCTGTGCCTGGTACATGGTGGACCATCGTTGAACCCGCTTTTCCCATGCCGAATTCCAGTCGGTATGAACCAACAGCACATGGGTCTGCTTTTTCAGCATCCAGGCGGCTTCGCAAATATCTTCGATCCATTCAGGTGGCTTTCGAGTAAACAACACGATGCCCAAACGATCCACGTTCATAGGCCCGGATTCCTCCATCGAGAAGGGACGCGTCGACAACCAGAATGCTTGTTCAGAATGGTCGAACACATCCTGGAGGATGCGTCTCCAGTCGGCGGGTATCCCGGATATTTCATCCGGATACAGATTGATGACTGCAGCCGCCTTGGATACGGAAAGCATGTTCAGCATTTGTGCCGTTTCCGGATCGGGCATTGCGGCAAGCAGATGGAGTCGTTCGTTCCGTTTCATCCATGGCAACGATATGGAGGGCGGTTGAAGGTACACAGAATGCCGGTGAGTCCGGTTTATGGGTGTATTGCCAAGGGAGCAATGCAAGAATTCGGCCGATGCGGGAAGAAAGAAGATGATATCCGTTATCCTATTATTCCCCATACTTGATGGCCTCGCAAAAAGCCCAAAAAGTCTCATACGTGTCGCATGGGGGGAGACACGCTTTTTTCGTTGCATCGGATAAACTCAGCCGCCCGAGCTCGTAAGGGCCGGGCATG
>CAZJXF010000209.1:0-4638 GCA_964549995.1 uncultured Desulfatirhabdium sp. | reverse complement strand
TCGGGCGGCTGAGTTTTTCCGATGCAGCGAAAAAGGTGTGCCCGCCCCCATGCGACTCACTGCAGACTCACTCACTTTTTGCGAGACCATCACCCATAGCAAGCGCTTAATGCAATTCCTTCAGAATCTTTCTGGCCTCTTCTTTCGTTTCGTAAATGTGGGGGGCGACATTGCGCTTTTCGAGCTCGTCTCCCAATTTGATTCGCACGAACGTACTCGTCGTGTATCGCGTCACCCGATTGTAGAGATTGTCCACAAGCCATTTGACCATCGTGACGTATTCGTCCACGATTTCCGGATAGATGAGGAAGTTGTCGTAGTTGACGATGACATCCACCCGTTTACCAACAGGAGTCAGGATGTCGATGACTTTCTGCTTGATCTCCTGCACATCTTCCGATGTCTTCACGAGATAGTTTTCGAAATTGACGAAGAAGATGTTTTCCTTCGGATCGTAGGTCAGGCGCTCTTCCAGCGAGAGGCTCGTCAAATCTTCCCTCAGCCCCATGGGCTCAGACCAAAAAATCCGCTCGTCCATCAGCCGAAGCTTCGAAGATACGATCGGCGTAAAATCCATTTGCCCCAGGACGTCCCGCTCCAAATCGATACCAGGTGCGATTTCGATCAGTTCCATCCCCTGCTCGGTCAGTCGAAATACGGCCCGCTCGGTGATATAGAGAACGGGTTGCTTCCGTTGTAAGGCGTAGGCCCCACTGAACGTGACGTGTTCGACGTGATCGACGAATTTATGGATGTTGCCTTCCCGATCGATCCGGAGTTTCTCGTCCGAAACGGAGACCTTCAAACCGCCTGCAGTGAAGGTTCCAACGAAAACGACCTTTTTGGCATTCTGGCTGATGTTGATGAATCCCCCTGCACCGGCAAGCCTCGGCCCGAATTTGCTGACATTGAGGTTCCCAAACCGATCGGTCTGGGCAAGGCCCAAAAAGGCCAGATCGAGCCCGCCTCCATCGTAGAAATCGAATTGATAGGGCTGATCGATGACGGCATCCGTATTGACTGCCGCACCGAAGTTGAGCCCTCCGGCAGGAAGCCCACCGATGACACCTGGCTCTGCCGTCAGCGTCAGAAATTCCAGAACCTTTTCTTCGTTCGCTACGTTGGCGATTCCCTCCGGCATACCGATGCCGAGATTCACGACACTGTTCGCCTTCAATTCAAAACAGGCTCTGCGAGCGATGATCTTGCGATCACTCATCTCCATCGGCTCCATGGCGCTCATGGGAATACGGATTTCACAACTGAAGGCTGGATTGTAGACCGTTCCAAATGTCTGCTGATGGTTTTCAGGTCGGGCGACAACCACACAGTCGACAAGAATGCCGGGAATCTTGACCTGCCGGGCATTCAATGTCCCCTTGTCTGCAATGCGCTCGACCTGAACGATGACGAAACCGCCGGAATTTCGAGCAGCCGTTGCAATGGAGAGGACTTCGAGGGTCAATGCCTCCTTTTCCATCGTGACATTGCCTTCCAGATCGGCCGTCGTTCCCCGAATGATGGCCACATGAATCGGAAAGGCCTTATAAGCCAGGTATCGCGTTCCATCAAAATAGACCTCCTCGACCAGATCCTCGGTCGTCCGGGCGTTGATCTTCCCGCCGCCATGCCTTGGATCCACAAAGGTGTCGATGCCGACGGAAGTGATCGTCCTGGGCTTCTTGGCGGCAATGTCCCGATACAGATGGGAGATGACCCCTTGAGGAAGGTTGTAGGCTTCGATTTTGTTGTCAATGGCCAACTTCTGAAGCTTGGGAACCAACCCCCAATGCCCGCCAACCACCCGTTTGACAAGCCCTTCATGCCCCAAATGGTTCAACCCGCGATCGGCACCGTCTCCCTGACCGGCCGCATACACGAGGGTGAGGTCTTTCGGATGTCCGGTTTCAAGGTAGTAATGTTCAAGCGCGATGGCGATTTCTTCAGGAAAACCGGTTCCCACAAAACCACCTGTTGCGATCGTATCCCCGTCTCGGATGACGCGGATGGCCTCCTCCGCGGTTACGACCTTTCCTTTGCGCATTCGCGACGGCGGAAGCTCAGACAACATCGGATGGCCACTGTCACGCTTGATCATCTTGATCTCCTCCTGATTCGCTTGAAACAACGAAAGCTTGGCTGAAGATGGGTTTTCGTTCTGTTTTCGTTCTGTTCTTGACATAGAAGATTTCAGCTTTATATTATCAAAAACAGCACCGTATGTGAATGCCATTCTTCGACTTTTCCGATCCTGTTCCGACTACTCCGGCGATTGACCCAACCCATCCGGCGATTTCATTTTCCGTTCCGATTTTCAAGCCTTTCGAGCGAACCCTTCTGGAGCCTTTACTCCGGGAAAGGAGGCCGCCATGAACCCCAACACCGAAAAACGGACCAGCAGCCGATACAACGGACAGGTTCCGGTCACCTGCGGCTATGTCCATCAGGCCGGTCGGGTGTCAGCGATGGCAGCAAACTGCAGCCACGAAGGTCTTCGTTTTCAATCGAACAGACCGTTTGTTCCGGGAGGTCTCATCCGTATTCAGACACCCGGGGTGATCCTCACGGAAACGGCGGCCCAGGAGGTCGTGAAACTGCCCTACATGACGGTTGCGGAAGTGCGCTGGTGTAAACCTTCCAGCTGTTCCGCAGATCGCTATGACGTCGGTGTCCGCTACCTCCATTTCATCTGAACCATGGGAAACGCTTCCAGTGAATTCGACTGACTGGCACCAGGTCGCCATCCTTGCCGGCGGAAATCCGCTGTCTCGGGAGGACGTCGATCGTTTCGTCCGACCGAAAGAACGGATCGTCGCTGTAGACGGCGGCTATGGGATGTGTGTTGCCTCAGGCAAACGGGCCGATGTTCTGATTGGAGACATGGATTCCATCGACCCGAAATGGCTCCAAAAAGCTGAAAGCGACAAAACGGAAATCCTGACGTTTCCACGGGAAAAAGACCAGACGGATTTGGAGCTTGCCCTCGATTATGCCGCACGCATGCGAGGTGCCAGAGAAATTCGTGTCTTGGGAGCCCTCGGCGGCAGGTGGGACATGAGTTTCGGCAACCTTTGTCTGCTGCTTCACCCCATGCTGAATGAAATCGACGTTCGGCTCGTCGAACCCGAAACCGAAATTCGTTTGATGAGCGGTCCTTGCTCCATCACCCTTTGCGGAAAACCGGGAGACGGCCTTTCGTTGATCCCTTTCGGTGACGCAGTTGAAGGCATTCGTCTTCAGGGACTTCGATACGGCCTCAATGATGAAACCCTCCCCCCTGGATCGACCCGTGGCATCAGCAACGTCTTTGTTCAAGACGCAGCAACGATCCGATGGGCAAGTGGGAAGCTGCTGATCGTTCATCAAGGATGACGGCTTCGCAAAAAGGCCGGATGCTGTGTCGTGCTGCATCCTTCGTCGTTGCGGCGTACGTCTAAGTACGCCTCACTCCTCAGGATTTGCACTCCTTGCCTGCGGCCTTTTTTCGAAGCCGTCCATATGTTGGACTTTTTGCGAGGTCATCAAGGATAATGGACTCGCAAAAAGTCGATCTGCCCCCCATTTTGGGGTATTTCCGGGCCTGAGCATGGGGACGGGTACGCCTTTTGATGCTGCAGCGGAAACTTGTTTGAAGCCGCCGGAGCTCGTCGGGCCGGGCATGCAAAACACTTCGGCTTGTGTTTGAAAAGCTTGTCATTTCCATGAGATGCTCTTGCCTGGAACGCCTGGCACCATGCCCGGCCCTTACGAGATCGGGCGGCTGAGTTTTTCCGATGCAGTAAAAAAGGTGTGCCCGCCTCCATGCGGCTCGCAGAAGACTCATTGACTTTTTGCGAGCCCACCAGGATGATGCCTCGCTACATTTTAGCTACATTTTAGCTTGCCCACCCCACATCTTTGTGTTATGAATTCCCCCCGGATGGATGGATCCCCTTTTACTGAATCCCCCTCATCCTCCCGAATTCCGTTATTCGGTCGATCGATACATTCCCGGTTTCTCAACCACAATGGAGGTGGCGATGGCACATTGGATGAATCTCGGGCAAAACCTCAAAGTCAATGCCAAGAAATTTCCCAAGACTACGGCCTTGAAAGACAGCAGCCGATCCTTCACCTATCCCGAAGTCAACCGCCGGGTCAACCGCCTGGCCAACGGCCTTACGGCTATGGGGCTTCAAAAGGGGGACCGGGTCGCCGTGTTTCTCGAGAACAGCATCGAGATCATCGAATGTTATCTCGCAACGGCAAAAACCGGGATCATCATCGTACCGATCAATTTCCGGCTGGTCGGAAAAGAAACGGCCTACATCCTCGAGAATTCCGAAGCCAGCGCCATTGTCGTTCACGATGAATTCACCCCGATCATCGACGGCATTCGTTCGTCCCTCCATCGGATCGACCCCAGCCGCTTCATTGTCGTCGGCAAAGACACCCCGGGTTATCGCAATTACGAAGCCGTTTTGGCCGATGGAATCGAAGACGAGCCCCAGGTTTCGGTGCTGCCTTCCGATACCTGGATTCTCATCTACACATCGGGCACCACCGGAAAACCCAAAGGCGTTCTTCGGTCCCACGAATCCCATGTGGCCTTCTATCTCATCAATGCCATCGACTTCGGTTTCAGCCCGAAGGACATCT
>CAZJXF010000208.1:0-4710 GCA_964549995.1 uncultured Desulfatirhabdium sp. | reverse complement strand
GGCGGCTTCAAACAAGTTTCCGCTGCAGCATCAAAAGGCGTACCCGCACCCATGCGGCTCGCTGTAGACTCACTGACTTTTTGCGAGTCCATCATTGTTGGGGAGATAGCAGCAGAATAAGGGGCACTGAGAACAGATAGTGCACTTCATGGACTGGAGGGATTTGATGGTTGAGCGCTGGATTCCTGCATCTGTAGCTCGGATTCCTTCTCCAACGGCAGTGGTGCATTCCGACTATCCTCAGGTTCTTTTTGCGGGGGAAGGACCGTTTCAGGCAGCCCGGAAGTCCGGATATCCCCCGGATCGGTCGGTACCCAGCGCAATCCTCCCTTGAATCCATAGGCCTTGTAGATATAGAACCGCTTCACTTCCACAGCCGCCTTTTCGCCAAGGGCCGGTTTCCGGTAAACGACCACTTCCTCCGGTGGATCGACCCTTTCGAAAACCTCGTTGAGCCTTGTCTCATGACTGACAGGGTCATAGGTCACGCCCACGCCATCCCAACCGATCAGATCGGCATCCTCCCACCAATAGTCATAAACATTGGGTCTTTCCCATCGGTTGATACTGACGGTGGCGGGCTGACTCGGCACATAGAAGGCAAGTTCGCTCGCCACCTGATAGCTGAGACCGAATACGAAGGTCTTTTCGGGGTTAGGCATGGTCCGTACGGTTTTTCCGACGACTTGCCCCAACTGATCCCACCCCAGGGTTTCCCCGGATATACGATCCATTGAGGCCGGAAGAGGGAGGACCGGCCTGACGACCTGGAGCAACACCAGAGCGGATACGGCATAGGAAAGCCCGATCGCCCACGGCCAAAGCCTTCTTCCGGCGAATAAACGATTTCTGACGGATGCCGATCCACCAGGACCATAGAGGTAGGCGACGAGAAGGATCGCTCCGATGTATCCTGCTGCAGGCCAATTTCCGTAGATCCTGGTGTGAAGACTCAGGGCTGCAAAGAAAAGGATGGTCGGCGCAGATGCAAACCAGAGATATCGCTCCGTCCAGTGCGTCTCGTCAAACCGATGCCGAGCGACATGCACCCATGCCATGACAACGAGGATGAAGATGATCGGTGTCAGAAGGGCGGCTTGAGAACCAATGAAGTCCCCTAAAAAATGGGGTTGGAAGAAACGGGCTTCGTTCGCTCCGCCGATGAAGGCCACATGCCTGACGGAATTCCATCCATGCCGGGCGTTCCACAGGATGACCGGACAAAACAGGATCATACCGAGAAGAAAGCCCACATACGGACGGATTTCCATCAAGCGTTGTCTGTGTCGCAGTGTCGTCAACCCGTATATAAAAATGCTGACTGCAAACAAGACCATGGTGAACTTGGCCAGCATCCCGATCCCGAACCAGAAACCGGTAAGCAACCACTGTCCCCATTCGCCCTTTTCATAGGCCTTCGCCCCATGCCAGCAGGCTGCAGCCCATGCGGCCGCCTGGATGCCATCCGGAGTCGCCAGCAACCCGCCGACCTGAAACAGCAGAATGGATTGAGACATCACAGCGACGGCAAGCACCGCTTTATCCCCAAACCAACGCTTGGCGAAGCACAGGGAGTAGACGGATACGATCAGGCTCGATAGAACGGACGGAAGCCGGACAGCCGTTTCGTTGTCACCCAGCCATTCCGTCGACAAACGGATCAACCAACCGATGAGCGGAGCCTGGTCGTGGTATCCCCAGTCGAGATACCTCCCCCATTGCCAGTAATTCGTTTCATCGGGAACCAGAAGGAACCGACCGGAATACCAGAGCCGAAACAACGTGCATGCGATAATCAGCAGCCATGCCCAGGCAAGATCAGAGGAAAGGAATGGTTTGGATTGTGCTTCGGTTTTCAAATGAACGCATCTCGAAGGTTCGGGTTGAAAGAACGAGGGCTTCTCTATCACAGCGGTATGGAAAATGCAATTCCAGACCCTTGGGGCTTCTCGTTCCAACGGAATAATATGGCATCCAATTTGCTTAAGACTATTTGAAACGATCGGATATCCTCTTAGGACGAATGATGGTCTCGCAAAAATTCAGTGAGTCTCCAGCAAGCCGCATGGGGGCGGGCATACTCAAGCCCGGAACTACCCCAAAATCGGGGGTAGATCGACTTTTTGCGAGCCCATCACGAATGAAGCACCTCTTTTTCTGGAGGACCCAATGGCCATTCCAACCGGAATGAAAATCGAAGACTATATGCGTCGATCTACCGGACTTTACAAGGAAATCCGCCTCAGTGAATCCAAGGAAACCTCATCGACCGCATCCTCGCCGGGCGCCTCTTCCGCTCCTTCCTTCAGCGGCATTTTGTCGTCCATTCAAAAGAAACAGCCGGAACCTGCAAAGGCTTCCGTCCAAGCAATGACACTCGAAGATTACCAGATCAAGGCCAATCGAATCCCCGCATTTCAGAAAATCGATCGGCTGCGGATGAATCGCAACAAAGCCGGAACATCGACTCCTGCAGGTGAAAACAAATCGGATGCAACAACACCGACACGACCCAGAACAGCTTCGCCTTCTTCCTACAGCAGGAAGATGCGCAGCACACAACAACCAGGTAGCCGCAATCCAACGGCAGCAAACCACACGGCACCCGTTTCTCCGGATACCAGACGGGCCAAAATTCATCATGCGATCGAACAAACCGCCAAGAAATATGGTCTGGCTCCAGAGCTTGTTCACAGCATCGTTCAGGCTGAATCGAATTATCAACCGAATGCCGTATCTTCCGCCGGCGCCATGGGACTGATGCAGCTCATGCCCGAAACGGCCAAGGAAATGGGCGTTTCGAATCCGTTTGACATTCAGCAGAACATCGAGGGGGGAACCAAATACCTGAAGAAAATGTTGGATACGTTTGATGGAGATTTACAAAAAGCTCTGCAGGCTTACAATGCCGGGCCTGGGGCCGTCATCCGGCACAAGGGGGATGTTCCCTATTCCGAAACCCGCTCCTATGTTCAGCGGGTGATGGCTTCTGTCAAGAACCGTTTGGGTTGAAATGGGCAGAATGTCGGGAAGCCCTTCCCCTTTGACGCATCTGTCGGAAAATTGACGTCCTCTATCGCTTGACGGCTTCGCAAAAAGTCGCGTCAACTCCTGCTATGGTTCGTGAAGGGCCTGAGCATGGGGGCGGGTATGCCTTTTGATGCTGCAGCGGAAACTTGTTTGAAGCCGCCGGAGCTTGTTGGGCCGGGCATACAAAACGCTTCGGCTTGTGTTTGAAAAGCAGGCTATTTCAATGGGACACTCTCCCCTGGAGCGTCTGGCTACATGCCCGGCCCTTACAAGATCGGTCGGCTGAGTTTTTCCGATGCAGCGAAAAAGGCGTGCCCGCCCCCATGCGGCTACCTGCAGACTCATTGACTTTTTGCGGGGCCGTCATCGTTTGAGGGCCTCGATCAGCCGCTCGTGGATATTTTCAAATCCGCTGTTCGACATCACCAGCACGATATCCCCGGAGCGAACCGTTCGGACCGCTTCCGAAACGATATCCTGGGTATCGAGAAACAGCCGAACATGTTTTCCGCGCTCTGCCAAATCCGTTACGAGACGCTCGACGGAAATCCGTTCGTTTTCGGGAACCTTGGCAATACGCGTAGGCGTCCGCAGCCAAACAAGATCGGCATCTGCAAAGGCATCCGGAAACACCTCCTGAAAAACGGACCGCATGCTGGTGTGGGTCCCCGGCTCAAAAACGGCGATGATCCTTGCTTCCGGAAAACGGCTTCTGACGGCCTGAAGGGTTTCCCGTATGGCTGTCGGATGATGGGCGAAGTCGTCCATCACCGTCACCCCGTCGACGACACCCCGAACCTGCTGTCTGCGCCGTACACCCGGAAAAGATCGCAGACCGGTTGCAATGGCCTCTGCCGAAACGCCGATGCTATCTGCGACAGCCATTGCGGCAAGGGCATTCCAGGCATTGTGCCTGCCCATCAGGGGCGACTCCCATTCCTCTCCAAAGGGATTTCCTTCGTGAATTGAACGGAACCGAGTGGTTTT
This sequence comes from uncultured Desulfatirhabdium sp., assembly GCA_964549995.1. Lineage (GTDB taxonomy): Bacteria > Desulfobacterota > Desulfobacteria > Desulfobacterales > Desulfatirhabdiaceae > Desulfatirhabdium. The sequence goes on along the minus strand of CAZJXF010000208.1, from coordinate 693 downwards.
CCCCGATAAAGTCAGATCAACAACCCGCCAATTGGATCCATCCCTCTGACCATATCGTTCAAGATGCCCGGAATATTCCCTCAGGACAGCATCTATATTCTCCCCGTCGTCAAAGGCGAACACCCGCCCATCTTTCGGCATCCGATTCAGAAATTTGGAAAATTCCCGTCGAACGGCCCCGATATCGGGAAAGATGTCGGCATGATCGTATTCGATCCCGGTCAGAACCGCCCGATAGGCCGGGTAGTGGAGGAATTTGGCCTCCTTGTCGAAGAAGGCCGTATCGTACTCGTCCCCTTCCAGAACGATATACCCGCCGTGCCCCAGTCTATAGTTGGAATCGAATCCTTCTACAATGCCACCGACCAGGAAGGATGGATCAAGCCCTGCCGTATGGAGCACCCAGGCAATCAGCGAGGATGTCGTCGTCTTTCCGTGGGTGCCGCAGACAACGATGGCTTTCCTGTCTCCAACGGCGAAACGACGAATGGCCTGAGGCATCGAACAACAGGGGATACCGCTTTCGATGGCTCGGACAACCTGGGGATTGTTTCGCGAAACGGCATTGCCGATCACGATCAGGTCCGGCCGCTCGTCGAGATGGGCCGGATCGTATCCCTCGAGGATATCGATTCCCCGCTTCGCAAGAAAGGTACTGATCGGTGGATAGACGCCTGCATCCGATCCGGTGAC
>CAZJXF010000207.1:0-4712 GCA_964549995.1 uncultured Desulfatirhabdium sp. | reverse complement strand
AGTATCCGATGCAACATCAAAAGGCGGTTCTCCCCCCATGCTCAGGCCCGGGAAATACGCCAACATCGGGGGTACAGCGACTTTTTGCGAAGCCATCATCATTGTGGAAATGCAAGATGTGTTGCTCGCAAGTGCGAAAGTGCGAAAGTCCATAGGAGTGCTCCCTGTTTCGCCCCTGCAAGGTCAAATGGGAGTCAAGCCGCAAAGAAGCAGAAACAGCTTGAAAAGATTCCAAACAGTGGATCCGCCTGCCGGCCGCTTCCTTCCAGCTCCCGATTTCTTCCGCCTCGCTCAAACCCTTATTCGGTTTTCTCTTCCACCCATTTCTGATAATGATCCAGATAAATATCGGTCAATGTCAGAAAACCCGTCAGCACCAGCGGACCGTACACAATGCCAAGAACACCGAACAAGTTGACACCACCCAACAGAGAGAGAAAGACGAGCAGGGTGTGCATGTTGACCCGCTTGCCGACGAGGGTGGGTTTCATCCAGTATTCCACGGCCCCGAAGCTCAACAGGAAGAATACACCAAAGACGATCCCGGCTGCAACCCGATCGATCAGAACGAGATAAACGATGGTGGGTATGTAAACAATTCCGGTCCCCACGATGGGGACGAAGGAGGCGATCATCGATATGAAGCCCCAGAGAATGGGGGATTTCAAATCGAAAAGGGCAAAGAGAATGCCGACACAGATTCCCTGAATGAGACCTCCTAAACCGTTTCCGATCAAGATGGCCCCTGCCATGTCCTTGAATCGGTTGAGCAGGCGGATATCCTGGTCCTGCGGCAGTGGGGAAAGGGCGATCAGGTATTCAATCAAGCGGTTGCCGTCCACGAAGAAGAAGAAAACGATGAGCAGCAGAAAGAAGAAATAGAAGAGAAACCGCATGATGTTTCCGGCGATGGTCCCGGCCTGTTGATACAGAAAAAGGCCGACGGACTTTCCAAGTTCCGAAGCGGCCTGGTTGACCTGATCTCCTGTGACTTGAAGATGAAACGGTTCGAGGATGTGATTGATTTTCTCGAGAAGGACGGACTGCTCGATCAGGGATCGGATTTGATCGCTGATGATGGCGTTCTTTCCCATTTGATAGAGGGAATAAGCCTCCTGGGAAAGTGCTCCCACTCCGAAGACGATCGGCACGAATACGGCCAGGAAGATGATGGTGCAGGTGATCGTTGCAGCAAGGTACGGCTTCACCCATCTAGTCAGCTGTTGATAAATCGGTTGGAAGACGCTGGCCATGATTCCTGAAAAAACGAGAACCGACAGGAACGGCCAGAACAACCACAGAACAAGCCCACCGGCAACGGCGAAGAGAAAGAGGAAAAACCACAGAACCGTATCGTGGCGGGGGGGGGCAAATGGCATGGGGGGGTTGGAGGCTTTCTTGGCCATGGTGTTCGGCGTCGAGGGAATGGAGGTAGACTGCAGCGTTCGCGAGTGCAAAAGTGCGAAAGCCTGTAGGGGCGACCCGGCGGGCCGCCCCCATGAGGTCTGGCGTAAGCCGATGTTCTGATTTTCTGCAACAGCGCCGATGTTTATCGGGAAACGAACATCCCGGCAACCCCCAGCACCAGTGCTTCCCAAACGGCGACAGCTACGTAATTGTGGGCGAACCCGTACACGATTCCGCCTCCGACAATGGCAGGCACCATACAGAACACCAGAATTCCCAATTTTCTGCTGATATCCATGGATTGTTCCTTTCCGTCGATTTCTGTTGTTCCAGCCGTTTCCTTCCGTACCCAAGTTCCGTTTCGTTCAGCTCTGGATCAAGCCCGTTCGATTACCATGGCCATTCCCATGCCGCCGCCGATGCACATCGAAATGAGGCCGGTCCGATACCCCTTGCGTTGCATCTGGTACATGCCGGTGACCATCTGGCGGGCACCGGTGCATCCAATGGGATGACCGAGTGAAATTCCGCTTCCGAGTTCGTTCGGTTTGTCGTAGGCGATGCCCAGCTCTTTCATGCATCCGATGGCCTGAGCTGCAAAGGCTTCGTTCAATTCGATCATATCGATATCGGAGAGCTTCATGTTGCAGGCTTTCAATGCCTTCTGAATGGCCGGAACGGGCCCGAGTCCCATATATGCCGGATCGACACCGCCGGAGGCAAAACTCTTGATGGTGACGATCGGAGAAAGCCCCAGTTCCTTGGCCTTTTCCCGGGTCATCAAGAGTACGGCCGCAGCTGCATCGTTGATTCCCGAAGCGTTCCCGGCGGTCACCGTTCCATCCTTCTTGAAAGCAGGCCGCAGCTTGGCCATTTTTTCGAGATTCGTTTCCATGGGCCGCTCATCGCGGTCGATCACGATATCGCCTTTCCTTCCCGGAATGGCGATCGGAACGATTTCCTGCGAAAAGATGCCGGATGAAATGGCAGCCATCGCCCGATTGTGGCTCAGAACACCCAGTTCATCCTGTTCCTGACGGCTGATGCCGTAGGCGGCAACGATGTTTTCGGCCGTCATGCCCATGTGGTATCCATAAAAAATCTCGTAAAGACCGTCGAACACCATCAGGTCGAGGATTTCCCCTTTTCCGGTCAACTCCATCCGATGCCCCCACCGTGCCTTGGGCAGGGCAAGGGGAGCCATGCTCATGTTTTCCTGACCACCGGCAAGCACGACATCGGCTTGTCCGGCCATGATGGAAGCTGCAGCCAAGGCGATGGCTTTCAGGCCCGATCCGCATACCTTGTTGATGGTGAATGCCGGAGTTTCTTTTGGAATTCCTGCCTGAATCATGGCCTGGCGGGCCGGATTCTGCCCCTGGGCTGCTTGAAGAACATTGCCCATCACCACTTCATCGATAACAATGGGTTTCGCCGATTCGTCCCAGCAAAAGGCTTTTTTCTCCAGATCGGTAAGCCCCGTGTCCGCCAGTTTCTTGGGGGCAACGGCCTGGGCCTGTTCACCTGGGACCGGCCTTAATCCCAACCGTTTCAGGGTATCCCGAAGGACGGCCGCGCCGAGGGTCACCACGGGTACATTGACGAATCCGCCGCCAAAGGCGCCGATCGCCGTTCGACATCCACCGACAACCACCACTTCTCTCATGAAGGTCTCCTTCCTGTTGTGCGCTATCGTCTTGAGGGGTTCCGTGTGCTGCCATTCTGTCTTGGCAATTTCCGTCGTTTCTGTTACCAAAGTGAGAAGCTGTTATCATGAACCCGAACGAAAATCAACCGAACTGAAAGAGACGAGATGTGTCTTCTTCTGATGGGCTTGGATGTTCATCCCGAAGCCAGGTGGATCATTGTCGCCAACCGGGATGAGTTCTACGATCGACCGACCGCTCCGCTGCACCGCTGGGAGGATGTTCCGGACATCGTCGCCGGTCGGGACTTGAAGGAAGGGGGAACCTGGATGGGGGTCAGTCGCAAAGGGCGATTCGCCGCCCTGACGAATTACCGGGACCCGGCCTCTCTTCAGACGAATGCTCCTTCCCGAGGAATGCTGGTCCGTGATTTCCTTGTTTCCGATCGGCATCCAACATCCTATCTCGAATCGCTTCTGCCGGTGATGGATCGGTTCAACGGGTTCAACCTCGTGGTCGGTGATGCATCCGGACTCTATTACCTCGGAAACCGATGCGGCTCCATTCAATCGCTTCAGCCGGGCTGGCATGCGCTCAGCAATCACTGTCTCGACACACCGTGGCCGAAAACCGAACGGGCGCTACGCTTCCTCCAGACGATCGTTCAGCCGGATCGTTCCATCGATGTTCCGGCGATTTTTCAGCTGCTTATGGATGCAGAACCGGCCCCGGACCACCGACTTCCCGATACGGGGGTCGGTCTGGAATGGGAGCGGATTCTCTCGCCCATTTTCATTCAAAGTCCCACCTATGGCACCCGATCTTCATCGGTCGTTGTGCTCAACCGAAAGCGACAGCTATTCTTCTGGGAAAACACCCACCATCCGAAGCTTCTGGGGACGCATCCGGATGGCATCGTCATGGTCGGACCGATTCCATGGTAGGTTGAGGGAGCTTCCGGAAAAACGATCGCCGGCTTCTTTACGATTCGACTTCGAATGATTATGCTTGCGACCGTACGGGGGTTACATCGGCTTTCATCGGAACCGAAGCGTGTTCGGCTCCGCTATTCTGATCAACATTGGAGGAGGTACACGAAATGGAAATTCTGGCAGGCGGAGGATGTCCCTCTGCGAACAAGAAAAAACAGGAACAAGCCCAGCAGGACGAAGCGCTGAAGCATTCCCTCGATCGGATCCGCAACAAGCTCATCGTGATGAGCGGCAAAGGGGGCGTAGGCAAGACGAGCACATCGGTCAATCTGGCCATTGCCTTGTCCCAGCTGGGGCATAAGGTCGGCATCATGGACGTGGACCTGCACGGTCCCGATGTGCCGCACATGCTGGGCTTGAGCGGTCTTCTCGATATCACGGACGATCGAAAGCTCATGCCCAAGAAATATTCCGACAACCTCTCGGCCGTATCCATCGAATCTCTCATGCCGAATCAGGACGATGCCATCATCTGGAGAGGACCCATCAAATATACGGCCATCCGTCAATTCATCGGAGATGTGGACTGGGGAGCGCTCGATTTTCTCATCATCGATTCTCCGCCCGGCACCGGTGACGAACCTCTCACCGTGGCGCAGACCATTTCGGATGCCAAGGCCATCATCGTCACCACCCCACAGGAAGTGTCCCTGGCCGACGTTCGCAA
>CAZJXF010000206.1:0-4792 GCA_964549995.1 uncultured Desulfatirhabdium sp. | reverse complement strand
TCGAAAACGAGCGCCACCGCATCGCCCGGGAACTCCACGACGAAATCGGGCAGGCCCTGACGGCCGTCAAGATCGATCTCGAAATGGCGGCGACAATCGGCGAACTTCCGAAGCTCCGGGCGCATCTGGCCGAAAGTCTGGCCATCGTGGATCGGGCCCTGCAACAGGTGCGAAACCTCTCTCTCGATCTGCGGCCGTCCATTCTCGACGATCTCGGACTGGTGGCCGCCATCCAATGGTATTTGGCTCGAATTCGCGTTCGATCCGGGCTTGCCATTCGGTTCCGGCAGGAAACGCTTCGCCCCCGCTTCGACCGGGACGTCGAAACGACTTGTTTTCGGATCGTTCAGGAGGCCACCACCAATGTCGTGCGGCACGCCGAAGCTACCGAAGCGGTGATCGAATTGACGGAAACCGATAAATGGCTGTGGCTCGACATCCGGGACAACGGGAAGGGATTCGACGTGGAAGGAGTCCTGCAGAAGGCGGCGAGGGGGGAGAGCTTCGGCCTTCTGGGAATGAAGGAGCGGGTGGACATCCTTCAAGGCCGCATCCGCTTCGATGCAAGACCCGGCGATGGAACCACCATCCGGGTGCAGATTCCCATCGGGCCGGTTGACGAGGTGACTACCCGATGAACCGGCCCGTTCGCATCTTTCTCGTGGAGGACCACGGCCTCGTCCGCGCAGGCATTCGGGCCCTGCTCGAAAAAATCGAAGGGGTCACGATTGCAGGCGATGCGGCCGAAGGGCGGGAAGCCCTGGAACGGATCGACAAGCATCGGCCGGACATCGTTTTGATGGATATTTCCATGCCCGGCCTGAACGGGCTTCAGGCCGCCGAACAGATGCTCCAGCGGCATCCGCAACTGCGCATCGTCTTTCTGTCGATGCACACCGAAGGGGAATATGTGCTTGCCGCCCTGCGGGCCGGAGCCAGCGGCTATCTGATCAAGGACAGTTGCCTGCAGGAGCTGGAGCTGGCCATCCGCAGCGTCGTTCGGGGCGAGGTATTCATCAGCCCGGCCGTATCGAAACACGTGGTAGACAGCCTCCGGAATCCGGAAGCCATGCCCGCCTCGCCGCTGGAGCGCCTTACCCGGCGGCAAAAGGAAATCCTGCAGCTCATTGCAGAGGGGATGACGACCAAGGAAATCGCTGTCAGGCTGAATGTCAGCGTCAAGACCGTGGACACCCACCGCACCCAGTTGATGGAGCGGCTCGACATCCACGATGTGGCCGGGCTGGTGCGGTTTGCCGTTGCCCATGGGTTGGTGGGATAAGGGAAGAGGAAAGAGGGAAGAGGAGAGAGGGGTGGATCGGGACGATTTGAAAGAAGGGAAGAGGCACTGATCATGCGACAACATGCCATCATTTTGATCGTCGATGACGAAGAGATGAATCTTCAGCTTCTCGAAGTGATGCTGCTGCCGACGGGCTACACCGTATTGAAGGCGAAAAACGGCCGGGAAGCCGTGGACATCGCCCGAAAGAGCGATCCGGACGTCATTTTGATGGACATCATGATGCCCGTGATGAACGGGATCGAGGCAACCCGAGTCTTGAAATCCGATGAGGCGACCCGAGACATCCCCATCGTCATGACGACGGCGCTGCGGGATGTGCAGGACCGCATCCGCGCACTCGAAGCCGGTGCCGATGACTACATGAGCAAGCCCTTCGACATGACGGAGCTTCGCATCCGTGTGCAGACCCTCGTCCAGGTAAAGGCCTATCACGACCATCTCAAACACCACAAGGCCCTGCTGGAACAGCAGGTTCGAGAGCGCACCCAACAGCTTCAGGAGGCGTACGAACGCATCCTGATCGTATCCCTGGAAACCATCCACATCCTGTGCCGCACGGCTGAATTCAAGGACGAAAAAACGGGCCAACACATCCAGCGGATCGGCGGTTATGCAGCGGCCATTGCCCGGAAAATCGGCCTCAAGCCTGTCACGATCGAGCGGTTGCTTTACGCAGCGCCCATGCACGACATCGGCAAGATCGCCATCCCCGATGCCATCCTGCTCAAGCCGGGGAAGCTCGATCCGCAGGAATGGGAAATCATGAAAACCCACGCTGCCATCGGATCGGACATTCTATCGACCGGGAAGGCGGCCATCATCCGTCTGGCAGCAGTGATCGCCCGCACCCACCACGAGCGCTGGGATGGAACCGGATACCCCGACGGACTTGCGGGAAGGCACATTCCTTTGGCCGGTCGAATCGTCGCCATCGCAGACGTCTTCGATGCCCTCGTGAGCGAGCGACCCTACAAGAAAGCCTTTTCCATCGAAGAGGCAGTGCACATCATCCGAGAAGGCCGCGGCACCCATTTCGACCCCGAGCTGACGGATGCGTTCCTCGACATCCTGCCGGAGATCGAGGCGATTCGGAAAAGCCATCAATAACCGTCTATGAGCCTTTTTCCAACCATCTACTTAAGTGGAAAAAGAGGAACGTTGTATCGGCTGAATATGGCATCATGGGAGATGACACATAGTTTTTCCATCCTTGCCTGGGCAATGATCATTCGATCAAACGGATCGCGGTGATGCAGGGGTAGACTTCCAGCAGCATATGCATGAGCTGCAGTAATGGACAGCAATTCAAATCCCTGCTCTTGAATGACAGTAATAAAATCATCGGAAATTTCCAGTTTTCCAATCGACTGCTTGATCCGTATCTCCCAAATCACCGCAGCGCTCACAACGATCAGATTTCCTGGATCGAGGATCGCCTCTCTTTCTGCATTCGAAAGTGCAGGGTGATCATCCAACCACCACAGCAGCACATGCGTGTCGAGACAAAGATTCATTTGTCCACCATGCCGAATGGTTCCGCAATATCATCCGGCAACACATCGAAGTCTTCGGATATTTTGATCTTTCCCTTGAGTGCTCCCGGCCGCCGCTTCCGGCGCTCGCTCCTGTACGGGATAATCCGGGCCAACGGCTTTCCGGCCTTGCCGATGATCACCTCTTCTCCGACCAGGACTTTTTCGATCAGGGCAGACAATTGGGCCTTGGCTTCTGAAATATTGACCATCTGCATATGGCAACCTCCTTTTCCGAAAGATAGTCTGCTCAGGCCGGACCGTTTTGTCAAACGATTCTTCCTTCGGCCCCCCCTTCTCCAAATAAACCGTTGTCATTCGGGTCTGGTTCTGATATTGCATATTCATACGATTCGATGTCCCGCTCCACCCGAGAACGACATCATCGGTTCTCTCGAGTCATCATCATCCGCTCGAAAACACATCCACCCATCATTGGAATCATCATGGGAGCCATCATGAACAACACCCCCTTCGTCCAGGGATTTTCCTTTGACGACATGCTCTTGCTGCCGGGATACTCCGACGTCCTGCCCAAAGATGTGTCCGTCGCCACAAGACTCACCCGAAACCTCCAGTTGAACATTCCCATCGTCAGTGCGGCCATGGACACGGTCACCGAATCCCGAACGGCCATCAGCATGGCCCGGGAAGGCGGTCTTGGCTTCATTCACCGCAACATGTCCATCGAACGGCAGGTGATGGAAGTCGGGAAGGTCAAGAAATCCGAGTCCGGGATGATCGTCGATCCGGTCACCATCCGGCCCGATCAGACCGTGCGGGACGTTCTCAAGTTGATGGAAGAATACCGTATTTCCGGCGTTCCGGTCACGGACGGCGACAAGCTGGTCGGCATCGTCACCAACCGGGATCTGCGCTTCGAAACCGACACGAGCCGAAAAGTGCATGAAGTCATGACTTCCCGGAACCTCGTCACGGCCCACGAAGGCATCACCCTCGAAGAATCCAAGAAATTGCTGCACCAGCACCGGATCGAAAAACTCCTGATCGTAGACAAGAACGGCAAGCTCACCGGTATGGTGACGATCAAGGACATCGAAAAGATCCGCAAATACCCCAACGCCTGCAAAGACAGCATGGGAAGGCTGCGGGTCGGGGCCGCCATCGGCGTCGGCGAAGACATGATGGAACGGGCCGAAAAGCTGCTGCGGGCAGGGGCGGACGCCATCCTGATCGACACCTCCCACGGCCATTCCAAAAACGTCATCGATGCGGTCAAGATCCTCAAATCGACGTTTCCGGACATCGAGCTCATTGCAGGCAATGTCGCCACCGAAGAAGGAGCAACGGATCTCATCGCAGCAGGTGTCGATGCGGTCAAGATCGGCATCGGCCCGGGCAGCATCTGCACCACCCGCATCGTCGCCGGTTGCGGCGTGCCGCAGCTCACCGCCATCATGAACTGCAAGGCCGTATCCGACCGTACCGGTGTCCCCTTGATTGCAGACGGCGGCATCAAATTTTCGGGAGACATCACCAAGGCCATCGGGGCCGGCGCCCATTCGGTCATGATCGGCGGTCTCTTCGCCGGAACCGACGAAAGCCCGGGAGAATCCATCTTCTTTCAGGGCAGAAGCTACAAGGTCTACCGGGGCATGGGCTCTCTGGAAGCCATGCAGCAAGGCAGCAAGGACCGCTATTACCAGGGCGAAAAACCCGAAGACGACAAGCTCGTCCCGGAAGGCATCGTCGGAAGAGTGCCCTACAAGGGGTCGCTTTCGGCCAACGTCTTCCAGCTGGTCGGCGGGCTCAAGGCGGGCATGGGATATGTCGGCGCCAAAAACATCGACGAGCTGCGCGCCAAGGCCCGTTTCATCCAAATCAGCGCTGCGGGACTTCGGGAAAGCCATGTCCATGACGTCATCATCACCAAGGAGGCTCCGAACTACCGATTGGATTGATGCCTCATGTCCGGTTTCGTACACCTGCACGT
>CAZJXF010000205.1:0-4884 GCA_964549995.1 uncultured Desulfatirhabdium sp. | reverse complement strand
CATGAAAGCGGCATTCATCAGGACGGGGTGTTGAAAAACCCCATGACCTATGAAATCATGAAACCGGAAACCATCGGACTGAACACGAACAAGATGGTCCTGGGAAAACATTCGGGAAGGCATGCCCTGAGGGCCCATCTGAAGGAGATGGGATACGATCTTTCGGATGAAGAACTGGCAACCTTGTTCGTCAAGTTCAAGGAGCTTGCCGACAAAAAAAAGCACGTCGTCGACGAAGACTTGGAGGTGCTGGTGGCAGAGGGGCTGCAGACCAAAGACGTCTTCGCTCTCGACTACCTGCACGTCACCGCAGGAACGACGGTGCTGCCGATGGCCAGCGTTCGGATCCTGGTGAATGGAAGACCCGTTCAAGGAGCCGGATATGGAAACGGCCCGATCGATGCAACCTTCAACACCATTTCCCGTCTCTGCAATGCCCATTCGGAACTGATGCGCTTTTCCATCAGCGCGATCACGGGCGGAACCGACGCCCAGGGGGAAGTGACGGTCAGGCTTAAGGAAAACGGCCTCGAGGCCATGGGCCGAGGCGCCGATCCGGACATCATCACGGCCAGCGCAAAGGCCTACATCAACGGCTTGAACCGGCTGGAATATTTAAAGACCCATCCGGTGGAACCGGTGGCCGATTGATGGTATCCCCATCGGGACAAACGGCCGGTTTGCCGTCATCCGGGTTGAGAAGCCCGGGCGACAGCGTACACATTCACGGAGGAAAGCGATGAAGGCGATGATCTTGGATCGATGTGTCGATCTCCGGGAAAACGATCAACCCTTGCGGCTCGCCGATGTCCCGACACCGGTTCCATCCGATCGAGAGGTCCTGGTGAAGTTGGCCGCCTGTGGAGTCTGTCACACGGAATTGGACGAGATCGAAGGGCGCACGCCGCCGCCTCGCTTTCCGGTGATTTTGGGGCATCAGGTCGTGGGAACCGTCGTTGCAAAAGGCCCAGCTGCAGAGCGCCACCCTGTCGGACGTCGCGTCGGCGTCGGCTGGATCGCAGGGGCCTGCGGCACCTGTGCCTGGTGCCTTTCCGGAAACGACAATTTATGTCCTCAGTTTCGGGCGACCGGCAGGGATGTGGACGGCGGATATGCGGAATTTCTGGCGATTCATGAGGACTATGCGGCAGCCATCCCCGATACCTACAGCGACATTCAGGCGGCACCGCTTTTGTGCGCCGGAGCCATCGGATACCGCTCCTTTCGATTGGCCCGAATGAAACCCGGAGCCGTTCTGGGGCTTTTCGGCTTCGGCGCCTCAGCGCATCTGGTGCTGCGCCTCGTTCGGCACCTGCAGCCGGAAAGTCCTGTCTTCGTCTTTGCCAGAAGCGCTTCGGAGCAGGCATTCGCCCGAGAGATCGGGGCCGACTGGGCAGGAAACTTCGATGCGCATCCCCCTGCCCCGATCGATGCCGCCATCGACACGACCCCGGTGTGGAAGCCGGTTCTGAGCGCTCTGGAACGACTTTCTCCCGGCGGAAGACTGATCATCAACGCCATCCGAAAGGAATCCGTCGATCGGCACCTTCTGGCGGAACTCGATTATCCAAGCCAGCTGTGGATGGAAAAGGAAATCCAATCTGTAGCCAATGTCAGCCGAAACGACATCGAAGCCTTTTTGCCGATTGCGGCATCTGCCGGCATCGTTCCGGAAGTGCAGACCTACAGATTGGAAGAGGCCAATACGGCCCTGATGGAGTTGAAAAACCGAAAGATTCGTGGGGCCAAGGTTCTGGTGATGGGCTGAGGTGCGAAAGGGACGAACACACGAGGACAGGCCCTGCATCTAAACCGATTCAACATATGATAGGATCCACACGTTGGATAGCTGCATCCGGCTTTATCCTTCCAAGCGTTGCCCGCTGTCAACGGCCTGCCACCAGATTCTTTCATATCCCAGAGTTACAACGGCATAGCAGAGCAAATTTAAATCGCCATATTTATGGCGGAGGCTATCTCCGTATACTGCCACCTGGGCAAGGGCATCCGACATTGTCCGTTTCATCGCCGGTAGAGCCGAAAGCGCATCAAGACTCAATCGGGCGGCTTCTTCACCACTCACACCCGCCTCGGACAACGGGACATACTTGAACTCGATCAAGATATCGTAAACCTTTACATGCCTCATGTCCGATCTGCGGATCATGGTCAAGTCGGCGTACCGTCGGCTGATTTCTTTTTCCGAATCCATCACATACAGAATATCGTTGTAGAGCAGCGTCAAAAATGCGGTTTTCACCGTCAGTTCATTGGCCCAGCGGTAATCCCGGTTATGAAACACTTTGAAATACCGCTGCTCCACAAATTCACACAACGGTTTCATCTCTCCGTACATATAGAGCTGTTCAGCCGCCTTCCTGCCGTCATCGCGCACCACCGGCTCCGGCAGCAGGATTTCTTGAAGCCGCTCCACGTAAAGGCCTCTCATGACCAGGTTGGGAACCTTGAGTTTCAACTGGCCCTGTTCCGTTTTCCCTGCCAGCGTCAGCATTCCGAAATAATACAGAAGCGAAGCCATGAACGCCCGGCCTTTGCCGCTGTCCGAAAGCATCTGTCGAATTCCAAATCGATCGGAAATGGTCTGGAGCTCCAGGCAGTGATCCATCTGCATCAAATCGAGGATCATCTGTCTGCCTTGAGGCAATTGGGAGATATACTGGAGTTTTGCTTCGTCCACCGCCAGGTTGGCATCCAGCAATTGGTCGGGATTTGAACAGAATTGCCGGAAAGCTTCCAAAAAGTATAGGACCATGGTCGGGTTATACACTTTTTCCCTGGCATTTACAGCAAACACATATCCATTATACCACGTACGCATCGTATCCAGCGTCATGGTTGCCTGATGTTCCGCCATGTTGCAGGAGCGGGCGATATCCGTCAACGCCGATTGGACTTCATGCTCTTCGAAACCACATAGTGCATTGAACGGAGTATTCAAGGAAATATTCCTCGCGATGTTGTAACCGCTGGTAATATCGCTGAGGACGATCGGAGATACGCCTGTGATGAACGTTCGAGCGAAACCGTGGCTCACGGAAAAGGACTTGACCGTTTTGAACAGGGTTTTCAGCGGCCCCTTTTCGTACACCAGCGCCTCGTAGGTCTTGTGGCCATCCAGGGTATCCATCATCACTTCATTGGCAAAATTATCGTATTCATCGATCAACAGATAGACGGGATAGGACGTCTGGCGAACGGTATCCATGAGGGATTGGATGGAATTGATGACATTGTCCGGATCGATATCAATCGGACCGGGCAATAAGGAGCGGTAGTACATCGCAAAGGAACGGATGCGGGCGTTGACGTGGTCAAAGAGGGATTTGCGAATGTCCTGGACGGTTCCTGTGGAATCCACGCAGGAAAAATCCCATTTGAGTATGAAAAACATGTTGTGCAAAGGGGTCGGCTGTGAGCCGATCCTCAGATGTCCAAACAGCGCATGAAATTGATCAGCCAAGGCGACATCATAATAATGCTCCAGCATGGACAGCAGTAGGCTTTTCCCGAAACGGCGTGGCCGAATGAACAACAGATAATTGCCCGTGTCTTCGAGTGTCCGAATAAAATGGGTACGGTCGCAGTAAAAATAGCGGTGTGTGATGATTTCCCTGAAATCGAAAATGCCATAGGGAAATTTCATTCGGAAGCCTCCTTCGTTGATCCAGGAAACGGAATGCGCTGAACGCACCGGTATTGCCTATGATCTCTGCCCAGCATCATCGAATCATTCACCGGAAAATGATCCCCGTCTGATCGTACGATTTCATCTTACAACGCTACAGGCTGCCGATCAATCGAATGTCCTTTCCTATAAAAATGCATGAGCTTTCGCCGACCCCTTATAGGTGCTTTCGGCGAAAGCTGAAGTACTGCTCCGCTACGGCGGGATTTCGGAATTGAATGGCATCCGGCTTTCAACAAGATGCCGAACAGGGCAACTACAGGTCACAAGAACTGCTCATGGCAGAAAGATGGTCGCCACCTCCGGAGATGAAGGTCCTCTCTTCCGGAAGGGCGGCCACTGAGGGCCGCCCCTACAACATCAACACGTTCCCGTAACCCTTTTTCTCTCCCCCATTATCCATAACGATCCAATTTCACAATCATTCCCCATGCAGCCAGGGTTCCACCCTGATGAATGAATGTCGCAGGAACGACTCTCGTAAGCACCTATCAGGGACTCGGATACTTCCCATTGAACGTCGACACCTTCACCAGACCGTCGGCCTTGAACACGGCCGCACCTTCCTTCACATGAACCGGGAACTTGCCATCGGAAATGGTTGTCCACCATTTTTCGAGCTGGGTGAACGCATCCACCCCCCTTTCCTTCAGCTTCTGACCGCCGACAAGCATCAGGTTCAGCCGGGACTGCTGCCCGTCGAACATGCCGTGAATGCGAACTTGATTCGTCTTTCCGGGCGGGATCCATTGGGTTTCATTGGAACTCAACGAATTCAGATCGAAGTCTTCGAAAGCAACCGTAAACTTGAGGCTTTCCATCATGACCGGAAATGAATTCGGGTTGTGCACATTGAACACAAATGCCAGATCGAGCGGTGCACCATAATCCCCAGCCGTTCCCTTGGTCGGCTGCACCGTCTTCGCAAAGAACCACCATCCCCAGTAATGGGCCACTTCCATCGAATCGAAAGTCACCACAGGAGCTTTGAACGAATCGGCGGTCGGCTGCTGCGTCATTGTCGCACATCCGCCCACCAGCAAAGCGACAGCCAGAACGATCGTCCACTTTCCGAACCAGGATTGCATGCGCATGGTCCCTTCCCCCCTTTTTCTTGCTGTTTACGCAAGCCAACGTTTGCGCCGCTTGTAGTGTTTGACATCCCGAAAGCTCTTCCG
>CAZJXF010000204.1:0-4891 GCA_964549995.1 uncultured Desulfatirhabdium sp. | reverse complement strand
CTGCTTCGCAAAACACCACCCGCTCTCCTGCTGGAAGCCCGGCATTGGAAGAAAACCGGGAGATGGAGACTTTTTGCGAGTCCATCAAGAATTACCATGTCCTTCTGACCGCAACCCCATGTTCGGTGAGATATTCTTTGATTTCCCCGATGGTATAGGTTCCGTAGTGGACCATGGAGGCAATGAGCGCGGCATCGGCATGACCGGTGGTGAGCACATCGCGCAAATGTTCGGGCTTTCCGGCGCCTCCGGATGCAATCACCGGAATGGAGACAGCCTGCGAAATCAGGGCCGTAAGGGTCAGCTCGTACCCTTCCTTCGTTCCATCGGCGTCGATGGAATTGAGGCAGATTTCGCCAGCACCCAGGGCTTCGGCCTGTTTGGCCCAAGCCAAGGCATCCAGTCCCATCGGTTTTCGACCGCCGTTGATAACGATCTCGTATCCCGATGGAATTTTCTCCGATGGTTCGACCTTCTTCACGTCCATTCCCAAAACAATACACTGGCTTCCGAAGGCTTCGGCTCCTTGAGCGATGATTTCGGGATGGAGAACGGCAGCCGAGTTGACGCTGACCTTTTCCGCCCCGGCCAACAACACCCGCCGCATGTCTTCTACGGTTCGAATGCCGCCACCGACAGAAAACGGAATGAAGATGGTTTCGGCGACCTTTCGGACCACGTCGATCATGATGTCGCGCTTGTCGCTCGATGCAGTGATATCGTAGAACACGATTTCATCGGCTCCGGCTTCGTAGTACATCCGAGCCATTTCCACCGGATCACCGATATCGACGTTTCCCTTGAATTGAATCCCCTTGGTGGTTTTCCCTTCCCGGACATCGAGACAGGGGATGATTCGTTTGCTCAGCATGCTCCTCAGTCCTCGTCTCAGGGTTTCCACTGAAAGAAATTGCTCAGGATCCGCAGCCCCGGTCTGCCGCTTTTTTCCGGATGGAACTGGGTGGCAACAAGATTTCGATACCCGATGACGGACGGAAAATCGATGCCATAGTCGGTTCTGCAGAAAATGTGCGCCGTTTCTTTCGGTTGCGGATAATAGCCGTGGACGAAATAAAATTCATCCATCGGATCGAGTCCTTCCAAAATCGGGTGGCCGCCGGTGCACAGCAGGCGGTTCCAGCCCATGTGGGGCACCTTGAGCTTTCGGCCGTCCGGTCCGATCATGTCACAAGGAAAGGCCTTTACGGTTCCCGGAAGAATCCCCAGACAGGTGGTGTCGTTTTCTTCACTGGCATCCAGAATGATCTGTGAGCCGAGGCAGATGCCGAGAATGGGCTTTCCCATGCTGAAAGCATCCCGAAGAATGCGATCGATGCCGTATCGAACGAGGCTTTCCATGGCGGAGCCTGCGGCTCCGACACCAGGGAAAATGATCCGATCGGCTTCGAGCAGTGTACCGGAATCTCGTGTGACCACGCACGCCTTTCCCAGGAAGGATACGGCCCGCTGGACGCTTGTGAGGTTACCGGCATCGTAATCAATGATGGCGATCATAATACTCCTTCAATATTGACGGCTTCGCAAAAAGTCGATCTACCCCCCATTTTCGGGTAGTTCCGGGCCTGAGCATGGGGGCGGGGGCGCCTTTTGATGCTGCAGCGGAAACGTGTTTGAAGCCGCCGGAGATCGTTGGGCCGGGCATGCAAAACGCTTCGGCTTGTGTTTGAAAAGCTTGCTATTTCAATGAGATGCTCTCTCCTGGAGCGTCTGGCCACATGCCCGACCCTTACGAGCTCGGGCGGCTGAGTTTTTCCGATGCAGCGAAAAAGGTGTACCCGCTCCCATGCGGCTCGCTGGAGACTCACAGACTTTTTGAAAGCTCATCCCGAAGATCCGCTGTCCCCACCCTGCTTCGCCCGACTCCACAGGCCCTGCCACTCATCCAGCGTCAACGTGTTCAGGTCGCCGTTGGTACGGCGTACTTCCGCCTCCATTCGCCGGAAACGCTCCTCGAATTTGCGGGTGGATTCGGCAAGGGCCGTTTCGGGGTGAATCCCGGCGAATCGAGCGACATTCACAAGGGTGAACAGGATGTCACCGAATTCCATCGAAAGCCGTTTGCGCTCTTCCTCTGTGGCATCCCGGTCGCCGGTGCTGCGGACCTCGGCCAAGAATTCGCGCCATTCCTCCTCGACCTTCTTCATGACATCCGGCAGCGTCTCCCAATCGAATCCGACCTTGGCGGCCCGGTCTGACACCCGATAGGCCCGAACCAAGGCCGGAACTCCCTTCGGAATGGAATCGAAAAGACCGCAAGGCCCCTTCCCAGCCTTCTCGCCCTGTTTGATCTCGTGCCAACGCTTGCGAACCCCCTCGCTCGTTTCGATCGTTTCCTCTCCGAAGACATGGGGATGGCGACGGATCATCTTGTCGACATTACGTCTGACAATTCCATCAATCGTCATGCCATGACGATTGCGATAGAAATGCAGCAGAAACAACAGCTGAAACAGCACATCGCCCATCTCTTCTTCGATATCTGCTGCATCGTCCCGGTGCACGGCATCGACAAGCTCATACATTTCCTCGATGAGATAGACGGTAAGGGTTTGCGGAGTCTGTTTTCGGTCCCACGGGCAGCCGTCCGGCCCAGTCAGCCGTTCGATCAGATCCGTAATCTTTCGAAGAATTCCAGAAGGTTCATTTAAATCGGCAGATTCCAATGTTTCTTCAATTCCCGGATTTTCTGTTCGTATTCGAATTTCATTTCCTGCGAGATGATCATCGATATCCATTCCGACACCCGGCTGATGTAGGGAGCCGTAACGGAATCCCGGATCAGTGGAGCGCCCTTCGGCAGAAAAGCGGTCAGCATGACAACGAGGATGCTTGCGATCAGGACGGCTTTGGCCGTTCCGAAGGCAAACCCGAAGATGCGATCGATCCACCCCAGGAAAGAGACGTTCATGAAGTATCGGATGACGAGTCCGACAAGGTTGACGGCGATGAACACACCGCAAAAGACGATGACGAAGCCGATGATCCTGGCGTATCCCGGGTTGGTCACCCAGTGTTGAAACATCTCGGCGACCTGCCCGTAATAGGTGTACGCCCCGTAATAGCCGCAGATGACACCGACGATGGAGCTGATTTCCTTGATGATGCCGCGAAAAAATCCCCGGATCACGCAGTATCCGAAAATGACCAGGACGATGGTATCGAGTGTATTCATGATGGGTTCAAGTCACTCCAGAACAATGGTTGGCGGCAACCCCTCTCTATTGCCGAATGGAAAACATACGGCCGAACCGCAGAATGTCCGCGTCGGTATGAACGGTTTTTCCGCGATACTGGACGCCGAGAATCCGGTCCGTCTCTCGATCGAAGCGGATCAAAAACCACGATCGATTTCCCGACGGAAGGATGCGCCCAAGCCATCCCTGTGCTTTTGGATAAGCGATCCGGGCATCTCCGATGGAAGGGTCGGAACGGGTTGTCCACGTAGCCCTGCCACATACAGCTTCGCCGAAGGATTCCAGAGAACTGCTCCGCAATCGCTCGGCGGCAGCTGACCAGCGAAGGAAGCGGATATTCCCACGTTCGGCCTGAAATTGCAATTCGAATACGCCGGGATGGAAGGAAAATGTCTCCAGCCGAAAGTCCTGGGGAACGATCACCTCGATGTCGTAGATCGAGAAGCGAATGCCGACTGCCGGTTCATGATCGGAAAAACCGTCGAGCATCGATCGGATATCCGCCCATGGAATCGATTCCCTCTCCGAGATGTTGGATGAAACCGTCCACCGAACGTCCGTGAGCGTATGACAGCGGCGGCAGAACCGCAGGATATCGACGCCCCAATATCCGTCGTTCTTCCATTCGAACCCGTCCCATTCGACGTCGACAGCCCGAGACAAGTCCTTCGGAAATTGGATCGGTGAAAGAAGATCCCCCCTCTTCCGGCACGTTCGTTTCCATTTCTCGACGACAGCCGGAAATTTTATGGAGGCATCCCCCCGACGCCATTGGATCTCCACGACCTGAGGATTCCCCTGCTGGAAGGTAAGGCGGTTTTTCCCAATGCGTACAAGCTCCCAATCCCTCGGGAGCGCCAAACCGACTCCGTTCCAGAAGATCTTCATCGACATGAACGCCTCAGTTCGTACGAAGAATTCACTGCCGACCGCCCACTGCCGACTGTTCTCTTCCTCATTTCGGCATCAGCGCTTCCCACCCGGACGCATCCAATGCTTCTGAAGCCCGCTTCTTTTCAGTCGTCGGCCGCTTTCCTTCCGGATGCTTCCGCTCATCGCAGGAACGTTCTTTTTCGATGGCATCCATCCAGGTCAGCTTGAGCGTATTGCCGATCCGCTCGTCCGTATCGACTTGGTTGTGTTGAACGAGCAGGATGATCCGTCTGCCTTCCGCGTCTCGAAACGACCACTTCCAGGCCAGCACATTCTGGAAAGGATCGCCCCTCCATTCGGGTTTCTGACCGAAACGGGCCTTCATCCGTCGGACCAGTTCTTCGAAGAACTCCCGGCTGTCGTCGGTATACTTGAATTTCAGGCGAAGGATTTTCCCCGGATAGGCGCAGGAACCATAGGCGATGATGCCGGTCTTGAAACCTGCAGGTACGCGAACTTCGGCCTCGGTGATAAATTCGGCATAGCGCACCGGTAGCGCCGTTTGGGTGAGCACTTTCTCGCCATAGCGCGCAATATCCGATCCGATAGAGAAACCGGCGATCTCATGGGGTGCAGCGGCTTGAGCTCCGGAGGCCAAGACAACACCCGGAATCGTCACCAAAAGGGCGATCAGCCAACGACAGGGTAGTGAAAACATAACAGCTCCTTGTATCTATGACGATCTCGCAAAAAGTCGCTTCATCCCCGACTATGGTTCTTGACGGGCCTGAGCATGGGGGGAG
>CAZJXF010000203.1:0-4956 GCA_964549995.1 uncultured Desulfatirhabdium sp. | reverse complement strand
GCAGTCGCCTTTTCCTTGGCCAGCATGAGAGCGATCTTGGATTTCTGCTGTTCCATGATCTTGCGGTTATGCTCGTTGGCCGGAAGTGCCTTGCCTTGCGGCAACAGGTAGTTGCGGGCATAGCCGTCGGCTACCTTGACCTCACTGCCGACGGTTCCTAAGGATTCAATGGTTTCTTTCAGAATGACCTGCATAGTTCCTCCATATGATTCATGCGTCCCGTTGAGACGCGAGTTTTCGAAAATCGATCCACAGATCGAAAATTCCCAACAGGATCACAAGGATCATGGCAACCTGCTGGAAAAAAACGGCGATATAAATCAGCACACGAATCCACCGCGGTGCCTGTTTGGTTTCCAGAAAATAGGATACGATACCGATTCCCTGAAAAAAATAGACGACCAGAATGGGCAGAAGCACGTTGGTGGCGATCAGCCGAACCGGCACATGAGGCGTCAAGAGCATGGCGCCGCATCCGATCAATCCCCAGATGAGCTTTTCCGGTGCTTTCCACCGATTCAGCCTTGGCGATTCCGGAAGGGGAATTTCAAGCCGATGCCTTGCAGGCTGAAGCAGCAACAGCTGGGTCCATGCAACGAACAGAAGAGACATCGCCGAAAATCCGGGCATCAGTCTGGCCAGCACAAAAGCGATCCGGCCCATCGACTGCTGAAGGGTTGCGACGGTTTCTGCCGAAATCTTCATCTCCTCATACAGAGCGATGGTGAGCTCGAGGCTCTGATGAAGAACGACTTCCACCTGCTGAAAGAACGAGCTGCCGGAAAGAAGGGATGTCAGTGAGACGATCGTCCACACCCCGCCCCATACCATTCCGACACTTGCGAAAACCGCCATATCCGGCAACAGCCCCCGATGCAGGGTCTCACCGAGAAGCAACCCCAGGACGGCCATGGCTGTGAAGACAATCCGGTCGGTTCCGGATTCCGAAAAGAACACGAAAATCAATCCACAGGTGATGGCGGTCGCCCATCTTCCGTCGATCGGCCCCTGTTTCAGGCGAAAGAGCAGGGATGGAAAAGGAACCATCGCAGCCATGAAGAAGCCGAACAGCGGGATGAGGTGTGCCGCCTGCGCAAGAAGCAGGGAGGGAAAGACACACCATCCGAACGGCCTGAGACGTGCAAGGTTCAGCTGTGACATCGCATCCTTCGGAACCCGGATGGGCTCATCCGTCTGAGGGTTGCCCCGTCAATTGGTATCCAGGGAACCCACAAAGGGAAGCAGAGCAATGGTTCGCGCCCGTTTGATGGCTTCGTTGAGCGAACGCTGGTGCTTCGAACAGGTACCGCTGATCCTTCTCGGAATGATCTTGCCGCGCTCGGTGATGAAAAATTTCAGGGTCTTGACATCCTTGTAATCGATGATCAGAGAAGTGTCTGCACAGAAGCGGCAGACCTTTCTGCGATGGAATACCCGTTTTTTCTTGGCGGACGCTTTCTTTTTGGATGTTGTATGCTGTGCCATCGTCTATTCCTCCACGTCTTCGGATTGATCATCATCCATAGGTTCATCATCCATGGCCGCTTCATCGGCAGCGTCCGGGATTTCGACAGGTTCGGTTGCCGAAGCCGTGGTTCTGGACTTTCCGGATGCAATTTCGGCTTTGATGGCTTCCGGATCCGCATGGGTACTGACCACGACGGTCATGTACTTGAGGCATTTGTCGCTGATCCGGCAAAACCGTTCGACTTCAGCCACGATGGGTCCCATGCCGCAGTAATCGAAGAGGACATAGGCGCCTTTGGCCTTCTTGCGTATGAGATACGCCAGCCTCTTGACACCCCAGTCTTCGACTTGAAGCACTTCTCCACCGTTCTGGGTGATGATTTCCTGAATCCGGGCCTTGACGGCATCCCGTTCATCCGCGGAAATATCCGGGTCGATAATGACAACACATTCGTACCTTCTCATCAAACCTCCTTTTGGATAATAGAGCCCTGAAGCGCTTTCAGAGCAAGGATCGATCTCGGGCGAAAACCGTTTCCGCCCGATGAAAAAACTGTTATTTTTAGCATTCCCTGTTTCAAAGTGTCAAGAAATCATTTGATTTTAGGGATGACAAGCCCTACCTGTGCATCTGTGTACCATCCCTCCTGCCCGTTCACTCTCCTGTTGACACCCCATTGTCCGTTGGATACGGTTATGCACGTGAGGAAATCCGTCTGCATTTCCCGTCCTTCTTCACAGAAAAGAGGTTTTCTTATGATTCTCCAGGCTCAAATCCGGTCACTTGCCCTTCATGTGTGGCGGGATGCCCTGCGCGATCGAGGTATTCAGGGGCTGGTCGCAAGCGGCATTCTGATGTTTTTCGCATCCATTCTGCTCGGCAACATGGCTGTCGGCGGCAAAGACCGCGTTCTGCAGAATGCCGGTATGTGGATTCTCGGTGTCTGGGGGCTGATCACGGTCGCCTACCTGGGGTTCAACTTGATTCGCCAGGAATTTCAACGGCAGACGGCTTATCTGATCCTGTATCGCCCTGTCAGCCGATCCGTTTTTCTGATGGGAAAATTCGTCGGTGTGCTGCTCGTGTTGATGGCTGTCTATGTCGTCCTATGTCTCGTCTTTTGGATGCTGCTGAAATGGGCCGGTGTCGCCCTGAACGTTTCCTACGCCCCAGCCCTTCTGTTCATTGCAGCCGAATGGATTCTGATGGCGGCCTTAAGTCTGTTCTTTGCCGTTGTCACCTCCCCGGTGCTGCATCTGTTCTTTCTGACCGGTATCGTTTTTCTGGGACATTGGCTCCAGGATCTGCTGCTGTTTGCCCAACGCGTCGAGAACCCGCTCGTCCAGACGCTCTTGATCGGCGCCTACAAGGCCCTGCCCAATTTGGAGGCGCTGAATTTCCGACAGGCCGCCCTATACGCCGAACCGATCCCCGGGCACTTGATCGGGCTTGCTGCCCTGAGCTGGGCGGCCTGGGTGGCCGGGCTCCTGCTGGCCGCGCATGTCGTGTTTCTCAGGCGAAGACTTTTGTGAGGTTTCCGATCGAAAAGACCCCGCCTTCTTCCCGGTCGATCGCCGTTGGGTTGATCCTGGTGGTAGCAATTGTCTATGGCCAAGCCTATCGGCTCGATTTCGTTCACTACGACGATACGGAATATGTCTGGCGCAATGCCATCGTTCTGAAAGGGTTGCATCTCGATGGGATCCGATGGGCTTTGGTGACCGGACATGCCAGCAATTGGCATCCACTCACCTGGATCTCCCACATGGTGGACGTGAGCCTTTTCGGAGTTCACCCGTCGGGGCATCACCTGATGAACGTTCTTTTCCATGCGCTGAACAGTGTGCTGTTGTTTCTCTACTGGGCCGGAGTTGCCGGAAACCGATGGTCTGCTGCAGCCCTGGCCGGCGTTTTCGCTCTCCATCCCCTGCACGTGGAATCGGTCGCATGGATTTCCGAGCGCAAGGATGCCCTCAGCACCTGTTTGCTGCTGCTGACGCTGTTTTCTTGGGATCGATTCATCCGATACCAGAGCCTGCGCACGTACCTGATCTCCCTGATGTGCTTTTGTCTCGGGCTGATGGCCAAACCCATGGTGGTGACCCTGCCCTGCCTGTTGCTGCTTCTCGACTTCTGGCCTTACGATCGATACCGTCATCCAAATGCCGTTACGCTGATCGATGGGGTTCGTGGAACCGGTCCCCTTCAGCGGTTTTTCTGGCTTACGGTCGAGAAGGCCCCCTTTTTCCTGCTCTCCGCCATATCCTCCCTGATGACCGTTGTGGTTCAACGAAAAGCCATGGGGTCTCTTGAAGCGCTTCCGCTCACCGTCCGAGCAGCCAACGCCCTCACCGCCTATGTACGCTATATCGGCAAACTTCTGTGGCCGAGCGATCTGGCCGTCTTCTACCCTTTTCCGGATAGCATTCCCGTGTGGAAGGTTGCGGGCAGTGTCCTGTTGTTGCTGTCTATCAGCGCCTTTCTCTGGTGGAGGCGCAGGGAACACCCCTATGGAATTGTCGGGTGGCTGTGGTTTCTGGGCACGCTGGTGCCCGTGATCGGACTGGTACAGGTCGGCGGTCAGAGCATAGCCGATCGCTATACCTACATTCCCTCCATCGGGTTCTTTCTCGTACCTTGTTGGTGGGTGGCCGAGCGGATCCGAGAGCGACCGGCGTGGATCCGCCCCATGGCCTTCGGATATGCCGTCGTTTTGGGATGGATGGGGGCTCTGACCTTCGTTCAGATCGGCTGC
Source organism: uncultured Desulfatirhabdium sp. (assembly GCA_964549995.1). Taxonomy (GTDB): domain Bacteria; phylum Desulfobacterota; class Desulfobacteria; order Desulfobacterales; family Desulfatirhabdiaceae; genus Desulfatirhabdium. The sequence continues at coordinate 733 of CAZJXF010000203.1, read as the reverse complement.
TGGCAGAACACCCTGACGTTGTTCCGTCATGCCGAATCGGTAACCGGCCCCAACCATGTGGCCCAGATCAATCTCGGCGTTTTCATTGCGGAAACAGACGGCCCTGAGGCGGCTCTTCCGTATTTTTTAAGGGCCATCGAGATCAAGCCCAACGATGTCGAAGCGCGGTTCAATGCAGGGCTTGCTTACCGAAAAATCGGTCGATACGCCGAAGCGGCCGAACACTATCGCATGGCGGTTTCCCTGAATCCCGGATATGTGGATGCTTGGAACAACCTGGGCGTTGTGCTGGATTTGTTGGGGAATGGGGATGCGGCACGTTCGGCCTTCGAGCGGGCGCTTGCGATCGATCCCGAGTATGAAGCGGCGAAGATCAACCTGAACAAGCTGGAAAGGAAACCCCCATGACAGGTTCTGTGATGGATCAGCGGATTTTCAAGATGGGACTCAGCACGGAGGCGGTGTCTCTGTACCTGCTGTGCTGCAGCCTGGTGGATGAATCGCTTCGCATTTCCACCAAGCATATCGAAGATCGGTGGACAGGCAGTGCGGAACAGCTCACTGAAAGCCTGAAGGCGCTTGTCGCAAGAGGCATTCTCAAATCTGTAGCAAGCGACGGGAAAACAACCGTTTATACGCTTCCGGATCCGGACGGGTGGAAACCTTGATGGACTCGCAAAAAGTCGCTCTACCCCCGATTTTGGGGTATTTCCGGGCCTGAGCATGGGGGGAG
>CAZJXF010000202.1:0-5056 GCA_964549995.1 uncultured Desulfatirhabdium sp. | reverse complement strand
ACCGGTGAGCTGTTGTCTCGCAGGCCCGGAAACTGGACCGGAAGTTTCGTAGGAAAATAAGGCTATCCGACTGTTTGCGAGTCCATCAAAAATACGGATTGTTCACGACAGGTTGCAGCCCTTCCCCCATCGCTTTCATATCGAGGTGGATGCTTGCAAGCATCTCGAGGTCCGGATAGATCCACCGATCTGTTTTTCGCGTATCGAGCGTCTTGACGTAGCGACGGCACTTCAGGCAGCTATCGATCCGGTATTCCGGTTCCTCCTCACTCTCGAAATATTCGAGGTCTCCTCCATTGGTGTTGCTGCAGTAAGCGCAGAAAAGGCGTGGAACGACCCATCGGTTCCGGCAGAAGCTGCAAACATAGGAACGTTCTCCGTTGGCATCGAGCACGGACAAGGCGGGCATGCCGCCGCACACCGGGCAATACCCCGTTCGCCAGGGTTCCTCATCTGCGAGATATCGTAAGGCCATATCCCGGCAGGCCATGATCGACGGAAGGATGCTGTGATATCCGAAAAACAGCAGAAGCCCCGGTTCGCCTTCCGGCACATGTTCCTCGTCGAGCCGCTTGAGCGCCATATCGAACAGCATGTCATGGGTCAACCGACCGGCCGTAAGCCCTTCTTGAATAAAAGCAGCCCCTTCCTGAAGCTTGGCGGTGGAATGACGGGCCAAGTCGATGATGGCGGTCGTCAGACCTCTTGCATTCTCCATATCCACTGAAAATTCCGACACGCCGATCAAGGGGAATTTCGTGTCTTTTCGTGCCTGAATCACGTCTTCAGGAACGATCAGCTGCTCGATGGAAACGGTGTCGCAGGCTCGGAGCTGGGCTTCGAACAGACCACCGAAAAAAGTGAGCATTTCCGAATAGATCGGTCGATGTTCCTGAAACCAGCGGATGGTCCGATGCAATGCATCGATAGATTCGGTACCGATGTTCATGAGATATTCTCCAGGTTTCCCGTTGGCACGGGAGCGACGGGTTGACATAGCGTCAGCATGACGTTTATGGCAACAACAAGTGTGTGAGATTCGGGAAGCGGGTGGCAGCGGCGGAGGGATGTGGGCATCCATCGGATGACGATCTCTATCATCCAGCGATCGCCATCCCATGGAGATCAATCAGTTTTCGACGAAATTGGTCACTTCCACGGATGCACATGCGTCCCATCATCCTCGGTCACTCCAGCGCTCCAGGCAAATGCATCCTCCTGTCGGCAGCAGGAGTTTCCGGGGATAACAGGCCGGGGTGTTTCGAACTTCCGAACCAGCGCACTTCGGCACTGACGTCCTGACGTACGATCCACCCCGCATCTTGCATGTTCACGATTGAACTACACCAGTCGACTGACCAGGTCTTCCAGCGGTCGAATCATTTTCTTCAACGCCAAATGCCGGGTCAGGCCCACATCCGATGCCGATGCCATGGCATGTTCATAATAGAGCTTCGGATCGAATGCAACCAGATAAATGACACGGACATCGTCCGGATCGATGAGCTGGGCCTTGGGATATTTCTTTTTCACTTCCGCAAGACGCTGATCGGCCATCTTGCGCATCTTGTCCCGATCGCCGAAATTCATCGCACCGGTCGGGCAGGTCTGGACACAGGCCGGCAGCAACCCGTTGTGGACCCGGTCGTTGCACATATCGCACTTGGCCAGGGTTCCATCCTCCGATTTCCGGGGGATGTTGTACGGACAGGAGGCAATGATCTCGTCGGCATTCAGGAATCGGGTTTCGGCCGTATACAGAACGGCGCCGGTAGCCGGGTCCGTGTAAATGGCGCCCGGTTCTCCGGCCGTATCCTGACATGGCGGCGAGAGGCAGTGTCTGCACTGTTCCGGGAAAAATACCCAGTGCAGCTTGTTGTCCACCACCTGTTCCCGCATCCGGACCAGTTTGTAGGTATTGAAGGAGAGGTCGGCCGGATTCTCGATCGTACCTCGGTTCGTCGTCTTTTCGGCCGGGAGGTTGTGCCATTGTTTGCAGGCCACCTGACATCCTCTGCAGGCGGTGCACACTGTCGTATCTACGAAAAAGGACTTTTCCATATCGCTCACCTCCCGTTATTTCTTGGCGATGTTGGCCATAAAGGTCTTGGTTTCGGGAATCCGGGTGTTGGGATCTCCCGTGGAAGGCGTCAGCAGATTGGCGCTTTCCTCTTTCCCGGTTTCCGGCCATCGCCATCCGAAATTGTACGGAATACCCATCTGGTGAACGGTGGTGCCCGCGATCTTCAAGGGCTTGAACCGCTTGGTCACCACTGCCGTACATTCGAGCGACCCCCTTGCCGTGCTCACCACCACCCGCTCGCCGTTCTTGATCTGCTTCAGGGCGGCAAGCTCCTCGCTGATTTCGACGAAGACCTGTGGCTGGAGTTCCAGCAACCAGGGCTGCGGCCGGGTCAACAATCCGGTCTGCCAATGTTCGGAAACCCGATAGGTGGTACAGACATAGGGATAGCGCGGATCGCAGGTGGCGGCAAACTGATCGGCCTCCGTTCCGAATTTCGGAGCCACCGGGCTGTTCAGCTGCGGGCTGAACAGGTTCTTTTCCACCGGACATTCCATGGCTTCATAGTGTTCGGGGAAAGGTCCATCATTGAGGCCCGGCCCGAAAATCTGTCCGAACCCGTGGAGGGTCATGATGAACGGGTGAACACTCTTCGGATTCGGCTTTCCGTCGTCTCCAAGAACAGGTGGGGCCGGACCGTCGGGCACATCCCCCACCCATTTGCCGTCCTTCCATTGGATAACCCAGCGTTTGGCATCGAGCGGCTGTCCCTTGCCGTCGACCGAAGCCCGGTTGTAGATGATTCTGCGGTTTACCGGCCATGCCCATGCAAATTCGGGGTAAAGCCCGATCTTGTTGGGTGCGTCCTCCTGTTTCCTTCTGGCGGCCATGTTCCCTTTGTCGGTGTAGCTGCCGCAGTAGATCCAGTTGCCGCTCGAGGTGCTGCCGTCGGCCTGCAGGAAGGCGAAGCTGGGTACAAGGGAACCCTTCTTGAATTCCGTATCACCCACCTTCACATCCTTTAGGAAATATCCATTGATGGCTTTGGCCACCTTGTGCGGATCATACCGATGGTCGGTTGCATAATCCCAGTGGAGGTTCAGAATGGGTTCCGGAAACACTCCGCCTTCTTTGTAGATTTCCTTCAGCTTCATTCCGAGCTCGTAGATGATATCCCCATCCGGTTTGCTCAATCCCAATGGTTTGGGACCTTCATAGCGCCACTGCATCCAGCGGCCGCTGTTCGTGATGCTGCCTTCCTTCTCGACGGACACGCAGCAGGGCAGCATGAAGACTTCCGTCCCGATCTGATCGGGTTTCATGCCGGGACCCCGCCAGAAGGATCCGGTTTCATTGTCGAAGATATTGACGTTCACCATCCAGTCGAGGTTGGCCAACGCCTTGCGAACCTTGTTGGAATTGGCGCCGCTGCATGCGGGATTCATCCCCCAGGCGAAAAACCCCTTGATCGTTCCCTTGTACATTTCATCGAAGAGATCGAGCCAGGAATAGGCCTTGCCTACATCCAACTTCGGAAGCCAGGAATACCCGAATTCGTTGCTTTCATCCGCCTTGTCCCCAAAGAAGGCCTTCAGCAGGCTGACGACATATTTGGGTTCATTCTTCCACCAGTTGAGGCTCAAGGGATCTTTGCTTTGCGGTCTGCGCTTGAGCACGTCTTCGAGCTTGGTCTGTTTGGCATTCGGTGCCGGCAGATACCCGGGCCAAATGTGGAAGAGCAATGCCTGATCGGTGGATCCCTGAACGTTCGACTCTCCACGCAGGGCATTCACGCCGCCGCCTGCAATCCCCATGTTCCCCAGGAGCAACTGAATAATGCTCATGGCCCGGATGTTCTGGACCCCGACCGTATGCTGGGTCCATCCCATCGCGTACATGATGGTGCCTGCCTTACCCGGAGCTCCCGTCGCCGCATAGGCCTTGTAAACGGCCATCAGGTCGGCCTCGGAGGTTCCGGTGGCTGCAGAAACCGTTTTCAGATCGTACCGTGAATAGTGTTTCTTGAGGAGACTGAAGACACACTGAGGATCTTTCAGGCTCATATCCCGCTTGGGAACCCCATTTTCATCCATCTGGAAGGTCCAGGTGGATTTGTCGTAGGTTCGCTTCTCGGCATTGTATCCGGAGAACACCCCCTTGTCGAACTTGAACGCGGGATTGACGAGGAAGGAGGCGTTCGTGTTGTTCAACACGTAGTCCTTGTTGTAGAGATCGTTTTCCAGGATGTATTTGATCATTCCGCCCAGGAAGGCGATATCGGTTCCGGAGCGAAGAGGCGCGTAAATGTCGGCCTTGGAGGAAGTGCGGGTGAATCGGGGGTCGACGCTGATGAGGGTGGCGCCGTTTTTCTGGGCTTCGGTGACCCATTTGAAGGAGATGGGGTGGTTTTCGGCAGCGTTGCTGCCCATGATGAGGATGCAGTCGCTGTTCTTGAGATCGATCCAGTGGTTGGTCATGGCACCGCGTCCGAACGACTCTGCCAGAGCCGCTACCGTGGCGCTGTGTCAGATACGGGCCTGATGTTCGATATATACAAGCCCGATGGCACGCATCAGAGCCTGGTACATCCAGCATTCTTCATTGTCCATGGCTGCGCTGCCCACCGATGCGATGGCCGTTGTCCGGTTGACGGTCAACCCATCTGCATTGGTTTTGGTGAAGGTGGCGTCACGCGTTTTCTTGATGCGCTGGGCGATGCGATCGATGGCCCAATCCCAGGAAACTTCCTCCCATTTGTCGGAGAAGGGGGCCCGATACATCGGTTTGAGCAGCCGGTTTTCGTTTTCGGCAAGGCCGGATAGCGCAGCGCCTTTGGAACAGAGCGCCCCGCGATTGATGACGTGATCCGGATCTCCTTCGATGTTGATGACCCGACCATCCCCTTTCTTGCTGGTATGCACGATGGCCCCACAGCCGACCCCACAGTAACAGCAAATGGTGGTGGTCTCCTTGGCATAGCGGGTTTTGAGCATCTGTGCATGAACGGACACCGGTTTGAGATCGAATCCCAGG
>CAZJXF010000201.1:0-5070 GCA_964549995.1 uncultured Desulfatirhabdium sp. | reverse complement strand
TTCAATGCGTCCATGCGCAATTTCCTCGATGGTGATTTCGGTGTTCGTATAGACGCATAGGGATGCGGCAATGGCCATGGCCTGTTTCACGATCTCCACTGGATCCAGCCGGCTGTGATGCAAAAGTGCGGTAGCTGCCGCCTGAGCGGCCACGGCACCCGATCCGATGGCGATGATCGGTTCATCGGGTTCGATAATGTCCCCATTGCCGCTCAGCAAATAGGTTTTTTCGGCATCTGCCGCGATCATCAGGGCTTCGAGCCGACGGAGCATCTTGTCGGTACGCCAGTCCCGAGCCAGCTCCACTGCCGCACGGGTCAGGTTCCCGTTGGTCTTTTCGAGCTTGGCCTCGAGCTTCTCGGAAAGGGTGAGGGCATCGGCTGTGGCACCGGCAAATCCGACGATGATGCGATCCTGATAAATCCGACGCACCTTACGGGCCCGATGCTTGACGATGGTATCGTTCATCGTGATCTGACCGTCTCCGGCAACGATCACCCGCCCATTGGCTCGAAGCGCCAGAACGGTCGTGCCGTGAAAAGGAATCGGCGTCTTATTGGGATCCATCATTCAGTGTGCCTCCCCATCGCCTATGGCCCATTATCCCTTGCCTTCATTTTCTCGGATGGGCGCGGTCATAGACCTCCATCAACCTGTCGATCGATACATGCGTATATTTTTGCGTGGTGGACAGGCTTTTGTGACCGAGCATTTCCTGGACACTTCTCAGTCCGGCTCCGGCATCCAGCAGATGGGTGGCGAAGGAGTGCCGGATCTTGTGCGGGGAGATCCGAAAGAGAATGCCACATCTGCGAACCCATGTTTCCAACACTGCATAGACGGCACGCGGTGTAATACGCTTTCCCCGATCCCCCAGAAAAACAGCCTCCCGTTCGGTAGCCGGTTTCGTCGGATCGACCTGCCGCTCCCATGCACTGCGATACGATTGAAGCGCCGCCAAGGCTCGTTTCCCGACCGGAACGATTCTCTCTTTGAATCCCTTTCCCCGAATGCGGATCAATCCGGCATCCGGATCGATGTCCGAAAGGTTCATCCCAGCCAGTTCGGATACCCGAATCCCTGTCGAATAGAGCATTTCGAGCATGGCCTTGTCTCGAAGACCGGAGAGCGTTCCCGTATCGATGCCGTCGAGAAGCCTGAACATGTCATCCACCGGCAGAAACACCGGAATGGGTTTTTCGGCCTTTGGGGTTGCCACATATTCGGCTGGATTGTTCCGCACGATTCCCCGCTTCACGAGAAACCGAAAAAACGATCGTACGGCGGCGATTTTCCTGCCGATGGAGCTCTTGCGGTGATCGTCATGGAGCCTGGCCAAATATCCCCGAACGATCAACATATCGATGTCGGCATCCGGATCGATCCCTTCAACCGGTTTTTCGATCATTTGTCCAACGATATCGAAAAACTGCTCGATGTCCGTTCGATACGCCCGGACCGTATGTTCGGAATATCCCTTTTCCGTTTCGAGATAGCTTAGAAACGGTTCCAGAAATCGGTTCATTCCCCGTTTCCCCAGCTGGCTGGCCACGCGATCAGGGATTGAATCTCTTCCCAGGAGCCGACTTCCCGAAAGGGGTGTGGTTTCCGGTTCCAAGGCTGGCGAAAGACGATCGGTTCCACCCCGCATTCCCACAGGTGAAAACAGGTTTCAAGCCGATCATCCACAAAATGCCGAATGCCCTTTTCCAGAAGGGTCTGGGCCTTGGCTTCGAAGGCGCCCGTTGTCACGAGTTCAAAACGGTGCCGCGGCAGCTCCAGGTGTTGTTGAATCCATTCTTCGATCGGACCGGGATAGGGTCTTGCCGTCACGAAAACCACCTGCCCCGTTGTCTTCGCAAGCCGACCGATCACCTGGGCCGCTCCCGAAATAGGCAGCAGGGGGTATTCATACGTTCCATCGAGGAGCTTACCGATGATGGCATCGATGATCATCGGATCGATCGGAAGGCATTCGCTGAGCTCATAACAGGTAATGTCTTCATAAGATATCCGATCGATCCGATACTCCTCGGAGGCAATCCGCAAAAAAAGACCCATCGTATCCGCCAGAACACCGTCCACATCAAAAGCGACGGCTCCAGGATCGACCACTGCAGTGCCCTGCTGCTGCAGATACCGGTCCATAAACGCGATCAGCCCACCCGCCGAGTCATTTTCTTCAGCCGCAAAATTCGCTTGCGCAGAATCATCGCCATCTTTTCGTTCTGTTCCTTGAGGGCATTCTCCCGATCCACCTTCAAGGCACGCATTTTCTGCTTGATTTCCCGCACTGACGAACTGCTCTTTTTCGGGGCATCGAGTGTAATCCCCCTGGCCTTGCTGATGGCAGCGATGAGCTCAGCCTTGTTCATTCCAACGATCCCCTGTAGATCCGTTTCCTTCTTGGCGAGATCCCGCAATTCCAGTGTCGTCATTTTATCGAGCGGTTTTTCCTTCGCAGCTTTTTTTGCACCACCCATATCGGCATGTCTCCTTATGTCAGAGGTTCATGATGTGAAATTTCTCCCCTGCCGAGAATGCATCCGAAAGAAAGTCCCCTCGGTTACACGCTCGGCGGATCCATCCATGTCCATGAAATGGATTGTCCTGTCCGTATATTTTCCTTTTCATGAAACGACTCGAGCGGAGGCTGGATTCTCCTCCGCTCGTATCCGAGAAAGAAGCTGATTACATACCCAATTTATTTGGAAACTGTCAAGAAAGACTTGTCGACAACGCAAAAAGATAGGGATGATGGACTCGCAAAAAGTCAGTGAGTCTCCAACGAGCCGCCTGGGGGCGGGCCAGGAACTACCCGAAAATCGGGGGTGGATCGACTTTTTGAGAATCCATCAAGGACGAAACAGCAGCTATTGCACCCTTTTGGATTCCCCATCCCTCCATTTCCGGTTGCTCAGGATACCGAATGGAGCGAGCATCGGAACAATCCACAAAAGATTCCACCAATTGAGATCGAGCGGCTCAAGCCCCCCGAAACTCCAAACCGCCCAAACAATGGACAGAAAAAAGACGGTATATGGACCGAGCATGAGTTTCCAATAGGCTGTATTCGAATACCGCCACGGAGCCGACTGCCGAATGGTCCATACGGCTGCGCATACCAACAGAATACCACCGAACCCAGCAAGCACCTTCCGCTGATAAAACAACACGACAGCCAGAACAAAGACCCAGATAAAGCCGCCCATCCATCCAAGGTTCCACCCCAGTTTCTCGCCTCTACGATCTGTGGACATATTTTCCTCCTCTTGCTTGCTTGCTTGGATGGAAGGTACACTATGGTACATCCTTTGGTCATGCACGACTCAATACCCGCCTTTGACCTGCACGGTGAATTCCAACCGTTCGATGTCCGGACAGCCATTGGGATGGATCGGTCCCAGGGTGGATCGGTCAATGGTCAACGTCCCGATGCCGAAACGCTCGACCGCCTGAATATCCTCTGTGGTGACACTGCGGCTCGCCTTCTCTCCCGCGATGTTCCTGCCCACTTCCGGAGAAAAAATGAAGCTGCGTGGGTTGTCAGGCCCCGAGTCAGCGAGATAGGCACGATCAGCACACGATGAAGGATCTGCCATGAAATGCCATCCTTCGATTTCTCGGGGATTGGGAGCTCCATGAAGCGGCGGCGTCAAGCGCGCCAGATTCTCTTCCCGTCCGATTTCCCGGATCTGAATCTCCCAACCGGTTGGGATCGGTTCGAGAACAAAATAGAACATGGAACCGAAGGGCCTTCGATAGGTCTTGCCTCGATCGATACGACCCGAAAACTGTTCTTGAAAAGAAGGATATCGAAGCTTATCTCGAAATGTGCCAAGCGGCATCCGGCGGATATCGCCCTGTTTTCCGTCAATGCTGCCGACGACCTCCCCATTTTGCACTGCCAACCAAAATTCACCGCAATGAGAAAGCGCCAAATCGTTTCCCGGCTTCGCACCCGGTCCGTTCAACGCCAGAATCCATTCGGTTCCAGGGGGAAAACCGTCTATCGTTGGCCTACAATGCATTCCGTCTCCCATCTGGACAATCAGGCCGGAATCGAGCAGTGCTCCTTTCAGGGTTTCCAACACCAATACCCCCATTGCCGGAGATGGACCGGTGTGATGACGGGTAATTTTCCCCCGGACAATCAGTGGAGCTTCTTTGGACACGGTCAGAAAAGGCCCTTGCCATGAACAGGAACAGGCATTCGCCCTCGGAACAGCCAGTGAAAGAATGAAAAACATTCCAACCGCCACCCCCAAGGAAACCCCTGCTTTCATTTTACGGCCTCCCATGATCCTTCAAATAGACATGAGACTGGGCATCAAGATCGTTTGCAATGCACTGGATGAGAGGAAAGGCAGAAGTCTTGGCCTTTTGGATCGCTTTTCGATACCGAATGGATAAATGGTCGCGAAGCATTCCATCCCTCTCCGAAGATAATGCCTCGAAAGCCGCTCGGCATCGGTGCGCCAGAAACAGATGCCCAAAGGACCCGATCGGGGTGTTCGGATGCCGTTTCAACCATCTTTCTGCAGCGTCGGCTTCCTCAAGCGGACCCGCCGGATCCCCCTCCCATTCGAAATGAAGTGGAAGTGCCCGGACAAAGCTTTCGGCTTCCTTCCGTATCGATTCACCACCCGTCAGGATCACGATCTGCTCGACCAGATACCGCCTTCGCATCTTCAGTACTTTTCCAGGAGATACAGGTATCTGAAGATTACGAAGCCAGATATTCGAAGCGACCGCCTTTCGATAGACATCGACACAAGGGCGTACGTTCATGCCATCGGAAGTTGCGATCAGATCGTTTGCCGCTTTCATGCGCAATAAAACGATATCGGATAAAGAAGAGCCTTCCGGATCGACAGCACTGTCTCCGAAACCGGTCTCACAGCAGATGGTCGCTATCCACAGCAGAGCGATCACAATGCGTACCAATCCATCGTAGACCGATAGGACCATGCATCCACAACGATTTCGCTGCAAGATAATCCCCCTATTAATCGTGATGGACTCGCAAAAAGTCGCCTCTTACCAATTTCCTTCCAATGCCGGGCTTCC
>CAZJXF010000200.1:0-5122 GCA_964549995.1 uncultured Desulfatirhabdium sp. | reverse complement strand
CCGCCCATGCCGCCCATTCCACCCATGCCGGGGTTGGGCATCGGGGCTTCCTTTTCTTCGGGTTTGTCTGCAATCATGGCCTCGGTGGTCAGCATCAGGGATGCGACACTGGCGGCATTCTGCAGGGCAAACCGGGTGACCTTCGTGGGATCGATGACACCGGCTTCGAACAGATCCTGGTAGGTGTTCGAATCGGCGTTGAACCCGAACGCCCCCTGACCAGCCTTGACTTTGTCGATGACGACGGAACCTTCGTATCCGGCATTGTTGGCGATCTGGCGCAGCGGCTCTTCAATGGCTCGCATGACGACCTTTACACCGAGCTTCTGCTCATCGGAAACCTGCAGCGCTTCCAGAGCCGGCAAACACCGAACGAGGGCGACGCCGCCACCGGGGACAATCCCTTCTTCCACCGCAGCACGGGTCGCATTCAGGGCGTCTTCCACCCGGGCCTTCTTTTCCTTCATTTCGGTTTCCGTGGCTGCGCCCACGTTGATGACTGCAACGCCACCGATGAGTTTGGCCAGCCGTTCCTGGAGTTTTTCCCGATCGTAATCGGAGGTGGTTTCCTCGATCTGGGCCCGAATCTGCTTGACCCGCCCTTCGAGAGCGGCCCTGGAACCGGCGCCGTCGACGATCGTGGTGTTGTCCTTGTCGATGGTGACGCGTTTGGCTTTGCCCAAATCGGTGATGGCCACGTTTTCCAGCTTGATGCCGAGATCTTCGCTGACCACCTGACCGCCGGTGAGGATGGCGATGTCTTCGAGCATGGCTTTTCTACGATCGCCGAAACCGGGGGCCTTGACCGCAGCCACATGGAGGGTGCCGCGCAGCTTGTTCACCACGAGGGTGGCCAACGCTTCGCCGTCGACATCTTCAGCGATGATGACAAGCGGCCGACCCATCTTGGCGACCTGTTCGAGAATCGGCAGCAGGTCTTTCATGCTGGAGATCTTCTTTTCGTGAATCAGAATGTAGGGATCATCCAGGTTGCAGACCATTTTTTCGGGATCGGTGACGAAATAAGGCGAAATGTAGCCCCGATCGAACTGCATCCCTTCGACCACCTCGAGGGTGGTTTCCATGCCCTTGGCTTCCTCGACAGTGATGACGCCTTCCTTGCCGACTTTGTTCATGGCCTCGGCGATGATGTTGCCGATGGTTTCGTCGTTGTTGGCCGAAATGGTGCCGACCTGGGCGATTTCCCGTTGATCCTTGATGGGTTTGCTCAGCTTCTTCAGCTCACCGACGGCCACTTCGATGGCCTTGTCGATGCCGCGCTTGATGGCCATGGGGTTGTTGCCCGCTGCAACGAGCTTCTGTCCTTCTTCATAGATGGCCCGGGCCAGAACGGTGGCCGTGGTGGTGCCGTCACCGGCCATGTCGCTGGTCTTGCTGGCGACTTCCTTCACCATCTGGGCGCCCATGTTCTCGAATTTGTCGGCGAGCTCGATTTCCTTGGCTACAGTCACACCGTCTTTGGTGACGGTGGGAGAACCCCAGCTCTTGTCGATGACGACGTTTCTTCCTTTGGGCCCGAGGGTCACGACCACTGCATCCGCCAGTGTCCGAACGCCGTTCAACATGGCCTCTCTGGCCTTCATGTCATATTTGATGATTTTCGCCATTGTATCTATTCCTCCGTCCGCTGATTATGCTTCGATAACGCCCAAGACGTCGTCTTCCCTCAAAATGAGGTATTCCTGACCATCAATCTTCACTTCCGTTCCGGCATATTTGCCGAAGAGAATCCGATCGCCGGCCTTCACTTCCATGGCGATCCGCTTGCCGTCTTCACCCAATTTGCCGTTGCCGACGGCGATCACTTTGCCTTCCGCCGGTTTTTCTTTTGCCGTGTCCGGAATGATGATGCCACCCTTGGTGGTGGTTTCCTCTTCCACACGCTGGGCCAGAATACGATCCTGCAATGGTCTCAATTTCATGGTTCTGTTCTCCTTTTTTCCATTCCACAAAGTTAATGCTTTATATAACATTCCTGAATGATGAAGAAATAATCGATCTGTACAGAAGTTTCCTGAAGAATCGATCACCTCCTGTTACCTCGGTGGCGGCTTTTCGGCCCAAGGACCGAGAAACCGTCACCGCTTCTTCATACCCGAATCGGGAACGTAAACCCTTCTGAAACGCAATTACGATTCTTTGGAGGCAGAATCGGATGTGCTGCTGCTGTTTGTTGAGGTATCGGTGGATTCTTTGGATGTTTTATTGGATGCGGATGACCTCGAACCGGAAGCGTAATCCGTCACGTACCAGCCGCTGCCTTTGAGATGGAAAGAACTCTGTGAGATGAGCTTGTGAAGTTTGCCGGAGCATTTTTTGCAGGTGGTCAGGGGCTCATCCGAGAACTTCTGGAGTGCCTCTTCGATATGTCCACACTGCGTGCATTCGTATTCGTAGATCGGCATAATTCCTCCTCCAAACCAACCCTTCAACCAGCGATTTGATGTGAAAACCCATGGACAACGATTTGAGCCGCCGGTCGGCCGTTGCTCAAATCATCCAAAACATAATCTACGAAGTTGCCTTGTCAAGCGACCCCTCCGAATTTTTTTTATCCGCTCCGGAGATCCTTCGGGTGATTTCCAGCTGATCGATGGAGAGCAGCAACCGATCCGAAAAAGCCAGAATATCGGAAAGTCCATCCAATCGGAGGTGATCGAGAATACTGCGGGTGATTTCGTGAACCCGTTTCTCTTCGGTAAGTCGCTTTTCTTCGCCGGCCTCATAATATTGAAGAAACTTCCCGAACCGGGCGATGTGGATGAGTTCATGAACGACCAGATAGAGAATGAAGGGAAAGAGCTTCATCTGCGGGTGTTCTTCCAAGACTTCCAGAATTCGGTGATCCTGAAGGCAGATCGTATAGAAGTCGAAGGTTGCAGAGCCCAACATGCGGCTGGCCGGCCGCGCCTCGTACCGGATCACCTGGGCGAAGGGGCCGTCTGCGATTTCATGGGGCTGCAGTTCGGCAAGGGTGCGTAAATCGTAGCGCGGCATTTTTCCGGATGCGCCGCTCAGACGGTGGTGTTCGTGCACCAATTCCTCGGCCATGGAAGCGGCTTCCCGAACGATCGTCAATTCATCACTGGAAAACGTTTTCATGAGGCATCCGTCGGCTTCAGTACGAGAAAATAGAGGGCTCCCGTATGCTGCAGGTGGCCGGCCGTCCACTCGGCATCCGGCCCGCTGCCGCAGAACAGGTCCACCCGGCCCGCCCCTGTGATGGCCCCGCCGGTGTCTTGGGCCAGCACGAAGCGGCCGAAGGGAATCCACGCATCGTTTGCGCCCCCCGCAGAAACATTGGATGGTGTGTCGGTCGGGTTCGGCATCCGATTCGGTTTAGCGCATTGGATATAGGCCAAAGCCGCTTTGGGGAAGATTCGGAAATCCACTGCGATGGAGCGGCCCGCCGTCAGGGGAACGCCGACACTGCCGATCGGCCCGCTCGGGACCGTTTCAAAGAAGATATAGCTTGGGTTGGACTGAAGAATTTCCTGTACCCGATCCGGATGCTCTCTGAGATAAGTCTTGATGGCCTGCATCGAAACCGTTCCTTCTGCAAAAACGCCTTCTTTGAGGAGACGTTTTCCGATGCTGCGGTAAGGTCTGCCGTTCGATGCCGCATAATGAATGGAAACCCGCTCTCCGTTCGGGAAACGGATCTTTCCGGAGCCCTGGACCTGAAGGAAGAAGAAATCGATCGGGTCTTCGACCCATGCCAGAATGTCTACCGGAGAGGTGAAGGCCCCCGGACGTTCGATCTCCTTGCGCTCCCAATAGGGAACGACCGTGTTTCCGATCAGCCGTCCGACGAGCCGCTCTCCGGAAAAGCGCTCCGAGAAGGCCCCCAGATCGATGCGCACCAAATCTTTGGGAACGCCGTACACCGGAACGCTGCATCCCGGTCGGGGCGCAGGGCAGCCATGGATTTCCGGCTCGTAGTATCCGGTGAAAAGCACCTCACCGGCACGATTCCTTCCGATGGAGCGGTATACCCGAAAACGCTCCCGCACGAAGCGGTCGAGGGCGTCTGGGGAGGGATCGGTTTCGAGAAAGGAGCGCAGGGTCGATAGCGAGCGGCGCATCCACGAAATGGTGTACTCGTCTTTTCCGTAGCGTTGTACGGCTTCATCCGGCATTTTCGAGAGCACTGCAAGGCTGTGATCGATGGCCTTCAGCCAGTCGGCTCGGTTTTGGTCGTCATCGAAGGCGGGATATTCGGCAGGCGCCAAGAGAAGAAGGGGGGATTCCGAAAAAGGAGCCTGCCACCGGAAACATCCCGAGAGCATCGGCCCGATCAGCCCCAGCAACAGCAGCGAACCGAAGAACACCCGTTTCATCGCTTCAAATCGTCGGGGGAACGTCGATACAAGCCGGATGCCCCCCCGTCTTTTTCGAGAAGGCCGATCTGACCAATCACCATCCCCCGATCGACGGCCTTGCACATGTCGTAGATGGTGAGGGCCGAAACGGCGACGGCCGTCAGGGCTTCCATTTCCACGCCCGTCTTGTCGGTCACCTTGACCGAGGCTTCGATCCGGATCGATTCGGTTTCGAGTTCAAAATCCACCTGAACGTGGCGGATAGCCAGGGGATGGCACATCGGAATGAGGTCCGAGGTTTTCTTTGCGGCCAGAATGCCCGCAATCCGGGCCGTTTCGAGGACGTTTCCTTTTTTCATTCGCTGGTCGCGGATCATGAGGAGGGTGTCGGGCTTCATGAAAATGCGCCCGCTGGCAATGGCGACTCGGGCCGTTTCGGCTTTGTCGGACACATCCACCATGCGGACGTTGCCTGAAGCATCGATGTGGGTGAAACGGGGTTGGGGATTGTCTGCGTGCATAGGGTGCCTTTTCTTTGAGGAAGGTGGATTCGAAAAAAGGCCAAAGGTCTCATCCGAGTCGCATGGGAGGAGACACGCCTTTTTCGTTGCATCGGATAAACTCAGCCGCCCGAGCTCGTAAGGGCCGGGCATGTGGTCAAACTTCAACGATGGGTCATTTGGAATACAACGGCTTGTTATTCTAACAGATATGGTCTGGATGTGCATGCCCGGCCCAACGATCTCCGGCGGATTCAAACAAGTATCCGATGCAACATC
>CAZJXF010000199.1:0-5133 GCA_964549995.1 uncultured Desulfatirhabdium sp. | reverse complement strand
CCGCCTTTTCCCTTGCGATGCGTTCGGCTTCGGCCTTTTCTTTGGCGATGCGCTCTGCCTCACGTCGCTCGGCTTCTTCTTTTTCCCGGGCGATCCGCTCGGCTTCCGCCTTCAGAAATGCGGCTTCCTCTTCCTTCCAGCGAAAGTTTCGGAAAAGAATGTCATCTAATTGCGGATTTCGCGGGCCGTCTTCCGGTGGAACGAGGGATTTTTCTGCTTCAGCCAAGGGGACTACGGGGCGATAATGCGACTCGAACACCTGGAACAGAATTTCTTCCCGTGTTCGCGGGTGCTTTGGTTTAGGTTGCACTGCCGGTTCAGCTACGCTTTCAAGAGCGGCAAGAGGCGTTTCGACTGAATTTACCGTTGATGGAGCGCCCGTTTCGGATGGAGGGGATTCCATCCCTGCTTCCGGTTTGGCCTTGCTTTCGGATTTGGTCTTCTTCGGGCTTTCCTTCTTCTTGGATGGGGCCTTTTTCTTTGAACTGGCTTTGGTCATCGGTTACCTCTTCGTTTTGGCGTCGGTTGGCACGGTTACATTTCTCCGGCAAAGGGGTTGAATCTTCTTTCCCTGCCGATGGTGGTTTCCGGTCCATGGCCGCAGTAGACCGTTACGTGATCGCCCAGCGGAAAAAGCCGTTTCTGGATGGATCGAATGAGGGTGTCGTAATCTCCTCCGGGGAAATCCGTTCTTCCGATCGAGCCCGCAAAGAGCGTGTCTCCAACGAAAACGACATCCGGCGTATAAAAGGATACGCCGCCGGGGGTGTGACCGGGGGTGTGAATCACCTGAAGGCGAATGTCGCCTACAGGGATGACATCACCGTCCTGAAGAAGTTTGTCGGGCTGCGGAGAGTCTTCGGCACTTAGCCCGAACTGGGCGGCCGTCTGCCGAAGAAAGGAGAGCATCGGCTGGTCGGCTGCATGAATCATCAAGGGGGCTTTCGTTGCCTCCCGGAGCTTCTTGTTGGCGCCCACGTGATCGAAATGACCATGGGTATTCAAAATACATTCGACGCTCAACTGGAGTGTCGCGAGCTTCATCAGGATTTTGGCCGATTCGGCGCCGGGATCGATGACCGCCGCTTTCCGGGTGCGTTCACATCCGAGGATGAAACAATTGGCCATGATCGGGCCGACGACAAGGGATTCGATGATCACGTTGTCCTCCAGAAAACGGTTACCGACTCTTCAACAGTTGGGGTTTCGGATGGTTCTCGAAGACCTTCTTGCCTTTTTCGATTTCCTCTTCACAAAGCTCGAAGTTGATCAGTTCTTTCGAGAAATATTTTTCGTAGGAACTCAAATCGAGAAGGCCGTGCCCGCTCCAGTTGAAAAGGATGACCTTTTCTTTGCCTTCCTCTCGCGCCCGGATGGCTTCTTCGACGACACAGGCCAGGGCATGGGTGGTCTCTGGAGCCGGAATAATCCCTTCCGTTCGAGCCGTCAGCAAACCGGCTTCATAAGCGGCCAGCTGCTGCACGGCACGGGGCGTGATGATGCCTTCTGCTGCAAGCTGACTGACCGTTGGGGCCATGCCGTGGTAACGCAATCCACCTGCGTGGAAAGGCGGGGGAACGAAGGCATGCCCCAGGCTGTGCATGGGAAGCAGGGGGGTATATCGGGCCGTATCGCCGTGGTCGTAAACGAAGGGGGCCTTGGTGAGGGTGGGGCAGGCTGCCGGTTCGACGGGATAGATCGCGATGTCCTTGCCGTTGATCTTGTCGAGAACGAACGGAAAGGCGAGGCCCGCAAAATTGCTTCCGCCGCCGACACATCCAATGATGACATCGGGGTACTCGCCCACTTTGGCCAACTGGGCCTTGGCTTCCAGGCCGATCACCGTTTGATGCAGCATGACATGGTTGAGAACGCTCCCCAGAGAGTAGCGGGTCTGACCGCTCGTATCCGAAACGGCGGCCTCGATGGCTTCGCTGATGGCGATACCGAGGCTTCCGGGAGTGTTCGGATCGTTTTCGAGAGCAGCGCGCCCGGCCTGGGTTTCCATGCTCGGGCTGGCGATGCAGGTGCCGCCCCACACTTCCATCATGGATTTTCGGTAGGGCTTTTGATCGAAGGAAACCCGGACCATGTAAACCTTGCATTCCAGACCGAACTGGCAGCAGGCGAAGGAAAGCGCCGATCCCCATTGCCCGGCTCCGGTTTCGGTGACCATTTTTCGGATGCCGAAGACCTTGTTGTAGTACGCTTGGGCGACGGCCGTGTTGGGCTTGTGGCTTCCCGGAGGACTGACGCTTTCGTTCTTGAAATAGATCCGAGCAGGTGTCTTGAGGGCTTTTTCCAGAAAAAGCGCCCGAACGAGCGGCGTCGGTCGCCAAATGCGGTAGACATCGAGAACCGGTTCCGGAATATCGATCCAGCGGTCCGTACAGACTTCCTGCTCGATCAGGTTCATGGGAAAAACGGGTGCGAGATCTTCGGGGCTGATGGGGGTTCCATCCGGTTTCAAGGGGGGATTGAGACGGATGTCGGCCAGGATGTTGTACCACTGGCGGGGGAGTTCGGTCTCGCTGAGTTCGATTTTGTGTTGCATGGCGGTTTTCCTATCGTTGTGACGGGATGACGGATTTGACCGACGTTGCGGTCTGCTGAACGATTTTGCGACGACGGGGCTTCCTTTGGGATGTTTCCTCAAGGGAATCGTCCTGGGGTGTTTCGCTTGTCGTCAACGGTTTTTGCTGGATCGGTATTTCGGCGATTCGGAGAAGCTCATCCAAGGGTTTGAGTGATGGATCTTCGATGCGGTTCAGGAGATCTTCCGGAATTTCGATCCAGGGATGGGGTTCGGACTCCATCTGGATCCGTATGCCGTCGAGGATGCCATTGATGAAGGCCCCCGATTCATCGGTTCCATACATTTTCCCCAGATCGACCGCTTCGTTGATCGATACGGTATGCGGAATTTCGGGTCTGCAACACATTTCGAATACGGCCATCCGGAGGATGTTTCGGTCCACGCTCGCCATTCGATGGATTTTCCAATGACTTGAAAACCGTTCAATGATGGCGTCGATCTGGGAGCGCAGATAGGTAACCCCCCGGGTGAGCAAGAGGAAAAACGGAAGGTTCGTTTCCGGCACCCGAAAATTGCTGCAGAAGGATCTCAGCCGAAGTTCCGTTTCGGTGACGAGATCCCGGGTTTGCGGCATGTTACGTTGCTGCCATTCCAGAAAATACAGGGCCTGCAGGGCAAGCTCCCGTGATTTTCGGCGGGTTCCCATGATCGCTTATGCCTCGGTGGTGGCGTTGGGGCCGATCACTTGCATGAGATTGGCCATTTCGATGGCTGCAACTGCCGCACTCCATCCCTTGTTGCCGGCCTTTGTTCCGGCGCGTTCCACAGCCTGTTCGATGGTATCCGTGGTCAATACACCGAAGATCACGGGGACCCCGCTTTCGAGTCCGACCATGGCGATTCCCTTGCTGACTTCCGCTGCGACATAATCGAAATGGGGGGTGGATCCGCGGATCACGGCTCCCAGGCAGATGACGGCGTCATATTTCTTCGAGAACGCGAGGGTCTTGGCGACCAAAGGGATTTCGAAGGCACCCGGTACCTTGACGACGGTGATATCGTTTTCGTCGGCTCCCGAACGGGTCAGTGCATCGATGGCTCCGGAAACCAGTCGATCCGTGATGAAGTCGTTGAAGCGTCCGGCGACCAGTGCGAATTTCCTGCCTTCAGCCAGCAGGTTGGCTTCGATGATGCGAGGCATGAACCATCCTTTCGTGAAGTCGTAAAGACCGGCTCAGGGCAGGTTGTCGAGGTGCAGCGTGTGCCCCATCCGGTTCTTCTTGCATTCCAGGTAGCAGCGGTTGAATTCGTTCGGCGGAATTTCGATGGGGACTTGCTCGACGATGCTCAATCCGTATCCCTGAAGTCCGATCATCTTCTTGGGGTTGTTCGTGATCAGACGCATTTTGCGAACCCCGAGATCCACCAAAACCTGGGCGCCGATCCCGTAATTGCGTAGGTCCGGCTGAAAGCCGAGTTCGAGGTTGGCATCCACGGTGTCGAGCCCTTGGTCCTGGAGCACATAAGCTTTCAGCTTGTTGACCAGGCCGATGCCCCGACCTTCCTGCCGGATATAGAGCAGCACACCGCAGCCTTCCTTTTCGATCAGCTTCATGGCTTCGTGCAGCTGATCTCCGCAGTCACACCGCAGCGAGCCGAAAATGTCTCCTGTCAGGCACTCCGAATGCACCCGGACGAGAATCGGCTTTTGAGGATCGATTTCCCCCTTGACCAAGGCGATGTGCTGCATGTGATCGACGTCGTTTTCGTAGACGATGATCCGAAAATCGCCTGCGTACGACGTCGGGATGGTGGCTTCCACTTCCCGGTGAACGAAGGACTCGGTCCGCATGCGGTATTCGATCAAATCGGCGATGGTACAGATGCCGATGTTGTGCGTTTCGCTGAACCGCTCGAGCGCAGGCATTCGAGCCATCGTTCCGTCTTCATCCATGATTTCGCAAATGACTCCGGCCGGTTTCAAACCGGCCAGCCGTGCAAGATCCACGGAGCCTTCGGTTTGACCGGCTCGGACGATGACGCCTCCTTTTCTGGCCCTGAGCGGAAATACGTGACCGGGGCTGACAAGATCACTCGGTTTGGCGTCGTCTGCAATGGCCGTCAGGATGGTGGTGGCCCTGTCGGCAGCCGAAATGCCGGTGGTGACCCCGCGGGCTGCTTCGATCGATACCGTGAATCCGGTGTTGAACGGGCTCCGGTTGTCCTTCACCATCATCGGAAGCCCCAGACTGTCGATTTTTTCGCCGGTCATCGACAGGCAGATCAACCCTCTGCCGTATTTTGCCATGAAATTGATGACTTCCGGGGTGACTTTTTCGGCCGCAATGGTCAGATCCCCTTCGTTTTCCCGGTCTTCGTCATCCACCAGAATGACCATCCGGCCTTCCCGGATGTGCTGGATTGCTTCTTCTATCGTTAGTTTGGCCAAGTTGTCTACTCCAATGATGAAAGATCGTCCCGGAGGGACGAGTGGGTTATCGCAAAAGTGCGTGCCTTTCAGGCCTGATGGACTCGCAAAAAATCGCCTCTTACCGATTTCCTTCCAATGCCGGGCTTCCAGCAGGAGGGCGGGTGGT
>CAZJXF010000198.1:0-5186 GCA_964549995.1 uncultured Desulfatirhabdium sp. | reverse complement strand
TCGAGCGCATCATGGATCCGCTGCTGCACCTGGTCCGAAACGCCGTATCCCACGGTCTCGAATCCCCCGAAGCCCGGCTTGCGGCCGGAAAGCCCGAAGAGGGACGCATGGTGCTCAGGGCCTCTGCCGCAGGCGACGTGGTGGTGATCGAAATCGAGGACGACGGCGCAGGCATCGATCGTGACCACATCCTACGGAAAGCACGGGAAAAAGGCATCCCGTTCGATGAAACGGCGACGGATGAAGCCCTCATCCTGTCGATCATCTGTACGCCGGGTTTCTCCACCCGGGATGCGGCGGATCGGGTGAGCGGCCGAGGAGTGGGCATGACCGTGGTGCGGGATGCCATTCAGGAGTTGGGCGGTGAGCTGGGCATCCGTACCACTCCGGGACAGGGAACCACCTTCATCATCCGCCTGCCGCTGACCCTGGCCATCGCCGATGCGTTCATCGTCCAGGTGGCCGATCAAGTGTTCGCCGTACCCCAGGCCCTGGTCCATGAAATCGTGGAAATCCACCCGGAAACCATCGTCGCCATCGAGGGAAACGAAATCGTTCCGTACCGGAACGCGGTCATCCCCCTCATCCGACTCGGCAAACGTTTCCATCTTCCGATGAATCCGAACGGCAGATGCTTCGCCCTGGTCATGGGCTCGGGACTTTCGGCTGTCGGTATCGGAGTGGACCGGGTCATCGGCAGAAAGGAGATCGTCGTCCGGGCGATCACCGATCCTCTTCTGCATGTCCCCGGAATTTCCGGGGCGACGGAATTGGGTGATGGCCGGGTGGTGTTGATTCTGGACGGATCGATCGCGAGAAAACGTCTTGCTTCAGGAGGAAGATCATGAACAGCCAGCAACAAACGGAACATTTCATTCTTTTCGGGCTTGCCGGCACCACGTATGCGGTTCGAAGCACCGATGTCCGTCAGATGGATATGATCGGTCAGATCACGCCGGTACCCAACGCACCGCCGTGCGTGGACGGCGTGGTCTTTCTGCGCGGGCAGGTGCTTCCGGCCATGAACCTGAGGGTGCGCTTCGGCTTTCCACGCATCGACTACGACATCAAGACCCGCCTCATCGTGGTGCAATCGGGCGGGCGCTCCGTCGGTCTGATCGTGGATACGGCCCGGGAATTCGTGGCCATCTCCAAGGAAGCCATCCAGCCCCCACCGGAAGGCATATCGAATGTGAGCGGAAAATACCTCGACGGAATCGTCAAGATCGGCGATCGGGTCATTCTCGTTCTGAACGTCGAGGAAGTCATCAATCCGGTAGAAAGTTTTAAGGATTAAGGATTAAGTTTTAAGTATTAAGTTTTAAGTTTTAAGGGGTAAGGGGTGGATGGGAACATCCCCACCTTAACACTTCCCCGCTTGGAAAGGGAGTTTGCGGAATCCAGAACGTTTGCCTACACGCTACCCACTGCTCATCCACCCCGTAACCCTATAAACTTACCTGTTTTTCCTTAACCCTTGAAACCTAAAACGCAAAACTCAAAACTCAAAACCTAAACCTAAACCTAAACTTAAACTTAAACTTAAACTTAAACTTAAATCTTAAATCTTAAATCGCAAAATATAACACTTAAAACTTAAAACTTAAAACTTAAAACTTCTAAAGGAGCATAAGCCATGGAACATCAGACGGAAGCCCCACAGAAAAGCAGGCACAATACCGAGTTGATCGAACAGATCGAGCAATTGAACAGCTTCACCAAAGACATCGACCGAACCGTCCAGGACGTTTCGGAAGGTGTCGAACACCAGAACCGATCCATCGAGGATGCCGTCAGCGGTGCAAACCAGATGGTCGCATCTCTCAAGGAGACGGCCGATCAGGCCGAATCCGTCGCATCCAGCACGGAAGAGCTCGTTTCTTCCATCAACGAAATGGCCGCCTCCATCGAACAGGTTTCCGCCGGAGCCTCCACCCTGGCTTCCAGCATCCAGCAGACCGTGGCCTCCATCGAGCAGGTCAACGCTTCGATTGCGAATGTCTCATCCTCGGCCCAGGAAATGTCGACATCCGCGACGGAAACGACGGCTGCCATCAATGAAATCGCCGCTTCCATCAAGAGTGTGCGCTCGGATTCCGAAAGCCTGGCGACAACGGTGAACGAAGTGGCCGCCACAGCCGAAGAATTGAACCGTTCCGTCAAGGGCGTCGAAGACAACGCCGACTCCCTGACGAATGCGGCGGAGGAAACCTCTTCGGCCATCAACGAAATGGCCGCCTCCATCGAGGAAGTGACGGCCATGGTGGAAAACCTGGGCGGCTCCATCGAGGAAGTATCGACATCCATCGAAGAAACCGGCCGATCCATCCAGAACGTGGCCGCAAGCGCCGAAAAGATTTCCGAAGCGGCGGCCGTCTCCTCCACCGGAGCCACCCAGCTCGAAAAAAGCATTCGATCGGTGGCCGCCATGGCCAAGCAGGCCGACGAGATCACCCGCCGGATGGCCCGGGATGCCGAGGACGGCGGTCAGACGGTCGAAAAATCCATCCAGGCCATGGGACGGGTCAAGGAATCCATGTCTCAATCGGCATCGGTCATCAAGGAGATGGGCAAGCGCAGCAACGAAATCGGCAGCATCGTCGACACCATCAACCTGATTGCGGAACGGACGAACCTGCTGTCGCTGAATGCGTCGATCGAAGCGGCCCGGGCCGGAGAAGCCGGGCGCGGGTTCGCCGTAGTCGCCGAAGAGATCCGCAACCTGGCGGATCGAAGCGCCAAAGCCACCGCCGATATCTCGGCCATCATCAAGGCCCTGCAGGAAATCGCCCAGGAAGCCGTTTCCTCTTCCATGGAAGGGATGCGCATCATCGAAGACAGCAGCCGGCTTTCGGAAGAAGGCGCCAAAGGGCTCCGCAAAATCCTCCAGGGGGTGGACGAAACGACCCGGGTCGTCTCTCAGATCGCCACGGCCACGGATGAGCAGATGAGCGCCGGACAAAACGTCCTGAATGCGGTCAACACCACGGCAACCCAGGCCAAAGAGGTGGCCGCAGCCACCCGGGAGCAGCTCAAGGCCGTACAGACGGTGATCCAGGCCGTCGGCCAGATGCGCAAGATCAGCACCCAGGTGACCCAGGCCATGGGTGAGCAGGGAAGGGCCTCCCGCGACATCATCAAGGCGGCCCAGAACACCATGGGACAAGCCGTTCAGGTGAAAAAGGCCACCGGTGAGCAGGCCACCGGCATCAATCAACTGGTTGTCGCAGTCGAATCCATCCGAAAGGGAGCCGCTGCGACCGCCAAGGCCATTGCCGAGCAGAGTACCGCAACGGATCAAATTGCATCCGAATCCGAGCGACTGGCCAGATTGATTGCGTCTGTGACCAAGGCCATGAGCGAGCAGACTGCCGGCCTCGGACAGATCGGCCAGGCATCGGAACTTATCCGCAAACAGGCCGATCAGACGGCCAAGGCCGTCTCCGAACAGAGCCGCGCCATCAAGGACATGAGCCAGGCCGCCCAGAACGTCAGTCAGCAGATCGCACGCATCACCCGGGCCAATCGGGAACATTCCACGGTTTCGGACAACATCCTGAAGATGCTCTCGGCCATCCGGTCGATCAGCGACCGAAACGCCGCCGGTGTCGTGAAGGCCAAACAGGCCTTCGCCAAGTTTCAGGAACTGGTTCAGAAGACACTGAGGGAGATCGGTGCCTGAGTGACCGGTCGCAGGAAAACCACACATGGGAAAACGAAAAGGCGATACCCCCTGCAGCCCGACGGAAGCCATCCTCGAAAGCATCTCGGATGGTGTGTTCACGGTCGACCATGAATGGCGGATCACTTCCTTCAACCGGGCTGCGGAAACGATCACCGGCATTCCCCGGAAGGAAGCCATCGGTCGCTATTGTTCGGAAGTGTTCCGCTCGAACATGTGCGAAACCGAATGCGCCTTACGGGAGACCCTGACGACCCACCGACCCGTCATCGGAAAAACCGGCTACATCATCGATGCCAAGGGCTCCCGCATACCGGTCAGCATTTCCACGGCCGTACTCCGGGATCCCGACGGCACCGTCATCGGAGGAGCGGAAACCTTTCGGGATCTGAGCGACATCGAAACCCTACGCAAACAGCTGGAAGGCAAATACCATGTCGGGGATCTGGTGAGCCGAAGTCCGGCCATGCGTCGCATTTTTGAAATTCTGCCTCCGATCGCCGAAAGTCTGAGCACGGTTCTGATCGTCGGAGAAACGGGAACGGGTAAAGAGCGCATTGCACGCACCATTCACGAGCTGAGTCCCCGCCGGGACGGCCCCTTTGTGGCCGTCAACTGCGGGGCGCTCCCGGAGACCCTGCTCGAATCCGAGTTTTTCGGCTACAAGGCAGGGGCATTTACCGGAGCCACCCGGGACAAGCCCGGGCGTTTCGCCCTGGCAAACAACGGCACGCTCTTTCTCGACGAAATCGCTGAAATCCAACCGGCGCTTCAGGTACGGCTGCTTCGGGTGCTGCAGGAGCGCGTCTTCGAACCCCTCGGTTCCACCCGATCCGAAAAAATGACGGCCCGAATTCTCGTCGCCACCAACAAGGATCTGGCCGAAGCCGTTCGTAACGGTACCTTCCGGGAAGACCTCTACTACCGGGTGAATGTCATGCGCATCGAGATTCCCCCGCTTCGAAACCGCAGGGAAGACATCCCGCTGCTCGTGGACCAGTTCATTCAGCGGTTCAATTCCATCCAGGGCAAGGCAATTCGTTCGGTTTCTCCGGAAGTCCTCTCCCTCTTTCTTTCCCGAGAATGGCCCGGCAACGTCCGGGAGCTCGAAAACGTGATCGAACACGCCTTCATCCTCTGTCGAAAAGACATCATCACCACCGAAGACCTCCCGGACGATTTTCGGATGCGTGTTTCCTGCACCGAAACCCACCCCGACATCCGTACCACGCGGGACATCCTGGAAGGTCAGGCGATCCGTCAGGCGCTCGAAGCCGCCGGATACAACCACACCCAGGCAGCCAAACGGCTCGGCATCCACAAAAGCACCCTATACCGCAAACTGAAGCGGCTCGGCATCCCATCCGATATCTCGACTTGATGGTTTTGCAAAAAGTCGCTTTACCCCTGATTTTGGGGGAGTTCCGGGCCTGAGCATGGGAGGAGCCACGCCTTTTGATGTTGCAGCGGATACTTGTTTGAAGCCGCCGGAGATCGTTGGGCC
>CAZJXF010000197.1:0-5231 GCA_964549995.1 uncultured Desulfatirhabdium sp. | reverse complement strand
ATATTCGTAGGTAATCAGGAATTCATGGACATCAGAAACTGTTTATTATCTTTCGTCCCGCTCATTTTTTCAAGCAGAAACTCCAAACTGTCTACCGGATTCAGAGATGTCAGCAGTTTGCGCAGGATCCACACCCGGTTGAGGGTGTCTTCGTCGAGCAGCAATTCCTCTTTTCGGGTTCCGGATTTCTTGATATCGATGGCCGGGAACACCCGTTTTTCGGCCAATTTTCGATCCAACTGGATTTCCATGTTCCCGGTTCCTTTGAATTCTTCAAAAATCACTTCGTCCATCCGGCTTCCGGTGTCGATAAGGGCCGTTGCGATGATGGTCAGCGATCCGCCTTCCTCGATATTTCGGGCGGCACCGAAGAAGCGCTTGGGTCGCTGCAGCGCATTGGCGTCCACACCGCCTGAAAGCAGCTTGCCGCTGGGCGGAACGACGGCGTTGTAGGCCCGCGCCAGCCGCGTGATGGAGTCAAGCAGGATGACGACATCCTTTTTATGTTCCACCAGTCGCTTGGCCTTCTCGATGACCATTTCCGCTACTTGGACATGCCGCTCGGAGGGTTCATCGAACGTAGAGCTGATGACTTCGGCGTTGACATTACGCTCCATGTCCGTCACTTCTTCGGGCCGTTCGTCGATCAGCAGCACGAAGGGCATGACGTCTTTGTGGTTGGCGATGATGCTGTTGGCGATATTCTGCAACAGCATCGTCTTGCCGGATCGGGGCGGCGAGACGATCAGGGAACGCTGCCCAAAACCGAGCGGAATCATCAGATCCAGAATTCGGCTGGAATAATTGTCCGGTGTCGTTTCGAGGTTGAATTTGCGATTGGGGTAAAGCGGCGTGAGATTGTCGAAGAGAATTTTGTCCCGAGCCACCTCCGGATCTTCGTAATTGACCGATTCCACCTTGAGCAGGGCGAAATACCGTTCCGATTCCTTCGGCTGCCGAATCTGACCCGAGATGGTGTCTCCGGTTCTCAGATTGAAGCGGCGAATCTGGGAAGGAGAAACGTAAATGTCGTCCGGCCCGGGGAGGTAGTTGGAGCTGGGTGCACGAAGAAAACCGAATCCGTCCGGAAGAATTTCGAGGGTTCCTTCACCGAACAGCAGACCGTTCTTTTCGATCTGGGATTGGAGGATAGCGAAAATCAGTTCCTGTTTGCGCATCCCGGCCGCACCATGGATGTTCAACTCCTTGGCGATCTGGGTCAACTCTCCGATTTTCTTGTCTTTTAAATCATTGATGTTCATGAATGGTTTTCCTCACGACACTCCTATGGTTTCTAAGAGGTTGGAAGACGATCCGGGACGACGGAAGGGCAATGCGAGGGATCGGCCTGCACGCGGCAGATGGTTGGATATCGCGTTTTTCGGAAAATTCGGTATCTGGCAAACCCATGGGGGCTTGGCTCATTAACAAGGATGGATGTTGAGCGGTTCTAAACGGGCATTATCGATGTCAGCAAATGCAGTCGATCTAAAAAAGGCATTCGGCTTGTTTGGCTTCGGACGATTCGGGTCGGTTCACATCCAGGGAATGAACGGGATCAGGCAAGCCGGTATCGAGAGGTGCAAATGCCATTCTGGATGGAAATCGAGCGGAAGCGGCGATTTCCGTGGCTTGAGGTGGCGCAGGTGATGGGCCGTCCGCGAATCGAACGCGGAACCATCTGATTAAGAGTCAGGTGCTCTGCCTAGTTGAGCTAACGGCCCGTTGCGACCATCAAAGACGTTGGGCTTTTTAGCAGCATCCCGATTCCGTGTCAATATTTTTTGGCCAACCCTTTTTGGCCAACCCAAGCCTCTTCTTGCATTTGACTATCCCCACCCATTTCGCTATAGGAAAACCAACGACGGTTCTTCATCTTCGACAACCCTTTTCCCCACTGGAGGCACCATGGTACGGACCGAAATCTCCCTTTTTCTGAAAAACGTTCCCGGTGAACTGGGAAAACTGGCCGCCCTGCTGTCGGATAACGGTATCAATATCGACGCCCTGACGATTCAGGATGCTTCGAGTTACGTCAAGGAGTTGTTTCAGGCCCGGGGCAAATCCCTCAAGCGGATTGCCTCCGTCGCCAACTACAATTCGATCCGGAAAGACTCTTCCGACTTCGCCCTGATCCGCCTCCTGGTCAACCAGACCGACAAGGCCATCGACCTGCTCAGTCGAAACGAATATGTCTTCGACATCATGCCGGTCATCGCGATCGAACTCGAAAACCGTCCCGGAGAACTGGCCAAGATCGCCGGCAAGTTCGGCCAGGAAGGGATCAACATCAATTATGTCTATGGATCGGTCTCTTCTCCCGATGCCAAATGCCTCTTCGTGTTCTGCCCGGAAGATATCGATTTGGCCACAAAGATTTTCGCACCGGAAGCCGGATGATTCGAAAGCCGTCGTTCCGAAGCGGGCTGCTGGACGGTGTTCTGTTTGTGCTGGTCCTTGCAGCCGCCGGCGCTTGGTTTTTCGGCGGCGAAAACACCTCGGGCTATCCTTGGCAATGGTATCGGATTCCCCGGTACCTTTTCGAGCAATCCGAAAATGGCTGGCACTGGGGCCCCTTGATGCAGGGCTTGGGAATGACCCTCGCCCTTTCGGGTGTCAGCCTCATCCTCTCCTGCGCCGTCGGTATCACGGCGGCCCTCATGCGTCTATCCCATTCGATCGTTGCTTCAGCCATATCCCGGGGATATACCGAGTTCATCCGTAATACCCCCCTTCTGGTTCAGCTGTTTTTCATCTATTTCGTCCTTGGGCCGATCTTCAACATCCCCAAGACGACGGCAGCCGTCACGGCATTGAGTCTTTTCGAGGGCGCCTATACCGGTGAAATCATCCGATCCGGCATAGCCGGTATCGACAAGACCCAGTGGGAATCGGCCTACAGCCTCGGCATGAATCTCTCCCAGACCTACCGTTGGATCATCCTGCCCCAGGCCATCCGTCGGGTGCTTCCGCCTCTCACCAGTCAGGCCGTCTCCCTCGTGAAGGATTCCTCCCTGGTCAGCGCCATCGCAGTCGCCGATCTTACCCTGCAAGGTCAGATCATCATCGCCGACACCTTTCTGACCTTCGAGGTCTGGTTTACGGTCGCAGCCATGTATCTGATCGTTACTACATCCTTGTCGGTTGCAGCCTCTCAAATCGAGGTGCGCATGGACCGGAGCCTTCGCAGATGAGGCCGGACCTTTCCCTGAAAGATCGGTTCAAACGGTGGCTTCGCCGCTGCTTCAGCCGATGGACGGCCCTCGATACGATCCTCCTCACGGCCCTCGTTGCTGCAGTTGCAGCAGTCGGCTGGAACATCGCGACCCGACTTCATTACCGTTGGAACTGGCCCACCCTTCTCGAGCATGTCCTCCGATTCGATCCGAACACCGACAGCATCGTTGCGGGCGCTCTTCTGCAGGGACTGGCGACAACCCTCCGACTAAGCATCTGGGCCATGCTGGCCGCAACCCCGATCGGCCTGGCCATTGCCCTTCTGCGATCGAGCCGAAGACTGTTCAACCGATGGATCGGCAGGACCTTCCTGGAACTCGTTCGGAACACCCCGCCCATCGTCGTCATCTTTATCGGGTATTACTTCTTCAGTGAACGGTTCATGGCGGTTTTCGACATGTCGGATGCGCTGCAGAAGCTTTCGCCCTTTACCCTTCAAGTCATCGAGGCGGGCTTCGGCCCTTGTTCCCATCTGGCGGCTTTTCTTTCGGCGACAGCCAGCATCGCCATCATCGAGGCGGTTTATATCGCAGAGATCATCCGGGGAGGCATCCGAAGCATCGATCATGGACAAATCGAAGCATCCGAAGCCCTCGGGCTCAACCGCGGGCAGCAATGGCGCTACGTGGTTCTTCCCCAGGTGGTACGCAACATTCTGCCGCCCTTATCCGGCCAGTTCGTCTCCACCATCAAGGACTCGGCCATCGTTTCCGTCATTTCCATCCGGGAGCTTTGCTTTCAAGGCACGGAAATCATCTCCGCCACCTACCTGCATTTCGAAACCTGGATTACGGTCACCTTGATGTATGCGGTTTTGACATTCACGCTTTCCTATGGCATATCCCGATTGGAGCGCCGTGTGAGAAAATATGCCGGATCGGCTTTGTTCGATAAGCGGATCACCTTACAATGAAAGGAGCGAAGATATGATCGATACGTGCAGTTGTCTGTGGAAAACGGGATGGGGAAAGATGGGAGGAAGGGAAAAGGGGTGGATCGGGTCTGTTGGGAAGGGCTCGGGGGCAATTCGAGCTTACGGTATGCTCCTCGGGATGGTCCTTTGCGTGGGGATTGCCTGGTGGAGCTGGATGGACGTTGGAACGGCTACTGCCGGTGACACCCAGAACAAGCTCGTTTCCGAGAGCATGGTTGAACAGGTCTTGAAACGCGGTACACTTCGGGTGGGCATGTCCACTTTCGTTCCCTGGGCCATGACGGCCAAGAACGGGGAGCTGATCGGCTTCGAAATCGATGTCGCCAAGCGGCTCGCCCAGGACATGGGTGTCAAGGTCGAATTCGTTCCAACCAAATGGGCGGGCATCATACCGGCGCTTCTCACCGGAAAATTCGACATCATCATCGGCGGCATGGGCATCCGACCCGACCGAAACCTCAAGGTGAACTTCACCATCCCGTATGACCATACCGGCCAGTCCATCGTAGCCCACAAGAGCCTTGCCGCCGGATTCCACACCATCGAAGACTTCAACCGGCCGGATGTCACTATCGCCTTACGTCTTGGCTCGACAGCCGTCACGGCTGCCAAACAATTCATGCCGAAAGCCAAACTCACCCTCTTCGACGACGAAGCCCAGGCTTATCAGGAAGTGCTGAACGGCAAGGCCCATGCTGTGGTGGCCTCGGCGCCGACCCCGGCCTTTTATGCCATCAAATACCCCGACACCCTCTTTCTGCCGATCCAGGGAACCTTCACCCAGGAGCCGATCGGTTTTGCCGTCCGCAAAGGAGACTTCGATTCGATCAATTATCTCAACAACTGGATCACGGTGGTGGCTGCAGAAGGCTGGCTGAAGGAGCGAAAGCACTACTGGTTCGAAACGAAGGACTGGGAAGCTCAGGTGCAATAATGAGGTAACTCTCATACCCCCTTACCTTTGACGGCTTTGCAAAAAGTCCAAAAGTCTCATCCGAGTCGCATGGAGGCGGGCACACCTTTTTCGCTGCATCGGAAAAACTCAGCCGCCCGAGCTCGT
>CAZJXF010000196.1:0-5287 GCA_964549995.1 uncultured Desulfatirhabdium sp. | reverse complement strand
CAAGTTTCCGCTGCAGCATCAAAAGGCGTACCCGCCCCCATGCTCAGGCCCGGAATTACCCGAAAATCGGGGGTAGATCGACTTTTGCGAGTCCATCAACCAGTGAAAATATGGTTTGATAGGCACTGCCATCGAGGTGGAGCGAAAAAGGGGGTTTCCCCTACCATGCTCAGGGCCGAAAATTCCCCAAAATCGGGGGTACAACGACTTTTTGCGAAGTCGTCATTTCATCACAGGAGTTTTGTGTGACCAAGAATACCTGCCGTATTCGACCGATCCTGCTCTTGGCAATGGGGATGTGCCTTCTGACCTCCGTTCGGAATATCCATTCCGAAGTGGTGGACCGGGTCGTTGCCGTCGTCAACGATGACATCATCACCCTTTCCGAACTGAACGAGGCCATACGGCCTTACGAGCAGAAAATCCTCGCATCCGGATATAGCCCCGAACGGGAACGTCAGATGCTCTTCCGGGTCCGGGAAGACATCCTCAATCAGCTCATCGATCAGAAGCTGACGGATCAGGAAATCGCCCGCTACAAGTTGAACGTCAGCGAAAACGAAATCGATCAGGCCATCGAGCGGATCAAGAAGACCAATTCCCTGACGGACGAAGGCTTCCGGGCCGCCCTGGAGCGGGAAGGCATCACCATGGAAACCTATCGGCAGAAAATGAAGGAACAGCTTCTGCGAGCGAATCTTCTGAACAAGGAAGTCAAGTCCAAGATTGTCATCACGCGGGAGGATGTCCGCAAGTACTATGACGACCATCCCGATCTGTACAAGGTTACCCAAAGCTACGTCCTTGAAACCATCATCAGCCGACCGGAACCCTCCAGAGCCGACATTACCAAAGCCGTTTGCCGAAACGCCCTCGAAACCTTGCTTCCCCTGCTTCGAAACGGCAAGCCTTTCTCCGAAATTGTATCCACGGTCCAGCAGCCCGGGCTCGATCTTCGCAGGATCGAACTCGGGGAATACCGTCTCGACGTCATGGCTCCTGAAATCCGGGAGGCTGTTTCCCGATTGAAATCAGGGGAATATTCCGACGTCATCGAAACGGATCAGGGATTTCAGGTCTTTCGGGTAACCGAAATCCGCAGAAGTCAAGGCAAGACCCTGGAAGAGGCCACCGTCGAAATCGAAGACAAGCTCTATCGGGAAATCCTGGATGCACGATTCAGCCAATGGCTTCAGGATCTCCGCAAGAAATCCGTTATCAAGATCGTTCAGTAATGGAATGTTTCACGACATCCGCCATTGTCTTGAAGCGCATTCCATATGGGGATTCGGACCTGATCGTCACCTTCTGGAGCCTCGATCGCGGGAAAATCACCCTGCTCGCCAAAGGCGCCAAGAAGAGCCGCAAACGGTTTGCAGGCATCCTCGAGCCGTTTACGATCCTGCAGATCGTCGGAAAACCCGGAAAAGGACTTCCCCTGCTTCTGGAAGCCCAGGCGCTTGAAACCTTTCCGCAAATCCGCTCCCAAGTGATGAAGACGGCCGTTGCAAGCTACTGGGCGGAAATCCTCCTTCTCTGGATGGAGGCGGACCATCCCCAGAAGCGGGTTTATGCCCTTCTGGCCGTCATGCTCCAGGAACTCGACCGATTCCAAGGATCGATCGAATTGTTGAACATGTATTTTCAGATTCATTTCCTGGAGCTCTGCGGCCTGGGCCCCGATTTCGTTCATTGCATTCACTGCAACAACGAGATTGCCTCGGACGGCAGACCCGTTCGGAACATCGATTTGGCCAAGGGCGGGTTCCTGTGCGCCGAATGCGCCCCCACACCTTATGGCAGCGGTGATCTTTCGGCGCAAACCATCCGATTGTTTCAGTGGATGCGACGGGTGGATTGGCAGGCCGCGACCCGACTCCGGGTACCTGCCGCCAGTATGCGGGAAGGAGAACGGTTTCTGGAAGCTTTCCTGAGCTACCATCTGGGCCGAGAATTCCAGAGCCTCGGCGTCCTGCGACAGCTAAGACGGATACCGGCGGCTCAACCTGGACCCGGTGCCGCATCGGCATCCAATGCAGCCGCTGGCGGCAACCGGCTTTCCGAAACACGCCCCGGAGGTTGTGAATGTTCCATTTCCAGCGGATGCTGAAACAAGGTCCGGTGATCGCCTCGGCGCCCTGCCGGATCGATTTCGGCGGAACCCTCGATATCCGAACCTTTCACTATCCGCTTCGCCCCTACCACCCCTGCACGTTCAATGTGGCAATAGGCATGCGCACACGGGTCGTGCTGCTGCCCGGAACCGAAGGGGAAATCCGTGTCGAATCGAAAGGGTTCGATCCCGCCGTATTCCCCGTGCGGGGGGCGAACCTCAAGCATCCGCTGGGATTGTTCGCAGCCATCGCCCTTTTCTGGGGCATGGACGGCATCTTGATTCGCATCGAATCGGCGTCTCCCCCTCGAAGCGGGTTGGGAGGCTCTTCCGCAGCTGCAGTCGCCGTCATGGCTGCATGCGCCAAAGCGGCGGAAGCCAATGGGAAAGGAACGTATTCCCCGCGGGAAATCGTTTCGCTCGCGCATGCCGTCGAAGAAAGCGTTGCCGGTGTCCCATGCGGGTTGCAGGATCAGCTGGCTGCAGCCTATGGCGGCGTCAACCTGTGGAACTGGCAGGATGGCGTTTGCACGACGGCGTTCCGCAGACAGGTCATGCTTCCGGTTCGAAAGGCCGTCCGGTTGACAAAACATCTGGCCTTGGCCTACTGCGGCATCCCCCATGAATCGAAGTCGGTCAATCAGACCTGGATCCAGCAGTTTCTGGAGGGCCGCTTTCATCGGGAATGGATTGAAATCATCCAATTGACCCGACAATTCGGCTCCGCCGTCGCCATCGGAGATATCGCCGCTGCGGTGACCCTGATGCGACGGGAACTCGATATCCGCATGGACATGACGCCGGATGTCCTCGACGATGTCGGCCGCAAATTGGTGGCAACAGCGGAAAAGGCCAATTGCGGCGCTCGCTTTACCGGTGCCGGCGCCGGTGGGTGCATCTGGGCCTACGGCAGAGAAACAGATATCGAAACACTCAGGCGCACCTGGGAAGAAATGTTGGCGGATGTGCCCGAGGGAAGGCTGCTTCCTGTCGATATCGATGTCCAAGGACTGCACTGCACCCGGCTCCAAAGCAGTTCCAACGGGACGTGACGGTTCATCTTCCTTTCGTGACAACTTCATCGCGGCTCATCGCCGTTAACCACCCCTCATCCGAGACGAGGTAACCGATGCATTTTCAAGATGTCATCCTGACCCTTCAGAATTTCTGGGCCCGCAAGGGCTGCATGATCGCCCAACCTTACGACGAAGAAGTCGGCGCCGGGACGTTTCACCACTTCACCTTGCTCAAGGCCCTCGGCCCGGAGCCCTGGAACACGGCCTATGTCCAGCCCTCTCGCAGACCGACCGATGGACGCTACGGCGAAAATCCGAACCGGTTGCAGCATTACTATCAGTATCAGGTGCTGCTCAAGCCTTCCCCGCTCGATGTCCAGGAACAATACCTCGAAAGCCTTCGGGTTCTCGGCATCGATCCGCTGGAACACGACATCCGGTTCGTGGAAGACGACTGGGAGTCTCCGACCCTCGGTGCATCCGGCCTCGGATGGGAAGTATGGCTCGATGGGATGGAAGTCACCCAATTCACCTATTTCCAGATTGCCGGCAGCATTGAACTGCATCCCATCTCCGTCGAGCTGACCTACGGGCTGGAACGGATCGCCATGTATTTGCAAGGGGTCGACAACGTCTACGATCTCCAATGGAACGACACCCTGACCTACGGGGATGTCCACCACATGCAGGAAGTCGAGCAGTCGACCTATAATTTTGAAAAAGCCGATGTCGACGTCCTTCTCGGGCTCTTTACCACCTATGAAGGCCAGGCCAAACGGATCGCAGACATGGGGCTGGTGCTTCCGGCATACGAATTCTGCCTGAAATGCTCCCATACCTTCAATCTGCTCGACGCCCGAGGCGCGATCAGTGTTACGGAGCGGACGGGCTACATCACCCGAATTCGGAATCTGGCCCGGATGTGTGCGGAAACCTATCTGAAACAGCGGGAGCAAATGGGCTTTCCGCTGATCCAATCCCGATGATCCCGGTGACCCCATCGAAATGATCCGTCGAACGTCCGCACGACCCCATCGGAAATGCACCCGCAACCTGGAAACACCATCGAGGCGACTATGGAAACCTTATTGATTGAAATCGGAACGGAAGAAATTCCGGCTGGATATATCGAACCGGCCCTCCAGGCCTTTTCGGAATCGCTCGTTCGAAAACTCCGGGAAAACCGGATTGCCTGCGGAGAACCCCGAGTTCTGGGAACCCCCAGACGCTTGGGCGTCATGGTTCCGGATACCGCAGGCAAGCAGGAGGCACTGGAAACCGAGGTCATCGGGCCGCCGCTGAAGGCAGCCCGCAACGAACAGGGAGAATGGACGACTGCAGCGCTCAAATTCGCCGAAAAAGTGAAGGTCCCGGTCAATCGTCTGAAGGTTCAGCAGACGCCCAAAGGCGACTACCTCTGTGCACGGGTTCAGGAACCGTCGGAAAAGACCCCGGTCGTCTTGAGCCGCCTGTTGCCCGAGCTCATCCAGGCCATTCCCTTTCCCAAAACCATGAAATGGGGAAGCCTTCATGTGCGGTTTGCCAGACCCATTCATTTCATCTTGGCCCTGTACGGCAAGCAGACCATTTCCTTCGAGCTTGGCGACATCCGAAGTCAGAAATACACGTACGGCCATCGCTTCATGGCCCCTGCCCGCATCAAGATCGACGAGCCGTCCCAATACCTCGAAAAGCTCGAGAAGGCGTGGGTCATTGCAGACATCAAGCGCCGCCGCCACATGGTGGCACAGGAAGTGGCTGCAGAGGCCGCAAAACAGAACGGTCGTATCATCGAAGACCCGGAGCTGCTCGATATCGTCACCCATTTGGTGGAATACCCGGTCGCCGTCTGCGGCCGGTTCGACAAGACATTTCTGGAACTGCCCGATGCCGTACTGATCACCTCCATGAAGGAACACCAGAAGTATTTTGCCGTGCAGGATGCCCGGGGAAAACTCATGCCCTGCTTCATCGCCGTAAACAACACTCGGGCCAAGAACATGGATGTGGTGCGGAACGGACACGAGCGGGTGCTGCGGGCTCGGCTCAACGATGCCCGTTTCTTCTACAAGGCGGATCTCGAAAAACCGCTCGAGGCAAGCGTCGAAAAGCTCAAGGGGGTCCTGTTCCAGGCCAAACTCGGCACCATGTACGAAAA
>CAZJXF010000195.1:0-5398 GCA_964549995.1 uncultured Desulfatirhabdium sp. | reverse complement strand
ACAGCGTTCGGGACGCTGGGGTCGCTGGTTCAAATCCAGTCGTCCCGACCATTTTTCCATCCTTTTCTTCCCCATTTACCTTTACCTGCAACCCCAACACCGTTTTGTCGAGCGATGTTTTCCATCAACGAAAATGGTTCGACAAAATTTCCCAAGGACATGGCATCCATTGCCGGTACATGCAGGTGTCTTGCTGTGGAAAACGCATCCAGTGGTACCCCGGAACACCAGGCGCCCTGTTCTCCAGAGGTTATCCAATCTCCGGACCTCTCATTGGAAACCGCCCTTCCCGCTGCAGACCCGAATCTCTATCG
The DNA here is from genome assembly GCA_964549995.1 of uncultured Desulfatirhabdium sp. Taxonomy (GTDB): domain Bacteria; phylum Desulfobacterota; class Desulfobacteria; order Desulfobacterales; family Desulfatirhabdiaceae; genus Desulfatirhabdium. The sequence goes on along the minus strand of CAZJXF010000195.1, from coordinate 5,084 downwards.
TCTGTATTTCCAAAACGATCCGAACGGATCTTTCATCACCACAGCCGAAGGTCGGATCCTGGACTGTAGTACCGCCCTGCTCGACATCCTGGGCTACGACAGCAAAGAAGCCCTGTTCAAGCAAAACGCCTTCGAGCGGTACCTCGTTCCCGAATTCCGCCTTACTCTTCTCAGCCACCTGATGAAGTATCGCAAGGTGGACCAGTTTCCCTGCGAGCTCAAACGCAGCGACGGATCCTCCGTTGCCGTCATGCTTCAGGCAACCGCTCTTTTCGATGCAGAGGGTCAAATCACCCATTTGATGGGCCGGGTCATCGAAACGTCCAAATTGAACCAGTCCCAAACTCAGATTTTCGAGGCTTCCAAGCTCGAGGCCCTCGGCACACTGGCCGGCGGCATCGCCCACAATTTCAACAACATTTTGGCAGCCATCCAGGGAAACGCCTCCCTGATCGCCCTGGACCCCGCATCGAACACCCAGCAGAAACGCCGGGTACAGGACATCGAAACCCTCGTGAACCGCGGGGCCAAACTCACTTCCCAGATGCTCGGTTTTGCCCAGAAGGGCAAATACCAGGTGCTGCCACTGGATCTGAACCGGGTGATCGAAAACGTTCGCGTCATGATCGAGGGAAGTTTCCGCACCATCGAGGTACGGCTGCATCCCTTCGAGGAGCCGGTCGTGATCGATGCGGATCCGAATCAGATCGAACAGATGCTGCTCACCCTTTGCATCAATGCCTGCGAGGCCATGCCCTCCGGAGGAACCCTCGACATCACCATCCACAAGCGGCTGATCGGCGACTTTTCGAATGCTCTCTATCCCGTTCAGCCCGGAATGTACGGCTCGATCACCGTCCAGGATACCGGTGTCGGTATTGCGCCGGAGCATCTGCCGAAAATTTTCGAGCCGTTTTTCACCACCAAGCCCATGCATCGCGGCTCCGGGCTTGGCCTGGCATCCGTATTCGGCATCGTCCGAAATCATGCAGGTGCCATTTGGGTCGAATCCCAGTTGGGTGTGGGCACCACCTTCACCGTCGCCTTCCCCCTGTCGCAGCATCCTGTCGAACACCAACCGGAAACCGCTTCTGTTCCAGCCGAGCCCCCGGTGCTCGACACGATCCTCTTTGTCGATGACGAGCCCCTGTTGCGGGATGTCGCCACCCAGATGATCACCCGTCTCGGCTACGGGGTGCTGACGGCGGCCACCGGCCAGGAAGCCCTTCGGTTGTATCAAGAACACCATGACCGCATCCGGGTGGTCATTCTCGACATGATGATGCCCGACTGGAACGGCATCGAAACCTTCGAGAAGCTTCAAGCCTTCGATCCGAAGGTCCGGGTCCTCATCTGCTCCGGATTCACCCGAGAGGTCACCACCCAGCTTCTGGAAAAGGGATGCAAGGGATTCATCCAGAAGCCCTTCAGCATGTCCGACCTGAAATTCCATATCCTGAGCGCCCTGCACGAACCCGCAACCGCCGCATGAAGCCTTCCCTTCTGATCGTCGACGACGAAAAGGACATGCTGAAGCTGCTGCAGCGTTCTATCCGGGCCGACATCGACTGTGACATTTACACGGCCACAGATGCCCTGGCAGGTCTGCACGTCGTCGAAACCCACTCCATCGACGTGGCGCTTTTGGATATCCGAATGCCCAAGATCGACGGACTCGCGCTGCTCGAGCGGATCAAGGCCATCGATCCCCTGATCACCGTCATCATGATGACGGCCTATGGGGTGATCGAGGTAGCCGTCGAATCCATCAAGAGAGGGGCCTACGACTTCATCACCAAGCCCTTCGAGCATGAACCCCTCGTCCACCTGCTGACCAAGGCCTTCGAGCGAAGCCGCCTGCTGCACGAAAACCGCCATTTGCAGCAGCGCATCCAGTCCGAGCAGACGTTTCAGAACATCGTGGGCATGAGCCCCGCCATGCAGAAGGTGTACGACACCATTCAGATGGTGGCCCAGACCGACGTCACCGTACTCATCACCGGCGAGTCCGGCACCGGCAAAAACCTGGCCGCTCGGGCCATTCATGCCATGAGCCAGCGATCCGCCAAACCCTACGTGCACGTGAACTGCCCTACCCTTCCCGAATCCATCCTCGAAAGCGAGCTCTTCGGCTACAAGAAGGGAGCATTCACCCATGCCACGCTGGACAGGAAGGGCCTCATCGAGGAGGCCCACGGCGGCACCCTGTGCCTGGATGAAATCGGGGACATTCCGCTTTCGGTCCAGACGAAGCTGCTGCAGGTTCTCGAAGAAAAGCAGATCAAACCCCTGGGGCAAACGGCCAGCATCCAGGTCGATGTGCGAATGATCGCATCCACCAATTGCGATCTGCGGGAGAAAATCGCAGCCAAACAGTTCCGGGAAGACCTTTTTTACAGGCTCAATGTCGTCAACCTGCACATGCCCCCCCTTCGGGACAGGCGGGAAGACATTCCACTTCTGGCCCATTATTTCTTGAAACGCTACAATGCGGAGCTCGATCGCGACAAGAAAGGCTTTTCCCCGGAGCTCATGCAGGCGTTTCTGAGCTACAAATGGGAGGGAAACGTTCGGGAGCTGGCGAATCTTGTCAAGCGAGGGGTGGTGTTGGCACCGGAAGACCTGATCCGGCTGGAAGACATCGGCTGGAGCGATCGGCCTGCCGCAGACTGCCTGCCGGAGCGCTACCTCGATCTTGCCTACCGTCCGGCAAAGCAGAAAATGCTCGAAGATTTTCACAACCGCTATTTCGAAAACCTGCTCCAGCAGGCGGAAGGAAACGTCACCCGGGCAGCTCAGATCTGCGGACTGGAGCGCCAGCACCTGCAGCAAATCCTTCGAAAATATGGGATCAGCGCCGAACGATTCCGATAGGGTCAGGATCGTGAACATTCATCGGTTGTTTCAAAAACCGTTTTTCTGGGATGTCGACAGCATCGATCCGCAGGAGCATGCCGCCTACGTCATCGCCCGGGTGATCGATTTCGGAGACTTCGACGACATCGCCGTATTGCGACGACTCTACGATGATGCGGCGATCGCCCACGTCGTCAGAACCCGAAGAAGCCTCGATCCGAAAACCGGTAAATACTGGGCGGTGCGATTGGGCATTCCCTTCGACGAGGTGGCATGTTTACGGAAGTATTATCCCCCAATACCCTGAAGGCCATTCGCTGGATCGCACCGAAAACCTCCGATTTCTATCTCGCCGGTGGAACGGGGCTTGCAATCCAGATTGGGCATCGGATCTCCAACGATCTCGACTTCTTCACTCCAAACGATTTTGTCCCCGAAAACCTGATCGATGCGATTCGGCCGACACGAGTCCTGCTGATGCAGAAAGGAACGCTGCACTGTGAATGGGACGGCGTCAAAATATCCTTTCTTCACTACGCCCCGCTGTTGCTGCGCTCCCCTCTTCCCTGGGAAGGAATGGCACTGGCCCATACGGACGATCTTGCCGCAGAAAAACTGAAAGCCATCGCGCAACGGGGATCGAAGAAAGATTTTTTCGATCTGTACGCGCTGTCGAAGATCGGGTATGATATTGAAACCATCTGTCGACTGTTCTGGAAGCGATTCGCGAGCTACGGAGCCAATGCATACCATGTCATCAAAAGCCTCATCTTCTTCGAAGATGCCGAACAGGAACCCGACCCGATCCTCAGATGGACCGATTCCGACTTTACCTGGCAGGAAACCAAACGCTTTTTCCTACGCCACTTCGACGTTTTCGAACGACATCTCGTTCGGCTCTCATCAGGGTAACCTTTCGATCAGGAACCGAATATGATCATTGGACTCGATGTCGGCGGTACCCACACGGATGTTGTGCTGCTGGCGGAAGACGGCATACGGGAAGCCGTCAAGGTTCCCACCGATCCGACCGATCTCTTTCATACGGTGCTCAGCGGCATCAGCCGCGTGACGGCAGGTGTCGATCCGACCGGTCTTCAACGCATCGTGCTCAGCACAACCCTCGCGACAAACGCTGTTGCCCAGGGTCGATTGCCGAACGTCGGCATGATCGTAAGCGCCGGCCCCGGACTGGACCCCGAAGCTTTTCGAACGAACGAGCACTATGTCTGTGTGCGGGGCAGCATCGATCACCGGGGCCGGGAAATCGAGCCCATCGATCCGAAGGAGGTCCGGCAGGCCGCCGAGCGCTTTCTCCGGCAAGGCATCACCCATGTCGGCATTGTCGGCAAGTTTTCCGTCCGTAACCCCGCCCACGAAATCGCCATTCAAAAGGCCCTTCCGGAAGGTTTCGACCGAATCTTCCTCGGACATCGGGTATCCGGAAGCCTCAATTTCCCCAGACGCATCGCAACCACCTACCTCAACGCCGCCGTTTTTCCCATCCATCACGCCTTTTTCGGCGCCGTTCGGCAAAGCCTCGCCGAACGGGGGATCCATGTTCCCATTCACATCATGAAACCCGATGGCGGAACGATGCTTTTGGAGGCATCGGTCGATCAGCCTGCGCAAACCATTTTGTCCGGTCCTGCGGCAAGTGTCATGGGATCGCTCGCCTTTGCCTTCGACGAGGAGGATGCCTTCGTGCTCGACATCGGCGGCACGACGACCGACATCGCCCTTCTCGTGAACCTCGCCCCTGTGCTCAATCCGAACGGGATCTGCGTCGGCCCATACAAGACCCTCATCCGCTCGATCGAAAGCCATTCTCTTGCCCTGGGAGGAGACAGCGCCGTTGCCATCGGCCCCGACGGCACGCTGAAGATCGGACCCGAACGGAAGGGGTTCGCCCTGGCCTTCGGCGGCGCCTGTCCTACGCCGACGGATGCCCTGTGCATCCTTGGAAAGCTGCGCTCGGGAGATGTGGCTCGTTCTATCGAGGGATATCGTCCCATCGCGCAGAAGCTGGGATGTGACATGGAGCAGGCGGCCCAGCGGGTTCTCGATACCCTCTGTCACACCATCGTGTCGGAAGCGACGGCGCTTCTGAACCGGATCAACGAAAAACCCGTCTATACCATCCATGAAATGCTGGAAGGCTATCGGGTCCATCCGAAGAAAATCCTGTTGATGGGCGGCCCTGCCCCGTTTCTGGCCTCCCGGATCGA
>CAZJXF010000194.1:0-5450 GCA_964549995.1 uncultured Desulfatirhabdium sp. | reverse complement strand
AAAGGCTTCCCCAGCCACCCCGCTTATGCCCGGCATTCCCGAAAAGCACGGGAAAGACGACTTTTTGCGGGGCCATCACTTTTCCCTTTTCCCTTTTTCCGTTTCCCGTTATAAAATGAAGGTCTCGCATAGGCGCTCTCTCTCGATCCTCAGGCGTCCGGGTCCGTAGAAAGGAGCTGACTGGTCGCGAGAACATTCAACATGGACGAACGCTTCAGGAGACATTCGTGGTTGTATATGATCTGATATGCTGTAACGGGCATTGCTTCGAAGGCTGGTTCGAAGATGCCGCTGCCTTCGAACGTCAGCTGGCGGATAAGCTGATTCTCTGCCCGGTTTGCAACGACGAGACCATTGTCCGAAAACCCTTTGTACCGGCTGTTCGGACCCACACATCATCTCAGCCGGACCGAAAACGCAGTTCCACCGATATTCAGGAGCTCAAACAACGGATCGCCGAATTTGTGGACCAGCATTTCGAAAACGTCGGCAGCCGATTTGCGGCCGAAGCGCTGAAGATTCACTATGGCGTTGCGGAGCCCCGCAACATCCGAGGGGTCAGCACCCCTCAGGAAGAAAAGATTCTTCAGGATGAAGGGGTCCAGTTTTTCAAGGTCGATCTGTCATGAACGGCCGTTTCCAGTGGATGTTTGCATGGATATCTGTATGGGTATCTTTTTGTGGAATCACTGGATGCACGGATAGCGAACAGGTGGTTTCCATCGACATGAATCGACGGGAAACCGTCGATACCCGAAACAGAACGCCCGCTGTGACCTATGCCTATCTTCCCCAGTATGCGCATTCGGTTTCCTATGAACGACATCACCTGCTGATCGCCTATCTTCGGGAAAGGACCGGCCTCAATATCAAACAGGTCTTTCCGGAATCCTTCAATGAGCACATGCGCATGGTCAGCCAGGGCAAGATCGACATTTCCTTCACCAATCCCTATGTCTATGTCATCACCGCCCAACGATACGGTCAGAAGGTCTTCGCCCAGATCGTGGAATCCTCCGGAAAAGCCGCCTTTCGGGGGCAGATCATCTGCAGGAAGGACAACGAAGCCATCCGAACCCTTGCGGATTGTCGGGGAAAGCGGGTCATTGCCGTCGATCTGACATCCGCCGGCGGATTTCTGTATCCGATGGGTCATTTTTTCGAACATGGCATCCGGCAGGAAGACTTCGCAGAGCTCAGCTTTTCTCCCGGGCCGGGCGGCAAGCAGGAAAAAGTGGTTCTGGCCGTGTATTCGGGGCAGTTCGATGTCGGTCTCATCCGGGAAGGTACCCTGAATGTCGTTGCCGACAAGATCGATATCGATCAGATTCGGGTGCTTGCGACGAGCGAGTGGTATCCCGCATGGGTCTATTCGACCCGACCCGACGTGGCCACGGACGTCATCACCAAAATCCGTCAGGCCCTTTTCGATCTTGACGAGCAAAACCCCGAGCACAAACCCATTCTCGAGAAGGCCGATTTTCGGAAGGTGATTCCTGCAGACGATCGGGACATGCAACCGGTCCGGCATCTCATGAACACCCTCGGCATCGATCTCAACGGATAAACCCATGCATCTCGGTTTTCGGGGAAAGGTATTCATCGGCATCGTTACCATCGTGCTGATCAATGCCCTGTTGATCAGCCTGCCGATCCGCTCGATCGTTCAGCAGTCTTTGTTTCGGGAATATCAGTACCGGGGGCAGGCCATCGTTTCGAATCTGGCATCGAGAAGCCGGGATGCGGTGCTGTCTCTCGACTGGCTGCTGCTCAAGGAAGTGATCGACGGCGCCCTCGCCTCCTCGACCGATCTGATCTATGCCTTCATTTTAGACGAAGACGAGCGGGTTCTGTCGCATTCCTTTCGGGACGGGTTTCCGAGCGATTTGCGAAAGGCCAATGCGGTGAGTGTCTCCTTACCGATGCGGATTCAGCTGCTGCGGGCGGATAAGGAGTTCATTTACGATTTTGCACACATCATTACCATCGGCGGTCAGAAGCTGGGTACGGCTCGAATCGGGATTTCCAAAAGCCGGATCGATTTCGCCATCCGAGAAATGATGATGACCATTCTCATGCTGACCGTTTGTTCGATTGCAGCCGCAGCCTTGATCGGCGCCGGCTTCGCCAATCAGGTGACCTATCGGATCAAACGGCTCCAGAAGGCATCGGAAGATGTGCTGGCCGGAAATCTCGATATTCGGATCACGGGCAGCAAGCACCAGACCTGTTTCGATCTGACCGGTTGTATGGATACGACCTGTCCAGCCTATGGAGACCGGCTGCGTCGCTGCTGGTACATCGAAGGAACCCATTGCTTCAATTGCCCGGAAGGGATGAATGCCGACAAGAAGAAATGGTGTACGCACTGCAGCGTCTACCGGCAGCTTTCCGGTGATGAAATCCAGGATCTGGCCGAATCCTTCGAAGCCATGGCCCGTTCCCTGTCGGCCCATATTCACGAGCTCAGCGAGTCCCGCAAGGCCATCGCGCTTTCCGAAGAGAAGTATCGCCGGATCTTCGAAAGTTCGATGGACATGGTGTTTGCTACGGATGCGGACGGCCGGTTCTTCGATATCAATCAGGCGGGAATCCGCCTTCTCGGCTATCGAACGAAGGAGGACATCCTGAACCGGATCGCGCTTCGGGACATTTTCTGCCAACCGAAGGAATACGAGGATATCGTGGTGCAGCTCGAAACCGTCTCCTTCGTCAAAGACCGGGAAGTGTGCATCCGCAGCGCCGAAGGAAACGTTCTCACCGTTCTGCTGAGTTGCTCCGCCCAGAAATCCGGGGATGCCATCACCGGATGCGAGGGGATCGTGAAGGACATTACGGAGCGCCGCAACATGGAGCAGCAGCTGCTCCAGGCGGATAAGCTGGCATCTCTCGGCCAGTTGTCTGCAGGCATCGCTCATGAGATCAACAATCCGCTCGGTCTTATTTTGGGGTACAGCCAGCTGCTCCTGCGGTCTCAGCCCAAGGACAGCCAACTCTACGAAGACCTGAAGACCATCGAGAAGAATACGCTTTCCTGCAAGCGCATCGTTCAGGCCCTGCTCAATTTCGCCCGGAAAACCGAAACCAAGATGGCCGAAGTCGATATCAACAAGGCCATCGAGCAGGTCGTGGCCGTTCTCGATCACCAGTTCTCCTTGTCAGGGATCGACATCGTTCTGGATTTCGATCCGCACCTGCCGTCGATCGTCGGAGACATGGAAAAGCTCAAGCAGGTATTCATGAACCTCGTCATGAACGCACGGCAGGCCATTGCCAACGAGGGGCGGATCCGCATCCAGACGTCGGCGCAGAACGGTCGGGTCATCGTCGCCGTTTCGGATACGGGATCCGGCATCGATCCAGCCATCCGACACAAGATCTTCGATCCCTTTTTCACCACCAAACCCACCGGGGAAGGCACCGGGCTGGGGCTTTCCGTCAGTTACGGCATCGTCACCGAACACGGAGGCGATATCACCGTGGAGAGTATCCCCGGTCAGGGCAGTTGCTTCACCGTCCTGCTGCCCATGCCACAACCAGAACCGTCCAAAAGGATTCAGCCGTGAATGTCATTCCAACAGCCATCGAAGATGTCCGTATTCTCGAACCGAAGGTCTTTTCGGACCAGCGGGGATATTTTCTGGAAACCTATCACAGAGAGCGATACCGGGATGCCGGGATCGGCTGCGATTTCGTTCAGGACAATCTGTCCTTTTCCATTCGGGGCACCCTTCGTGGGTTGCATTATCAGATCCGGCATCCGCAGGCCAAGCTCGTTCAGGTCATCTCCGGCGAGGTCTTCGATGTGGCCGTCGATCTGCGCATCGGATCTCCCACCTTCGGCAAATGGGTTGGGGTGGTGCTGAGTTCCGAAAACAAGCGCCAGCTCTTCATCCCGGAAGGGTTTGCTCACGGGTTCTGTGTGACGAGCGAAACCGCGCTCTTTCTCTATAAGTGTTCCGATTTCTACGATCCGCAGGGGGAGGGGGGGCTGTTGTGGTCCGATCCGGATGTGGGTATCGCTTGGCCTGTGGAGCGACCGCTGCTGTCCGCCAAGGATGCCGTATTTCAGAGGCTTTGTGATATTCCCGAAGAGAAGCTCTTTCGAATGGGAGAAGAACCATGAAGATTCTGGTCACTGGTGCTAAGGGGCAGTTGGGTACGGAGATCCTGCGGCAGGCCGAGACGATGGGCTTCTCCCATCTGGGGGTCGATCTTCCCGAATGGGACATCACATCGCCGGATCGGGTCAACGAATTGATCGCATCCTATGGGCCGATCGTGGTGGTGAATGCCGCAGCCTACACGCAGGTGGATCGGGCGGAAACGGAGCCGGATGCCGCCTGGGCCGTGAATGCCGATGCGCCCAAGTATCTGGCGGAAGCTTGCGCCATGCAGGATGTGCCCCTGATCCACATTTCGACGGATTTCGTGTTTGACGGTACCAAGTCGCAACCCTATACGGAAGAGGATCCGATCGGGCCGCTCAGCGTCTACGGCAGCAGCAAAGCCGCCGGAGAAGCCCATGTCCGGGAGCGGCTCGACCGCCATCTCATCGTTCGGACAAGCTGGCTCTACGGGGTGTACGGCAACAATTTCGTCAAGACCATGCTTCGGCTCGCAACGGAACGGGAAACGCTTCGGGTCGTGGACGATCAGATGGGATGTCCCACCTGTGCGGCGGATCTGGCTTCCGCATTGCTGGTGCTGTGTAAGGCGGTTTACGGAGCGCCTTCCGTACCTTGGGGAACGTATCATTATTGTGGGGAAGGGATCACCTCGTGGTACGGCTTTGCGAAGACGGTCATCGAAATGGCTGGCGATCGCATCCCGAAAAAAATGAAAAGCATCGAGCCTATACCGACGGAGCAGTACCCAACCCCAGCCAGACGGCCGGCCTATTCGGCCTTGAACTGTGACAAAATCCGACGGGCCTTCGGCATCCATACCCGTCCCTGGCGGGAGAGCCTGCGCGAGACGATCGACAACATCCTGAGGGAAACGAAGGAGGTACCATGAAAACGATCGCATTGTTCGTGTTCAACGGGGATCCCATGTGTTTCATCCATGTGCTGCTCAATGCCCTCGACATGAAGGAACGGGGGGATCGCCCTGCCATCGTTATGGAAGGGGCTTCGACGAAATTGCTGCCGGAGCTTGCCGGGCAGGATCATCCCCTGCACGGTCTCTGGGAAAAGGTGAAGACCGCCGGTTTGGTGGCAGGCGTTTGCAAGGCCTGCTCCCGGAAACTGGGAACGCTTGAGGAGGCCGAACGCCAGGGGCTCGTTCTTTTGGATGACATGAACGGGCATCCGAGCATCGCCGGTTTTCAACAGCGGGGGTATGAGATCATCACGTTTTGATGAACTCGCAACAAGTCAGATGCTCTTGGTTGACCCGCAGGAGAGCGGGTGCATTTTGCTTGCGCAGCGGAAAAACTCAGCAGCCCG
>CAZJXF010000193.1:0-5587 GCA_964549995.1 uncultured Desulfatirhabdium sp. | reverse complement strand
AAACCAGGGACGTATGTACCTGTTTGTCGATCTGCATGATTTCCCGCATGATCCCATCCACCCGATAGCGGATGACGACCGTATCCTTCTGCGGCTCGATGTGGATATCGCTGGCTTTCTGTCGAATGGCATCCGCAAGGATGGAATTGGTGAACCGAACGACCGGCGGCAACTCCGTCAGGTTCAGCAAATCCTGAACGTTCTGTTCCTTTTCGGGAGCCTGACTGACGATTTCCAGGCCGTCCGTCAACCCGATTTCCGGTGTCAGCTCATGGTCGAGCCCTTTCCTGGGATAGTGCTTGTTGATGGCGGCCACGATGTCGCTGTGGGGTGCGACCGTCATGAAAATGGGCATCTGGGTGATGAATCGTAGATCGTCGAGAGCGGCATACTCGAGGGGATTCGCCATAGCGACAACGAGCTGTTTCTTGACCTCCTTGACCGGTATGAGCAGATGCTTCAGGGCCATGTCATGCGGCACCAGATCGATGATCTCCTTGGGAATAGTGACATCGGTCAGGCGAAGTAAAGGAATCTTCAATTGGCCGGCCAGGGCCTTGGCGATCTGCTCGTCATCCACGATCCCCATTTCGATCAAGACTTGACCGACGCGCTTCTTCTTGATTTTCTGAAGCTCGAGAGCGCGCAGCAGATCCTTCTCCTCGATCAAGCCCGCTTCGATGAGGATTTCTCCCAGCTTTTTGCGTTTGCTGGGGTTGGGCGTCTGTTTGTCGGTGGAATCACCCATCATGAATGATGGCCTCGCAAAAAGTCCAAACGTCTCATCCGAGACACATGGGAGGAGAACCGCTCAGGAAGATGAAAATCCGGTCGCCATTCGAAGCAAATACAAGGATTCAGATCATTGGCTTACGCTCGACCTCGCAGGGGTGACCCGTCGGGTCGCCCCTGCAGGCTTTCGCACGTTCGCACTTGCAAACGACGCATCTTGGACTTACGCGATACTCCTCCATCCAACCGGGATTTCACCCCGATCCATGAAAGTCGCAGTGGCAAGCCCAAAAAAATGGGGCCCTTCCGCTTTTATTCTGACTCCTGACTTCTGACTCCTGACTCCTGATATTCGACTTTCGTAGAAACACTATCCGCCCTTCAGCCAGTCCCATCAAGGTTGAACAACCACCCGAAGCAGCAGATCCCCTCGTATCCCATCGTTCGTCATCCTACCCATCCCCTTCAGCCGCAGAACCGTTCCATCCCGAACCCCCGGTGGCACACTTACCCGAAAGAGGCGATTGGCGAATCCCCAAGGAATATTGACCATCTTGAGGGTTCCGGCGATGGCTTCCATAGGAGAAACCTGAAGGACGCCATAGAGATGGGGATCTTCCATAGATCCGGTTGGCTTGATGATCTGAAGCCGAGGCGTCGTCCGTTTTTCCGTGTAGCTGCGGATATGATCGCTTACCCCGATGGACGGAAGGGATGGCAGGATTCGGACAAATGCCATCCCGAACAGGAATCCGCCGATATGGGCCCACCAGGCGATACCGCCTGCCGAATGGTCTCCTGCGGCATTCAGAAACTGGAGCAGCAGCCATGCCCCCAAAAAGAAGAACGCCGGTATCTCGAAAAAGAATGGAATGATGAGAATGGGAATGAGCGTGAGAATCTTGGATCGGGGAAACATCAGGAAATAGGCCCCCATCACCCCGGCGATGGCGCCGCTGGCGCCGATGGTCGGAACGTTCGACGAGGCATTGAACATCAGGTGGGTTAGCCCCGAAATGAGCCCGCTCAGCACATAGAAGACAAGGTATCGCCCCGATCCCATCCGGTCTTCGACATTGTCCCCAAAAATGTAGAGGGACCACATGTTCCCCAGAAGATGCCAGAATCCGCCGTGCAAAAACATGAAGGTGACGAGGGACAGAAGCTGCTGACCGAGAGAGAAATAGGACGCTACGGCCGGTACCGTGTAGCGGGCGGGAACGAGTCCATAGAGATAGATGAAACGATCCAGATCCCGTCCCTGTCCGAGCTGAACGATGAACACGAGCACGTTGACGGCGATCAGCGCCGTATTGACCACCGGATAGTTTTTCGACGGGGTCGTATCCCGAAGCGGAATCATGCGGAACGCTCCGCCGAGCCGGTTTCTGTCGGCTCGATATCCATGCTGATGTCCACACTCTTGGCCGAGTGCGTAAGGGCGCCGACGGAAACGATGTCGATGCCTGCGCCGGAAAGACCGGGAATGGTCGCGGCGTTAATCCGCCCGGAAACCTCGACCAGGGCTTTTCCAGCAATCAGGGACACAGCCTTTCGCATCATCTCGATCGACATGTTGTCGAGCATGATGACATCCACCCCCGCCTGCAGCGCTTCCTGGACCTGCTCGAGGGTCGAGACCTCGATTTCGATTTTCATCAGATGGGAAATGTGCCTACGAATGCGGGCGACGGCAGGTGCAATGCCACCGCAGGCTGCGATGTGGTTGTCCTTGATCAATACCCCGTCGAACAAGCCCATCCGATGGTTTCGGGCGCCTCCCATCCGAACGGCGTATTTTTCCAGCACCCGAAGCCCCGGTGTCGTTTTTCGGGTATCGACCAATTGCAGCGAAAGCCCCTTCATCATCTGCAGGTAGTTTCGGACATGGGTGGCGATGCCGGACAGGCGCTGCAGAAAGTTCAAGGCGGTGCGCTCCCCCGTCAGCAGGGAACGCATCGATCCTTTCACAGTCATCAAGACCGTTCCGGAAGGCACAAAATCCCCGTCGGCAGCAGGGATCGAAACCAGAAGGGATGGATCCAGCATCTCGAACACCCGAGCGGCAATGGGGCCTCCGGCAAGCACCAGCGGCTCCTTGCTGATGATCCGACCCACCCCGATCATTCCGGGATCGATAAGACTCTCCGTCGTAATGTCCCCCGTGCCGATATCTTCATCCAGGGCAAGACGAATCAGCCGTTCAACCAGTGCCGTTCGGGCAAGGTTCATATGCGTTCCCTCTACAGTGTCTGCAGCTTTTCGATGTGCAGTTGCATCCGGTTGCGCTTCTCTTCGAGCAGTGCCTGTTTTTCCCGGGCTTTTTCGATGACGTCTTCGGGTGCCTTCCGGATAAAATCCTCGTTCATCAACTTCTTGGAGATGTTCGTGAGTTCCGCCTGAACCTTGTTCATTTCCTTGCCCAAACGCTGCAGCTCCTGCCCGATGTCCAGCACCCCTTCCAGCGGTACGTAGATTTCGGCGTTCTCGATGACGGCCACAGCCGCATGCTTCGGTTTTTCATCCGAAGCCGTCAGAACGATGTCGTCGAGTCGGGCCAGATTGCGGATCCGATCCCCTTGCTCGGTGACAGCCGCATGAATCCGCTCGTCGATGCTGTGGATGCGGCAGGACAAGGTCAGAGACGGCTGCAGGTTCATTTCACCCCGGATATTGCGGATGGCGGAAACGATATCGATCAGGACCTTCATCCGCCTTTCGCTGTCCAGATCCACCCGTTCCGGATCGACCTCTGGGAAAGAGGCGTTCATGATGCTTCCAGTGGTTCCGGGAAGGGCATCCCAGATTTCCTCGGTCACAAAGGGGACAAAGGGATGCAGCAACAGCAGCAGGTCCCGAAGCACGTGCCAGAGAACGGCCCGGGCGGTAAGCCGCAACCCTTCACCGTATTTCTCGTAGAGATCGGGCTTGATGACCTCGATATACCAGTCGCAGAATTCGTGCCAGACGAATTGATAGAGATCGCCTGCGGCATTGTTGAACTGATAGGTGTCGAGGTTTTCGGAAACGGAGCGGATCACGGCCTGAAGCCTCGACAAGATCCACCGATGGGGCAGGGGGAGCTCCTCGCTCTTCGGGGGTAGATCGGATGCCGTCTCCAGATGCATCATGGCAAACCGGGCGGCGTTCCAAAGCTTGTTCACGAAGTGGCGATACCCTTCCACCCGCTTTTCGGACATCTTGATGTCTCTTCCCTGTGCTGCGAACACGGCAAGTGTCATCCGGAAAGCATCGGTTCCATACCGGTCGATGATCGTCAAGGGATCGATCACGTTTCCCTTGGATTTGCTCATCTTCTTTCCGGCCTCGTCCCGCACCAGGGCATGAACATAGACATCCCGGAAGGGCACTTCCTTCATGAAATGGATGCCCATCATCATCATGCGGGCCACCCAGAAAAAGAGGATGTCAAACCCCGTGACGAGAACGGACGTCGGATAGAATTTGCGCAGAAGCGGCGTGTCTTCCGGCCAGCCCATCGTGGAAAACGGCCAGAGAGCGGAGCTGAACCAAGTATCGAGCACATCGCTTTCCTGCATGAGGCGCAGGCTGCCGCAGGCCGGACAGGTTTTCGGATCGTCCACAGCCACGGTCATCTCGCCGCAATCCGCACACGTCCAGGCCGGAATCTGGTGCCCCCACCAAATCTGCCTCGAAATGCACCAGTCGCGGATGTTGTTCATCCAGTCGTAATAATTCTTCACCCAGACTTCGGGAACGATGCGGGTCTGGCCGGTTTCGACCGCTGCCACAGCGGCCTCGGCCAGGGGTTTTGTCCGGACGAACCACTGTTTCGACAGGTTGGGTTCTATGACGGTTTTACACCGGTAGCAGTGCCCGACATTATGTCTGTAAGGAACAACCTTTTCCAGCAATCCACGGCGGGTCAGCTCTTCGACGACCGCCTTCCGGCAGGCGAAGCGATCCATTCCCGAAAAGGCTCCCGCCGGAGGCAGCATGATTCCGTCGTCGTCGATCACCTTGAGAGAATCGAGGCCGTGACGTCTGCCGATTTCGAAATCGTTGGGATCATGAGCCGGTGTCACCTTTAAGGCACCCGTCCCGAATTCCATGCCGACATAGGTATCCCGAATGATCGGAAGGACACGTTCGGCAAGAGGCAGCACAACGGAGGCCGTCGGCAGATCTCGGTATCGATCGTCATCGGGATGAACGGCTACGGCCGTATCCCCGAACATCGTTTCAGGACGGGTGGTGGCGACAACGAGATGACCGTCGGCCCCGGCAAAGGGATACCGGATATGGTACAGAAAGCCGTCCACTTCTTCGTGATCCACCTCGAGGTCCGAAAGGGCTGTATGGCACCTGTGGCACCAGTTGATGATGTAATCGCCTTTGTAAATGAGTCCTTCGTGATAGAGCTGAACGAACACCTGACGGACGGCCTTCGAGAGCCCTTCATCCATCGTGAACCGCTCGCGGCGCCAATCGCAGCAGGCTCCCAGCCGTTTGAGCTGGTTGATAATGGCGCTTCCCGATTCCCTTCTCCAAGCCCAGACGGCTTCGATAAAACCTTCCCGCCCCAGATCGTGACGGGACAGGCCCTTTTCGGCAAGCTGTCGTTCGACGACATTCTGGGTGGCGATACCGGCATGATCCGTCCCCGGCATCCACAGAACGGCATCGCCTTTGAGACGACGGTATCGACACAGGATGTCCTGAAGGGTGACATTCAAGGCATGACCCATATGCAGAACACCCGTGACATTGGGTGGGGGAATGACGATGGAATAAGCGGGACGATCCGAAAATTCGTCCGCATCGAAAAAATGATTCTCTTCCCAGAACGTGTACCATTTGTTTTCGACAAGCA
>CAZJXF010000192.1:0-5645 GCA_964549995.1 uncultured Desulfatirhabdium sp. | reverse complement strand
CAGGCCCGTCAAGAACCATAGCCGGGGATGAAGCGACTTTTTGCGAGTCCATCAAACATGCCTCACTCATCCACTCCACCCCGTTTCCAGGGAAACCGCCGCAGGCTGCCGCGAACGATATCCATCAGGCCGCCGAGGGTGGGTATGCGCTGGGGTTTGCTTTTCAAGAAGATTTCCTCGAGCGACAGATGGGGGTCGCTCACGGGATTCCGCAGGTAGCTGCGGATGGCTTCGAGCCGATCGACGATCTGCCGCTCCAACCGTTCCTTGAGGACTTGCTTTCGCTCGAGAATCTGCTCTTTCACGGCCTCGTCCCCGCTCATCCCGCGATACTTCTGCAGCTTGTATTGGATGCGCAATCCGGTCAGCTCTTGCAGCACGGCCTCGTATTCCGCATCGAGCCAGACGACTTCCGGTACCAAGTCTCCGAAATTCGTCACCCCCAGAATGTCCTTGTTCTGCTCCCAGTAGTTCACGAGGTAATCGATCTCCAGATCCTTGTAGTTCTGAAGCGGCATGTACATGCGCCGTAGATGCTGGAGCACTTTTTCGGTCTTCTTCTTGTGCCCGCCGATGATGACCGATCCGCCGATCTCCCCTTTCTTGACACCCTTGGTCCAAGGGGCCCCCGTAATGCCGAAATCGTTGTAGATCGGAATCTGCAGCAGCGCCGACAAGGTGTTCAGGGCCAAGGCATAGCCCGCCGAAGGCCCACCCACATTGTAAGATGCCGTCAGCAGTTGGTGGTGGATGGTGTACTGGTCGAGAAACTCGCCCATGAGCCGCGGGATGCTCACCTTGGGGTCGAGGCTCTGCAGGTAGTTCTTGACGAGTGTCAGGGCCTCCTTGGCCGACTGCTGGGTCATCTGAACGGCCATTTCGAGCTCGGCCCCGGAGGCTCCGCCCGGAGACACGGCACCGGTGACGAGCACCTTTTCCGGAGACAGGCTGTAGGTGAGGCTCGTGGCGATAGGCAGCAGCACACCGGAGACATCGTTTGCGCCCACGCCGATGATGAAGCCGACCTGAGGCTCCTGGCTGAGCTCCGCCTCGAGGAATTCGTCAAGCTGAACCTTCCCCTTCTTGACCGGGCTATGCGAAATTTCGATCCGAGCCGACTGAAGATGGGAGTGCCGAATCGGATAGTCCTCGAGGGCATGGATCGGGGCCACCAGCTGCAGCAGCTCGTCGTAGCGGTGCAGAAACGTCAGCGCATCGGCCCTCGCCTCGGAGCGGAAGCTCTGCGGCGCATCGAGCGCGTCGAGGATCCCGATCAAGGTCTTGAAATTGAATTTGATAAATTTCGTGCGCGCCTCGTCC
Organism: uncultured Desulfatirhabdium sp.; assembly: GCA_964549995.1. Classification (GTDB taxonomy): domain Bacteria; phylum Desulfobacterota; class Desulfobacteria; order Desulfobacterales; family Desulfatirhabdiaceae; genus Desulfatirhabdium. Next base: position 4,325 of record CAZJXF010000192.1, on the reverse strand, counting down.
GTTGCGTCCGTCAGCTCCCGCAGCCGTTGAATGACTTCGAATTCGGTGCTCCGAAGCGAGCGGGCCTTCTCGATGAAAGCCGCATAATCGGCAGGGGTGTTGCAGATACCCTTGGCCGTGTCGACCAGGGTCTCGATCGAGAGCCCGGCATCGAGAGGGGCGTTTTTCAGGGTCACCCGAACGATGTCGAAAATGTCCTTCTGCCGCAGATGGCCCGATATTTCGAGGACCTTCAACCGTTTGGAACGGATCAGCGCCGGATCGAGGATGTCGAGACGGTTGGTCGTCAGGGCCGTAAACACCTTGTTCAGAGGGATTTCTCCGTCGATGATGCTCAGGAACTTGTTCGTAAGCTTGTCGGACGGCTGCCCGCCGGAGGCACTCCGCCGAGGCGCCAAGGCATCCCCCTCATCGAAGAACACCACGGTGGGTGCAATCATTTTGGCGATGTCATACACCTTCTCGAGATTTTCCACGGCGCCGTCAATGGGTTTGGTCGGATCCTGCAGGGCCGTCGGGCTTGTGGCGATATCGTGGATGTCCTTGTTCTCGCTCAGCCAGGTTCGGACCAGAAACGTCTTTCCGCTTCCGGGCGGCCCGTTCAACACCACCCCCTTCTCCTCGCTCACCCCGTAATAGAGGCAGTTGTTGGCCATCTCCGAAAACACGTCCTTGACACTGCCCACATATTCGTCCCAGGGAACGTTTCGGTCCATCCGATCGACGACCTTCTCGAAGAGATCCCCGAAGGCGTTTTTGGCCACCAGCTCGAAGGCCCGTCGCACGAGCATCGGATCGTCGAGATGGAAAGCCGAAAATCCGCCCTGAATTTCGATGATGGAATGCACGAGTTTCCGGACATAGGCCGGGGTGATCTTCAGGGTGCGCTCGTTGAAAATCCGATAGATACGATCGACGGCAGCCTCGATATCCGCCGTCGCGATGCAGCGAGCGGTTTGCACGCAGGACGGATCGGGCGGGTCCATCACCCGGATGTCGTTTCGGAGCAGCTCGAGCCGGACGACCTCCCGCAGGTTCGCCGGATTCTTCCAAAATTCCGACAGATCGATGATCCGACCCTTTTCGACGAACCGCCGGTAGATGGCCGGATCGAAGCGCTCGGGCTGATCGGTGGTTGCGATCAACAGACAGTCGCGTCTGCCGCTGATGATTTCGTCGATGATGATGTTGGCCGTATCGATCAGGGTGCGCTGTTGTCGCTCCACTCCCGAGTTGCCGCTCTCCGCCTTGCCGAAGGCGCTGTGGGCCTCCTCGACATGCCGGATGGATGTCTTGCGGGGATCGCCGAGGGCCTTCTTGAAATAATTGCCCGGTTCACCGGCAAGCGCCGTCTGGTAATCGTTCGGGGTCACCATGGCATAGTCGACGGGAAGACTCTGCTCTTCGAGCTGGGAGAGGCTTCGACTGATGACGCGCTTCAACACCCGGCCGACGATCGGAATTCCGGCCAGTGCCTTGTAGAGCTTGAGCTTTCTGCGTTTGGCGATTTCCTCGGCAAGGGTCGGATCGATCTGCTCGATCGTCCGCCAGAAAGGCTCGTTCGCCAGAATCTCGTCCTTTTTCCGGTCGAGATCGACTTCCGGAAGAACCTGGTTGACGAAAATGACCTGCTCGAGGGTGTGAATGACGGTGGATGTCTTTCCGCTGCCGCTCGGTCCGACGAAAAGGATGAGGGGAGCCTTGGGAACGGCAGGATCGTTCAGGTATTCCTTGCGGATGTGGGCCTTGTAGATTTTTTCGAAGAGATCCACGAGTTCCACCGGCACATGCACATCCACCAGGGCCTTGTCGAGAAGGCTCAATAAATAAGGATAGTCCCGAGCGGAGACTTCCTTTTCCAGAATCTTGTTCCAGGCCTGAAGCGGGTTGGTCCTTCCGGAAATCTCGAAGCGTTTCTGCCAGTCGGTGAGAATCTTCGGGTCTTTCAGAATGGTGAAGGGCTGTTCGGCCGGTTCCTCGAGAAGCGAAAAGAACCACTCGATTCCGCGGCTGAACCAGTCGGAATGGGGTTTGTACTGGTTGAGGCGCGAGCGCATGAAGGCCTTCGTTTCATACGGCCAGGAGTCCACCAGCGCCTCGATTTCCCGGATGCGTTTCTCGGGAAGGCGAATGGTACGGATCTCTTTGGTCATGCGTTTGGCCATCAGCGGTCTCCCGTCGTCTTCTTGGCCGGTTCGGCCGGCATAGGCAGGGTGATGGCCGGAGGTTCCAGCGTGTTCTGGATAACGACGGTCCGCTGGCCTTCAGGGTTCTTTTCATAGGCGGTGGCCCATTTCTGCTGGGTCAAAAACTGCAGCAGGGCCGTATCCGTGGAGCCGTCGGGACGGCCCAACGCTTTCTGCAGGGCCTGGATGCTTTCCAGATAGGCCGCATAGAGTTTGCGAATCCGTCCGGCTTCCTGGTCGGCCGCATAATTGTCGGCTTCTGCGATGAGCTCCCGGCGCTTCTTCTCTTCGGTGGCTTCCACGAGCTTGTCCGCAATGTGGGTCTCGTTCAAGGTGAAGCTCACGATCTCGATCCCGTACTTCTTCTCGAGGGTTGGCCCCCCCTCGTTGATGGGACGGGACTTGAGCGCCTCGAAGATGATTTCCTTGACGCGTTCGCGCTCGCTGATGAGGGTGGCCGCCTGCTGCGCCTGGAGAATGTCCTTGACGATCCCGTCGTAATCCCCCTTCAGCAGCTCGAGGGGCTGGGAGTTTTCGATGGCCCAGGACTTCAGGTTCACGATGCGGTAGGTCAGCAGCGCCGAGATGCGCAACGCCAGATTTTCCCGCGAGATGATCTGCATGGGTTCCGGTGAGCCGCCCAGATAGAGGGTCTGGTTCATCAGCGGCACTTCTTGCTCGATCCGGGAGAAAAAGGGCAGCCGGATGTGCCATCCGACATCCGTGATGGCATCGCGCTTGCCTCCCAGCCGTTCCAGAACGACGGCATGGTTCATCTTGACCTTGTAGATGGTTTTGGTGGCATACATCAGGGCGGAAAGCCCGTACACCATCCCCGCCACGAAGAGAAAGGCAAAGGTCCGCTTGAGGGCCATCTTGATGAAGGCCCGGGTCAGGAAGGGCTTGGGAAGTTCTTCAGGCATGGGCACCTCGTGGGGTTGAGGACTTCGCAAAAAGTCAGATGCTCTTGTTTAACCCGCAGGAGAGCGGGTGCATTTTGCTTGCGCAGCGGAAAACCTCAGCAGCCCGATCTCGTAGGATCGGGCGGATGGCCAAGATAGAAACAAAGGCTTTCTGAAAGACAACCTGCTGTTATTCTTACAAAAGAGGATGAAGCGCGTCCGCCCGATCCTACGATATCCGGCTGCTTCAAACACGTTTCCGCTGCTTCGCAAAACACCACCCGCCCTCCTGCTGAAAGCCCGGCATTGGAAGGAAATCGGTAAGTGGGAAATGGGAAAAGGGGCGGATCGGGTCGGTCCAACTGTTCAACGGCACAAGTGGGTTCGAAACCAGGCCATCGCATCCCCCCGAAACTGCTCCTGGTGTTCGGGATCACTCATCGGGTGATCTCCTCCCGGCTGCAGGATGAGCCGCTTCGGCTCCGACACCCGCTCGAAAATATCCTGGGCATGGGAAACCGGAACCACGGGATCGGCACTGCCGTGCACGACCAGCACATGGCTCACGCCTGAAAGCCGGCCACGCAAATCGAATCCGAAGGCCGGATGCCGCAGGATCCATTCCGGTATCCCCTCTGGTAGGACGGCGCCTTCGCCTGCGCCGATGGAGCGGATAGGAGCCGCATAGGTGACCACGGCGGCAGGCCGCAACCGTGAAGCCACGGCAAGGCACACGGCACCGCCCATGCTGCTTCCGAAAAGGCCCACGGGAAGCCTCCGCCCGAAGGAAGGCACCACCGCCTCGATGGCTGCCTCGAGGTCCCGCACCCGCCCGTAAAAATCGACGGCATCCGTCGGCGTTCCTTCGCTTTCCCCGCATCCCCTGTGGGAAAACCGGAAATAGGCCATACCTGCATCGCTGCAGCATCGGGCCATGTCACACTGCTTGGGAGATTCGACATCGCTGAAGAGCCCGTGAGAGCCGAAAACGACGGCCGTCGGCTCGACATCCGGAAGGTGCAACACCCCTTTCAGGGCCAACCCATCGCAAGAAAAGGTGACACAGGTTATGGATGCCATCCGCAACAACGCCATAATGGGTTCAATAAGCCTGTCTTCATCAGGAACCAAGGCATGATGGCCTCGCAAAAAGTCCACAAGTCTCATCCGAGTCGCATGGGCGGAGACACGCCTTTTTCGTTGCATCGGATAAACTCAGCCGCCCGAGCTCGTAAGG
>CAZJXF010000191.1:0-5662 GCA_964549995.1 uncultured Desulfatirhabdium sp. | reverse complement strand
AAAGGCGGTTCTCCCCCCATGCTCAGGCCCGGAAAAACCCCAAAATCGGGGGTAGCGCGACTTTTTGCGAGTCCATCAGCAATGGCCACACCGTCACGGCGTTTCAAGCACCACATCGATCAGAGAGGGCACATCATCCACCGGAACGATCTCGAGCCCTTCGAGAACATCGGCATCCATCCCGGCCAGCTCGACACTATTGGCCCGGGGAATGATGACCGTTGTGACACCTCCCCGTTGGGCTGCAAGCAGTTTTTCCCGCAGGCCGGCAATCTGAAGAATATTTCCGCTCAGGGTCAACTCACCGGTCATGGCCACCCGGGGTTTGGCGGCTCGTTGTTTCAAGAGGGATAGGAGCGCCATCACGATAGTCAGCCCGGCTGAACTCCCTTCCTTGGGGATGGCTCCAGCCGGAATGTGAATATGGATGTCCCTGTCCTGAAAAAAGTCGGGATCGATCCCCAACATGTCCGCATGACTTCGCACATAACTCAGCGCCGTCTGGGCCGACTCCCGCAGGATGTCTCCGAGGGATCCGGTCAGCAGAAGATTCTCCTTACCTTTCATGATGCCGGCTTCCACCGAGATGATCTCCCCGCCGAATTCCGTCCAGACAAGCCCCGTCACCACACCGATGCGGCCGGACGTCTCGACGCTCAGGTGATTGTAGCGTCTCGGACCCAAAAACCGGGTCACCATTTCCCCATCCACCTGAATCGGCTCCGGTGATGAGGCCTCCCCCACTGTCAGGGACGAATCCGACTGCTGCAGCCCTGCCTCGCTTTCCTGCGTCAGGCAGATCCGGGCGAGCTTCCTGCAGACGGCTGCAATCTCTCGCTCCAGGTTCCGTACCCCGGCCTCTTGGGTATAATCCCGAATCAGGGTGCCGACGGCTTCTTCCGTGAATTCGATTCTCCGATTCCTGAGGCCGTTTTCCCGAAGTTGCCTCGGAATCAAATAGCGAAAGGCGATTTGCCGCTTTTCCATTTCACTGTACCCGGTGAAGGCAATGACTTCCAGGCGGTCGCGCAGGGCGGCAGGCAGGTTCTCGATGCCGTTGGCCGTCGTGATGAAGAGAACGGCGGACAGATCGAAAGGCAGATCGAGGTAGTGATCCGTAAAATGGCTGTTCTGTTCCGGATCCAGGATTTCGAGCAGCACCGATGCGGGATCTCCGCGAAAATCCTGTCCGATCTTATCGATTTCATCGAGCATGAAGACCGGATTTCGGGCGTTGACCCTTCGGATTTCATTCAGAATCCGGCCGGGCATCGCCCCGACGTAGGTCCGTCGGTGCCCCCTCAGATCCGCCTCGTCCCGAAGCCCCGCAACGGAGATCCGAACGAACGGTCTTTCGAGGGATTCGGCGATCGCTCGTCCGATCGATGTCTTTCCGGTACCGGGAGGCCCGGTGAAACAGAGGATGGGGCTTCTTCCGCATTGCAAGGCGCGTTTTCTGCCCCGGATCTCTCGAATCGTCTCGCGCAGTTCATCCAGATTGATCGGTTTGGGCAGATAATGGGTGGCGCCTTTCTTGAGGGCGGCCACGGCCGAGTTGACCGTTGCATACCCGGTGATGAGGACGATGTCCGTCTTGGGGGAAATTTTACGGACGGTTTCGAGCAACTGGAAACCATCCATCTTTTCCATCTTCATGTCCGTCAGGATGAGATCGAATTCCTGGGTTTTCATCCGATCCAGGGCCTCGAGTCCATTGCCTGCGGTATCGACCCGGTATCCTTCCTTTTTCAGGACATATTCCAGATTGGTCCGGGCGATCGGTTCATCGTCCACGATCAGAATCCAGAAATCGCGCATGCTGCATAGGGTCCGAACCGCCAAATATTCGAGAATACGTTCCTTGACCTGCTTAAGACCGTAGTGCTGGGATTCCATCACCCGTTCGGCCTGATGCAAATCGATATGAATATCGTGCACCGTCGTCCAGGGCAGAGCGAGAATCAAATCGATGTAGTTCAAACCGATAGCGTATTCGGGCGCGGAAGGATCGGTTTTTTCCAGACGCTCGAGCTCGGCAAAAGCGGCGGCGGCGATGGGTGCCGGCAGGGCGGCTTGCTGAATTTTCTGATGCAGCGACGATGACGCTTCAGCCGATTCCGTGCTCTGCGGGGCAGGCTGCTCCCGTTGCTGGGTTTTCCTGAAAAACATGATGGTTGCGTCCTTTCTGTTCAGAAAGCGTTTTGACCGGAAGGAACCGGCCTGGTGAACCGCTGCAATCTGCAACACGTTGCATTGGATGTGAAATAATAGAAACCGGGTTCCATTTCAAGAAGATACATATGCGCCATTCAGGAGGATGTTGCAATATGTAACGCCCTACCATCGACAGGAATCGCTCTCGCCTCCTATGGTTTCCCCTGGTCCCCCTGTCAAGGCGCTTCCAATCGGCTTTGAATCCGTCCTGAATGCCATTGCCACGAGATGAGCCGATGCACCTGGCATGCTTCTTGTATTCCTTCGAAGCAGGTCGCGAAGGGAATATGCAAAAAGGATGCGTCCACTGAAACGACCGAGTGTCCATGTTAGACCCTTGGGAAAACTCCATGAAGCTCATTGATCAGACTGTATTGAAAGGCCTTCCCATGGAAACGCGAAAGATTCTGGTATTAAGCGCCGATCATCAGTTTCGAACCGAACTGGTGACGCATGCAGTGCATCTGGCCGAGCGACTGGATTGTGAATTGCTCGCAGTCAACATCCATCCCACTGAGGCCGATCCAACGTTTCGAACTGCAGCACAGCTCTCGGGAATGCTCCTGAAATCCCGTGCAGAAACGTTGGGTATCGGTTGTACCCAGGTGTTGCGAAGCGGTTCTTTGAAAGAAGTCATCCAGTCGATCCAGGCGGAATTCCGGCGGATCGAAATGATTGTCACAGATATCGAACGGAATGAAAACTTCGATGGATCGGAACTATCGATCCCGATCGTCCACGTTCTTTCAAATCATACGAAAGGAGAAGACCTTATGAAAACCCAAGTTCCAGCATCAAGAACCCAACATTGGAAGCCGACCATCCTATACGGCTTGGCGACGGCGGCGTTGTATGCAACCGTTTTTCTGAATGCCAACACCGTAATGTCCTATTTCACTCGTGGAGGCTGGTATGCAGCGATGCCCATCGCAACCGTATTCGTTTTTTCCTTCATTCACGGATCATTTGCAAGTCACCTTTGGTCTCTTCTCGGCATCGAGGCCATGAAAAAAGATGCTCTTCGAAAGACCGAAAAGGCCGTCGTCGAAAAAAAGCGTACTGCAACCAAGAGACCCCGAGCCTATGCGCATATCAATCCGTTTCACAACATTTGATGGACTCGCAACAAAGGATAGACTCGCAAAAAGTCCAAGATAGATATGGACGGCTTCCCCCAAATGCCGCAGGCAAAGAGTGCACAACCCGTCAGCGAGGCGTACTTAGACATACGCCCAGCGACAAGGCTTGTATCACGACACCGCATACAGCATTTTCGGAGAAGCCGTCAAAAAGGGCACTGATTCCTTGATCCAGTCCCCTAACGAAAGGAAATCAAACCATGCATGATATTGTACAACAATCGGCCAATTTCATCGATTTGAACGCTATGTCCATCACGTTTCTCTTTTTCGTCGGATTTATCGGCGGTCTGGTCAGCGGATTCATCGGTTCCGGCGGAGCCTTTGTTCTCACACCCGGCATGATGAGTCTCGGTGTTCCTGGAACGGTGGCCGTCGCCAGCAACATGTGCCACAAATTCCCCAAAGCGATGGTTGGTGCTTTTAAGCGTTTCAAATACGGCCAGGTCGACTTGAAACTGGGTATCGTCATGGCCGCTTCGGCAGGCATCGGCGTTCAGGCGGGGATCCAGCTGCAGCAGTGGATTCTGAAGACGTGGGGTCAGGCCGGATCGAATCTTTATGTCAGCCTCAGCTTTGTAGTGGTCCTGGTCGTCGTCGGCGGATATGTCTTCAAGGATGCGCTGAAATCGAGTGGAACGGAAAGCGCTGACAAACCGACGGCTTTGGCGAAAAAATTCCAGTCCATCCACCTACCACCCATGATCCACTTCAAAACGGCCAATGTCACCATCAGCCTGTGGTTTACCGTTCCCGTCGGATTCGCCACCGGTATGCTGGCTGCCACCATTGCCGTGGGCGGGTTCATCGGCGTACCTGGAATGATGTATGTGGTCGGTGTCGGCGGACTCGTCTCATCGGCAACGGAGCTGGTCATCGCCTTTATAATGGGTTTTGCCGGTTCCATCAATTGGGCCATTCACGGCATGGTCGATATCCGGCTCGTGCTGATCATCCTGGCCGGATCGCTTCTGGGCGTTCAGCTTGGCGCCATCGGAACGACCTATGTCAAGGAAAGCATGATCAAGATCGTCATGGCCACCATCATGCTGATCGTTGCCGTCAGCCGAGCGTTGGCCGTCCCGCAGTATCTTGTCCAGTTGAACCTGATGCATCTTGAACAGAATACCATTGACATTTTGGGAAAAATCAGCTTCATCATCATGTGTCTTGCGCTCTTGACAGGAGCGTTCATCATCCTGGGAGCCATGTGGAAAGTCAAACGAGCGGAAATGCTTCTCGATGAAGGAATTGAAACGGCCTGAACATCTCTGGGTCGGTATCAACGGAAAAGCATCGGGCTATCATGCCTTGAAAGAGGCCATTTCGATAGCCCGATGGCTGCATGCGAGCGTCACGGCCATTGCCGTGACGCCGCTTTATGAAGGAGATCTCGGCCTTACAGGTGTTGGATCGGTTCGTCAAAACCTATTCGCGGATATTGAAGCCTCCCTCAGTGGCGCATTTGAAATCGCCGATGATCTTCACTATCCTGTTCAGATTGCTGCCGCAGGTGGCGATGTATGTAATCAACTCCTTGAAAAGGCAGCCGACTCCCATCAAACCGGCTGGATCGTCATCGGCGCAAGCCCTTCGTTCTCTGCGCTTCGATGGCTTGCCGGAACCCCCCTTCTATCGATGGTCACCCGCTCCACCCTGCCTGTGTTAATCATACCCGAAAAAACCACCCTTTCCGGAGAAACCATATGGCTCGATCTGGGCCGAACACATTGGAGCGCCGAATCTGCGGCCATTCATCTGGACATGTGGATCGAAGCATCCCTACAGATAACGGCATGGTTTGGTGTGGATCGACTGACGATCGCCCGCCCGGAAAATTTTCGGGATCGGCATTTGCTCCAACATCTTCTTTCGGAACGGCAAGAGAAACGGATGGTTCCGGATATATCCGAAAACAAAACCCTCGTGCCCATCGAAACGGTAGATTTTCCTTATCGAGATGCGCATGAGGGTCTTCGGACCATGCAAAAGCGCCCACCTGCCCTGGTGTTGCTCCCTTCTCCCTTTCGTCAAACCGGGAATACGGGAGCGCCGGATATCCGCCATGTTGGCCGAGGAACATCCGTTTTGGAACTTTTCTTCAGACCATCATCCCGAATGGAAGAAATGATTCGCTTTCCCGGAAAATGTCGCCTTTCAATAGCTGCGTGGAATATGGAAAAACGCCTCCGGTCACTACCTTGCCCTGTCCTCGTCCTTCCCTCCAAAATATGATGGACTCGCAAAAAGTCAGTGAGTCTTCAGCGAGCCGCATGGGGGCGGGCACACCTTTTTCGCTGCATCGGAAA
>CAZJXF010000190.1:0-5693 GCA_964549995.1 uncultured Desulfatirhabdium sp. | reverse complement strand
TCCGCTGCTTCGCAAAACACCACCCGCCCTCCTGCTGGAAGTCCGGCATTGGAAGGAAATCGGGAGGGGGAGACTTTTTGCGAGACCATCACGACTTAAAAGGGTGGGAAATGTGGGCTGAAAGCCCGGCATTGGAAGAAAACCGGCAGGATTGCGGTTTTTGCAAGACCACCCATCAGCAAGCCGTTGCCTTCATTCGACGAATCCGCCCTATGTCAGCAGATTCAAAAAGGCAGCGCGCTTCCAGATCTCCCGAAGTGATTCGATTGTTTCCCGGAATTCGTGAGGTGTTTCGAAGTGGATTTCCATCCGCCAATTTGAGCCTTCGAAATGTTCGGGAGGAACGAGCTTTACCCCTTTCGGTAACTGGAGCCTTTTGACGTTTTGATGGTATTGCTCTTCAAAGGCACAGATGCGGGGATAGCGTTTTCTACGAAGAAGGTTGCGGAGAAGATTCGTTTTGATTGGCGTATCGGCGGTCGGCTCTTCTAGGATGGACGTGACTTCCGGGTCTTTCAGGATGCTGGAGATCGGTTGCCGATCCCGCCGGGCGATATCCGACACGTACGCCAACAATTCCCGCTGCCGATTCAGTCCAAGTTTGAGTTTCCAGAAAAGCTCTCCAAGCGCGACGGCATCTTCCGCTCGCTCCAACCGACCCAGCTCGAGGGCCATGGGCATCGGCAGCACATCCTCCTCCACCCATCGCTGGAGTGCCTCCGGCAGCGCCAGAAGCGCGGCCGTCTTTCGGAGGATATCCGGACCAGCCGCAAGCCCCAATATCTGACCGCGGTCGAGCAAAGCGGTTTCATCGGGGCAGTGCGGCCGAAGCAGGGCATAGGCTCGTGCCGTTTCGATCCAGTTGAGGCCGCGTTGCCCTGTGTTGTCGGCAACGGCGATTTCGGCACAGGTTGCATCCGAAGCATCGACCACCCGAGCCCAGATCCGCTTCCATCCCAGCATGCGGCATGCATCGATCCGGTGGAACCCGGTCACGATCTGATAGCTTCCGTTCTTACCTCGTACGATCGGCGGGGCCAGCAACCCGAACCGGTCGATGGAATGGCAAAGGGTTTCGATGCTCCGAGTCGTGGTGATCGCAAAGGATCGATCCGTCCCATCGATCCTGTCGAGGTCGATTTCCTGATCAGACCAGTTCGTCATGTCGTCCGGTCAACTTCTGGAGGGCTTCGATGTATTTCCTGCGGGTGTTGACGATCACCGTTTCCGGAAGCGGCGGAGGCGGCGGCTGCTGGTTCCAGTCGAGCGACAGCAGATAGTCTCGAAGATACTGCTTGTCGAAGCTGTCCTGTCCCCGGCCGGGTTCGTAGCGATCCTTCGGCCAGAACCGGGATGAATCCGGGGTCAATACCTCATCGATCAGAATGAGCTCGTCTCCCACCAGACCAAACTCGAATTTCGTATCCGCAATGATGATGCCTTTTTCGAGGGCAAGGGCGGCCCCTTTCATGTAGATGGCAAGGCTGAGATCGCGGATGCGTTCTGCAAGGGGTTTTCCGATCCGCCGAACGGTTTCGTCGAAATCGATGTTGATGTCGTGCCCGACTTCTTCCTTTGTGGATGGGGTGAAGAGCGGCTCGGGAAGCTTGTCGGATTCACGAAGCCCTTCAGGTAGGGGGATGCCGCACACGGTACCGTTCTTTTTGTACGAGTTCCAGCCAGAGCCGGACAGATAACCCCGGACCACGCACTCGATGGGAAGCGGCTTCGCCTTCCGGACGAGCATGCTGCGGCCTTCGAGCTCCTTTGCATGGGGACGACATGCGGCCGGATAGGCGGAGACATCTGCAGTGATCAGATGGTTGGAAACGATATCCTTCATGATTTCATACCAGAAAAGGGAAATTTGAGTCAGTACCTTGCCCTTATCCGGTATGGGTTCATTCATGACGACATCGAAGGCTGAAATGCGATCCGTGGCGACAATCAGCAGATGCTCTCCCAGATCGTAAATATCCCGTACCTTGCCGCGGTTCTTCAGGCTCAGTTCCGGGAAATGGGTTTGAATGACTGCGGTAGAAGTCATGCAGGGCTTCCTTTCGATAGAGTTTGTGAGGTTGTGGAACGGGTGCGTAGGCCTTTCGGCGATAAAAAGCGCATGACGATTCGTCAGGGGTATCTTTCCAAGAATTCTATCAGCTTCCTTCTTGAAGTCAATCGCTCAGAAAAATCCTGTGTATATTTGGATTCCGTTAAAGTTCTTTAAAGTCCTTGACAAGCCGTTCGTATATGTTATCAGGAAGACTTTCATCAAGAAAATCTGGATCATCACCATTGCAGGGTTTTCCTGCCTACCAACCATCAATGAAGAAGGAGTGCTCCATGGACAAGAAAGTAACGGTTATCGGTTCGGGAAATGTGGGGGCAACGGCTGCCCAGAGGCTGTGTGAAAAGGAACTGTGTGATGTCGTTCTCATCGATATCATCGAAGGGGTTCCGCAGGGGAAGGCGCTGGATCTGGCGGAGGCGGCTCCTATCGAAAAACACGACAGCCATCTCGTTGGATCGAACGACTATGCGGCATCCGCCGATTCGGACATTGTCATCATCACGGCCGGCATTCCCAGAAAACCGGGCATGAGTCGGGACGATCTCATCGGAACCAATGCCGGTATCGTCCGCAGTGTCACCCAGCAGGTCGTCAAATATTCCCCCAATGCCATTCTCATCATCGTCAGCAATCCGCTCGACGCCATGTGTCACGTGGCTCTCGAAGCCAGCGGTTTCCCCAAGAATCGCGTGATGGGTATGGCCGGCGTTTTGGATTCGGCAAGGTTCCGGGCCTTCATCGCCATGGAGCTGAATGTTTCCGTGGAGAGCACGCATGCGTTCGTTCTCGGCGGCCATGGGGATACGATGGTTCCGCTTCCGCGATACTCCACCGTCGCCGGTATCCCGATTACCGAGTTGATGAGCCAGGAGCGGATCGACGCCCTGGTCAAGCGAACGGCCAACGGTGGTGCGGAAATCGTCAGCCTGCTCAAAACGGGCAGCGCCTATTATGCTCCGGCATCGGCCGCTGTCGAAATGGCTGAATCCATTCTGAAAGACAAGAAGAAGATTCTCCCCTGTGCGGCCTACCTCCAGGGGGAATACGGCATCCATGATCTGTTCATCGGTGTCCCTGTCAAGCTGGGCGCAAATGGAATCGAGCAGGTCATCGAAATTCGGCTGACGGATGCGGAAATGGCCGCCCTGAAAAAGTCGGCTGCAGCCGTTGAAGAACTCAAAGGGGTGTTGAAACGGTTGGGGTGATGTTCGGATAGACATCGAACGGCGGCATCCAACGGAAGCGGGCTTGTGAGCGCCGATGGGGATGCCGCTTTTTTCGAAGACGGGAGAGGAACATCCATGGCGTTGAATACCGAACTGCTGAAAATCCTGGTTTGCCCGAAATGCAAAGGGGAAATCCATCTGACTGTATCTCAGGACGGGCTTGTCTGCAAGGCTTGCAGCCTGATGTATCCGATTGTGGATGAGATCCCCGTCATGCTGATCGAAGAAGCCAAGCCGATTTCACCGGACGCTCATGAGTGAACCCCGGGCACCCGATCCCGCCAAGCTGGTCGTCGGAGTCTTTCTGAGGGACAAACACCGCTTCGAGGCCGTGTTCGATCGTCTGGTCGATTGCTTCGGGCCGATCGATGTGTTGAGCCGTTGGTTCCCGTTTGATTGTACCGCCTACTACGAGCGGGAGATGGGGCAGCCCTTGTTTCGTCGGATGATGTCCTTCGAACGTACGATCGATCCGGACACCCTCGCAGACATCAAATGGACCACCAACGGGTTCGAGTGTGCCTTGCAAGAGGAGGGGGGAAAGCGGACCGTCAATATCGATCCAGGGTATCTCCTTCGGGAACGGTTTGTGCTTGCAACCGGCAAGAATTACGCCCATCGGATTTCCATTGGAAAGGGCATTTACGCCGACCTGACCCTGATCTATCAGCGGGGGGAATTTCAGCTCTTGCCCTGGACCTATCCCGATTATGCCCGAGACAACGTCCTGGGATTTTTGCGCAAGGTCCGAAAAAAATACGTCTTCGATATGGATCGGTTGAAGCGTGATGGGCTCGCACAACGGTGATTCGAATGATTTATAGCATGACTGCCTTTGCCAGGGTCGAACGATCGTGTGATGGTGCAGGTACCGTCGTCTGTGAAATGCGATCGGTCAACAGTAAGAATCTCGACGTGGTCGTCCGGTTGCCTCAGGGCTTTGCCGAGAAGGAGGAGGCCGTCAAGAAAACGGTTGGTGGCCGGATTTCTCGGGGGCGGGTGGATGTTACCCTGACATTCGAGGGGGCGGGACTTTCGGCGGATGCATGGGTCGTCCAGCCGGAGCTGGCCGTGGGCTATTATGAAAGCCTTTGCCAGCTTCGGGATCGGCTTGGCCTCGGCGGGAACATCGAAATCGATCTGATCGCTTCGGCTCCGGGAGTCATCAAGATGATTCAACCGACCCTTGATGTCGAAGCGGTATGGCCGGACATTCAGTCATGCATCGAGGATGCGGTCGATGCTCTCTGTGTCATGCGGGCCCACGAAGGAGACTTCCTCAAGGCCGACTTCGAGCAGCGGCTCGAACAGATCGAGGGATTCCTGAAGGAAATCTCCCAAGAGTCCGAGGGGCTGCTTTCCTGGTATCAGCAGCGGCTGATCGAGAGAATCGGCCTTTTGGTCGACAAGGATGTAGCGCTCGACCCGGTTCGTGTGGCTCAAGAAGCGGCTTTTCTCGCATCCAAGAGCGATATCACCGAAGAATTGACGCGGCTCGGCAGCCACATCGCCCATTTTCGAAGCATCATGACGGCACCGGAGCCTTCTGGAAGAAAACTCAATTTCCTCATTCAGGAGATGCATCGGGAAATCAACACGATCGGGTCGAAGACGGAGAAGGCCGGAGTCGCTCATCGCGTGGTTGACATCAAGGCCGAGCTCGATAAATTGCGTGAACAGGTACAAAACGTCGAATAGAAGGAAATGCGATTCATGGGGTTCATGAACAAACTGGCTCCGATCGGTTTCGGAAACAATGTATCGGCTGATCGAATCATCGCCGTCATTTCTCCGAATTCGGCTCCTGCAAAGAAACTGAAAACCGACGCAAAAAAGGCAGGTCGGCTGATCGATGCGACCCATGGCCGAAAGACCCGCGCTCTTTTGGTGATGGACAGCAACCACGTCGTTCTGTCGGCCGTTCACATCGAAACCCTGTGTCAGCGCATCCAGCCGAAATTGGACACGGCCAAATTCCTGGCCGAACACGCGGCGGATCTGGAAGAAACGGAAATGGTGCTGGACTGACGGACTCGCAAAAAGTCGCCTCTTACCGATTTCCTTCCAATGTCGGGCTTCCAGCAGGAGGGCGGGTGGTGTTTTGCGAAGCAGCGGAAACGTGTTTGAAGCAGCCGGATATCGTTGGATCGGGCGGACGCGCTTCATCTGTTTTGGATGGATAATCCGGATGTTGCCTTTCAGAAAGCCATCTTTTCCATCTTGGCCATCCGCCCGATCCTACGAGATCGGGCTGCTGAGTTTTTCCGCTGCGCAAGCAAAATGCACCCGCTCTCCTGCGGGTTAAACAAGAGCATCTGACTTTTTGCGAGTCTATCATGACTGATGGTCTCGCAAAAAGTCCACAAGTCTCATCCGAGTCGCATGGGAGGAGACAC
>CAZJXF010000189.1:0-5740 GCA_964549995.1 uncultured Desulfatirhabdium sp. | reverse complement strand
GAATGGTTGCCATCAGCATATATATTATCGCAAATTTATGCAACTAAACACTAGTACAGTCTCCTGATAATGCAGGATGACAGTCAAGATGGACGCCACGTTGATAATAACAGAAAGTGTCAACGATCCCAACTTCAGTATGTAAATCCATTGCGGGTTCCAACTCGCACCCCATCCACCCACCACAAGAGTCAATCCTGCCAGAAAACAGGCCAGAATGGGTTGCAGATATCTTCCTTGTATGGGTATGGTGCTTCCCCCTACAGGAACCCAGATCAGGAATGCAGAAAGCATGATACCGATGAATGCCAGCGCCATGATGGCAGCATAGCCCGCTGCAACAACCGTTTTCTGCCTGACCGAAAGCTTCCCGTTTTCCGGATGAAGAAAGGCTGAAGCGGTGGCCATCAGCATCCATAGAGGTGGAATCCATTTTGGAACCGCAATGTTCAACCAGCCCAAAACCCCGATCATTTCCCGAAACCATTGCCCTGCATGCAAGATGATCTCGGTGTAAACCATTCTGAAAAATACGGATGGCGATTTCAGAAAGAGAAGCGCCTGATGGCGCAAATCAAACTGAAGCCCGGGAACAATATGGTCGACAAAATCCCTGGATGAGTGCCATACATCCTGCCGGTTCACAACATATTGCCATATCCCCGTGCAGACAAGGGATAACAGGATACTCATCAACACAATCCGAAGCAACCCTTTCTGTCTGTCTTTGCGACCAAGCACCATTGGCAGCAGCGCAGAGAACAATACTGGAACATACGGCGGTTTTGTCGAAACAATACCGATAGAGGCCGCCCAAAAACCGATCACGATCTTCATGTTCTGCAAATTGGACCAGCTCAGGGCCAGCACCAGCATGACAGATGTCAGCAGCAGGGGATCGAGGCTGATGCTGCCTGCCAGAGAAAGGGCCATGGGCAGAGAGGCGATGTTGAAAAACGGCCAGGAGAATAAGGCAGATATGCGAAAAACAATCGACAACAGAATACAGAAAATGATCAAAGAGATCATTCTGCATCCATAAAATGCATAGCGTAGCGCATACGCATCCCCCGAGTCCCAGATACCCGTGGCCATCCTGATGACGAGTGCAAATGGCAGATAGGGTATTGGAGAATAGAGAGCTGCATTATATGCAATATTGGGGATCCGCTCCTGCACGGGCAGCCCGGCGTATTTTTCCAGATATCGGACAACCGCTCTTGTTTGATCGGACGTGTGGGCTTGGAGATTCTGAAAAATGAAAGCAATCAATGGGCTGGGATGATCCCGCAATACAATCTGCCCTTCCGCCAGACCATAGGCTCTGGCAAAATGCGCAGGCTCATCTGCAGACTCAAAGATAGGAGTGCCGAACACATAGAAAAGCCCCAGCAAAAAAATGACGGGAATCCGCAGTTTCTCGGGTTGGATCATATCAGCCCTTTTTGGAAGGCCCTCCGCAGCAAGGCGGACAACAGCAACGATCCTCCCAATGTAATTGCAAGCTCCAAAACAGGGGAAAGGGCGACATCGGCATTGTGACTGGTTTTCTTGAGATAATAACCGACAAATCCATGCAGACAATAGACCCCGAGGGAATAGGTTGAAAGAGTTCGGATGACAATTCCCTGAGGACGCGTCATTCGCAGTGCAAATAACAAAACCAGCAGGGCACCGATGGCGATCGATGGGCGTGCGAATGGAGGAAATGCATATCCATCATAAACATAATTCGGCATTCCCCGAAAGCCAATCCATTCCAGACATGCGCTCAGGCCATATCCAGCGACCAGAAACCACATCAAGAAAGTAAGCTTTCTGGAATGCAGAATGCCAGGATCCGATTTGAGCCAATGGGCAACCAGACCCGCCAGAAAAACGTACACCAAAAAATTGAGTGGATTCCAAAATGCAACGAGCCATTGCCAGGAACCCGAAACCATGACAAGGGTAGGATTAACAATAAGGAGCACAAATGACAGAATGCCAAAAGATGCCATATACCAAAACCGCAATGACTTACACCAATACGAAAGAATCGTTAACAGGATCAGGGAAGCGAGGAAATAAAATGGCGAGTTTGCACCCGATATCAGCAGCAGAAAAAGCTTTTGGATCGAATTCGGCCAGACGAGTTGCAGTTTGTCTTCAAACCGGTACAGCACAAGAACGCAACAAACCCAGAAGCCATACATGTACAGAAGCCGTTCGATTCTTCCCCTGAAATCGAATTTTCCGGAAAGCTGTTTTTCAAATTGCAGAAACAGGGCAACCAGAAAGAAAACCGGAACGGTCTGGTTGATGATGTTGAAATTCAGGATATCCGAAATCTGCATCACATGGTCATGATACCGATTCGGATCGAAAAGGAGCGAGGTCCCGAAAACGCGCAAATGCCCGCAAATGACGCCAATGGAACAGATGGCTCTGGCATAATCCAACCCAACCCAGCGATTTTGAACCCCTTGTCCCAAGTCAGCGGCCTTATCCCGAAATTTCGATCAATCCCCGTCATCGGACGGATTTTCCACCGTGGTGGATGGATGCATTTTGACTTTCTGCAACGCTTCAAGGGCCTTTCTTGCAACGGCGCTGTTTGGATCGATACGCAGCGCCTGATGCACGATCGTTTCCGCCTCATCATACCGTTTCATCATTCCCAAAAGCGCAGCCAGATTCAGTTTCGCGTCCACCCCTTCCGGAAAGATATCCAATGCCTTGCGATACAGCTTTTCGGCTTCTTCCAGTTTCCCCTGAAATCGCATCATATTCGCATAATTGATGTAGAGCTTGTACCGGTTGATCGGCGTCATGTCGCTTTCCAGCGCATATCCTATCAGCTTTTTCGCTTCTTCATATCGCTTCAGCCGGACAGTGGCGATAATCATGTTCACGAGCGCCTCCTGATCAAAGCGCAGCACCCGGTCTCCATGCTCATCCGTCCGAACCTCGGCCGATCTTTTGGTCACCTCGTAGGCCTCTTCATACCGTTTGCTTTCAAGCAGATATTTGCCAAGCGTAATCCATGCCCGGCCATTTTCAGGAATTTGGCTGGCATTCTGTTGCCATAGTGCAATCGGATTCCGCCAAACCTCGTTCCGTTGCCAGGCGATGATTCCAAGAAGAACCAGGATAGCTATCGAAATCGTCCGGGGAATCCGGGAAGAGGGCATGCCCTGCCATCGCCTGCCCCCGAGCCAGCCCAGCATGCTGCAAAGTCCGGCATCGGGCAGATAGGCCCTGTGCTCGAAGACCACATCCGTAATCGGCAGAACGCTCGACTCCACCAGATGAGCCAGATAATAAAAGAAAAGCCCGAAGGAGACCATCGGATAACGACGGATACACCAGAGCCCGGCACACAGCAGGAGCACATGCCCCAGAAAGGAATAGAGAACCGCTGTCTGCCAGAATTCGGTGTAGATGGGATAACTCTGGTAGTCGATGCACAAACCAATGGGGTAGACAAAAAGCCGCAGATAGGTCCACAAGACCCGAAACTGGGTCATCATGTAGGCCGAACGGGAGATATTTTGGGTTTCCTGACTGATGACGGCCATGGACTGAAGGGAAAACGGATCCAGATGCAGCGCCTTTGAAAAAAGAATCCAGGCGCCCAGCATGACAAGGGCTCCCCCCAGAGCGATCAGTATCAGCTTTTTCCGATGGATCCGCCAGAACAAGAGCTCCATCAGAACGAACGCAGCGGGCAGGGTCGCCGTATTTTGCTTGGTGAAAAAGGCGCAGAGCATCGATAGCAGGCAAATCGCCCCCCAGCCGATACGGCCAGCAGGAGAGGAGGCGATCCGTGCCCGAAGGTATCCGAGCATGGAAGCCAGATAAAAAAGCGCGGCAAGGGATGCCGCCCGCTGCACGATGTAGGTAACCGCCTGGATGTGAAGCGGATGAACGACAAAAAGCGCCGCAGCGAAAAAAGCGATCCATTCGGTTTCGGAGGGGCCGAAACGCTCCTCAAAAGCAGGCGTCTTCAGCATGGCCTTGACCAGAAAAAGCACCATCAGCCCATTGAGTGCATGGATGACGATATTGACGACATGGTAACCCGCCACCTGAAAGGCATGGAACTGATAGTTCAGGGCAAAGCTCAGGTAGGTGATCCATCGCAGCGGTTCTGCAGCGAAAATGGAGCGAATCTGATGATTCCAAGAATATATAAGGGGATTTTCCTTGATGGAGGAAAAATCATCCAGATAAAACGGCACATCGAGTGTTGCGCCATAGACCACAGCGGTGATGAGCATCAGTAACAGGACCTGAATGAAAGTCAGATGGCCGGAAACAAACCGCAGGAAAGGACCATCCTGCAAAAAGGAATCGGACGGTTTACCACCTCCCTGCTGGGTTGGGGGCAGAACGGCAGGAGAGCTCCGTTTGCTCGAAGTCCGTTTGTTCCCACTTTTGGGTTGAGCTGCAGCCGGCTCCTGAACACCGCGGGAGGGATCGGAAATGTATTTTTTCTTGGCCATAGATTGGTTTTAACAGATCATCAGAAAAAGATCGCCCTCAACCCATTCATTTCTCACTCCGGTCCTTCCGGCTTTGAATCTCATGCTCCAGAATGGCGATGCGCTGCGCCATTTGCCGGATTTTTCGCTCTTTTTCCGAAAGATCCAGATCCATCGTCAGCATTTTGATGATCATCATGGCGATAACAAGGGCAACAACAAAGATCGGCGGGTAGTGAACGCCAATCCGGGCCGCGATCCAGTCCATCAGTTTCGGGAAACAACCCAGCACAATACTGCCTGCCGCAACAAACAGCCACCACAGGGAATGGCTGACGACCAAGTGGTTCTTTCGCACCATGTACAGGATGGTTAACGCCACGCATCCGCCCAGCCCGATGGAAACCCATGAGAACGGAACCCTCATGATTCAAACGCTCCTCTTGAAGGCAGGCGTGACATCCGGGCCATTGTCGGCGGAAAACTCCTTCTTGGCAACAGACAACACCGAGGTTATGAGCAGGTATCGAAACACGTTGGCCCAAGAAGCGTATATCCGGGATATGCCGTTTTGTCGGCGGCACATCAAAACGGGCAACTCGACGATTTTCAGCCCGGCCTTCCGGAGAGCAAGCAGAACGCCAATGTCCTGATAATCCAGCAGGGCGGTATCCGAGCTCATGATGATGTCTACGGCGCTCCTGTTGTAAACGCGAAATCCGGAGGTAAGGTCCGCCACGCCCAGGCCAGTCATCCACCGGAAAAATACCCACGCCATTTTCCTGCCCGGGCTTCCGCGTTCGACACATGAGCCGATAACCACATCAGCAGTTTTGGATGCGATCGGCTCAAGCAGCGGAGCGATCATGTCGGGTCGGTGTTGCCCGTCAGCGTCCATTGTAATGACGATATCGAAATTTCTATTCTGGGCATACCGAAAACCGGTTCGCATGGCTCCCCATGCGTGAAGCCGTATGGGAAGGCGCAGCACGATGGCCCCGGCTGACGCGGCAACATCGGCTGTACGATCGGTGCTTGCATCATCGATCACCACAATGGTGGCATCACCGCAATAACGATTGATGCCCTCGATGAGCGAACCGATACTTGCCTCTTCGTTCAAGGCAGGAATCAATATGGCGATGTTACCCAAAGATGAATCCACACTTCCCTTTCATGTTACCAATCTCAAAATCCCAAGTTCACGCTCTCGCCACATTTGATGGTCTCGCAAAAAGTCGATTTTTAACTAACTGAAATTACAGTATGTAATA
>CAZJXF010000188.1:0-5856 GCA_964549995.1 uncultured Desulfatirhabdium sp. | reverse complement strand
AAAGGCGGTTCTCCCCCCATGCTCAGGCCCGGAAACACCCCACAATCGGGGGTACAGCGACTTTTTGCGAGTCCATCAAAGCATAGACGGCTTCGGAAAAAGAGTGGATGCTGTGTCGTTCTGCCCTTGGAAATTTGCAGGTGCGACTTTCGTAGGAATCGGCTATGCAACCCGGGTTTCACCCCGCTTCATGAAAGTCGCAGGAGCAAGCTACAAAAAATGGGGGGCCATCCGCTTTCTCCTGACTCCTGACTTCTGACTCCTGACTCCTGACTCCTGATATTCGACTTTCGTAGGAAAGTTTATCGGGGTATCCCCCGCTCACGAAGTTCAAAAACGGATCCATCCTATGTAAAACGAATGTCATCTGTTTCGTTTTCGCTGTTCCTGTTCCTTTCGTTGACGTATCGTTGCGGTCGAATCGATCCTGAATCGTTTCGATCCAACACCCAACGAAAGGAGTCCGCCCATGTTCCCCACCCATCCCCTCGGAAAACACGCCAGAATTCTGCTCTCGAGCGTTTTCGGTCCCTATGCCCAGGACGATGCCTTCGGCTCTCGCACCATCAATCCCATGGAGCTCTACCACAATCAAGTCACCCGGTTTCAGGGGGTTTTCTCCCTGCGGATGTTTCATCGAAGTTTCGGTCTGCTGTTGATGCAGGCGAACATCGATGCCCCATGTACCCTGCTCGATTTCCCGACGCGGGAACGATTCATTGCCGAGCTTCAGCAAACGAGCTATGACATCATCGGTATCAGCGGTATTATTCCCAACATTCGAAAAGTGGCGGAAATGTGTCGACTGGTACGCCTCTATCAGCCCAGGGCTACGATCGTTGTCGGCGGCCATGTCACCAACGCCGTTGACGTGGAAGCCATCGTCGATGCCGATCATTTTGTCAAAGGAGACGGCGTGGCCTGGTTTCGCCGGTTTCTCGGTCAGGATCCGAAGGCTCCGATCCGTCATCCTGCCGTCTACTCCGGTTTCGGGATGCGCATTCTCGGCTACAGCCCGAAGGAGAAACCGGGGGATACGGCAGCCATTCTAATGCCTTCCGTCGGCTGTCCGGTAGGCTGCAATTTCTGCTCGACTTCTGCACTCTTCGGCGGAAAAGGGCATTTTATCAATTTCTATGAGACCGGAGACGCCCTCTTCGATGTAATGCAGCAGATCGAGGGAAAACTGGGGGTTCAGTCGTTTTTTGTCCTGGACGAAAACTTTCTGCTGCACCGAAAACGGGCGCTTCGGCTTCTCGAGCTGATGCAGCAGCACGACAAGAGCTGGTCCCTCTATGTGTTCAGCTCTGCCCGAGTACTCGAATCCTACGACATCGAACAGCTTGTCGGGCTTGGGGTGTCTTGGGTCTGGATGGGATTGGAAGGTGACAATGCAGCCTATCCCAAACTTCGCCATGTGGATACCCGGGCCCTGGTCAGGAAACTGCAGTCGCATGGCATTCGGGTGCTGGGATCGACGATCATCGGCCTCGAGGAACACCGCCCCGAAGACATGCAGGCGGTCATCGATTATGCTGTATCCCATGCAACCGATTTCCATCAATTCATGCTCTATACCCCGAATCCAGGTACCCAGCTCTATGAAAAACACAAGGCCGAAGGATCCTTGTTGTCTGCCGATGAGATCGACATTGCAGACACCCATGGGCAATATCGGTTTTCCTTTCGGCATCCCCACATTCCTGCCGGATGGGAGACGAAATTTTTGGCGGATGCGTTCCAGCGGGATTTTGAAGTGAACGGTCCAAGCCTTGCCCGCTTGATCCGCACCCAGATGGAGGGATGGAAGCGTTACAGAAACCATCCGGATGCCCGGATCCGTCGTAGGATCGCTTGGGAAAACCGATCCATGGCAACCACGTATGCCGGTGCCGTCTGGGCCATGCAACACTGGTTCAAACAGCACGGAAAGCCCGTGTCCCAGCTCGAAGCCTTGCTTTCGGAAATGAAGAACCTCTTCGGCTGGAAGGCGCGGGCACTGGCGCCTGTCGTGGGAACGCGGCTTCTCGTGTCGATGCGTGCGGAAGACAAAAGACTGCAGGAGGGAAAAACCTACGAACCGATGACCTTTCTCGAAAAGAATCCGGCTGCCATGGCGTTGGAACAGGTTCAGACGGTAAAACAAGAGGCCGGGGCCGAAATCCGCAGGGCTTTGCCGGTGGTCACTCCTGCGATGGCATAATACCGGGGCTGTCCAGCGGCAGCGTGTCGCCTGCCTTTCGAAGATCGAGCATCTCGGTGAGCCGCTCGATCAGGGGGACGAGGGTCTGCCGCTGGATGGCGCTCACGGGGATCCCCCCGTAGCGATGCACATACAAGCTCACCGTCTCGGGGCTGACCCGATCGATCTTGTTCCAGATGCGAAGCATCGGAATATGCTTCAGGCCGAGATTCTCGACGATGTGTTCGACGGATTCGAGCTGGGATTCGCATCGTTCGTTGGAAATGTCGATGACATGCAGCAGGACGGTGGCGCTTTCGAGCTCCTCGAGGGTAGCTCGGAAGGCTACCTGAAGGTCTTTGGGAAGGTCCTTGATGAAGCCGACCGTATCGGTGATGATGGCCTCGATGTCCTTCGGGAAGCGAAGCCGTCGGCTCGATGGATCGAGGGTGGCGAACATACGCTGCTCGGCAAGGACCTGACTGTGGGTGAGGGTGTTGAGAAGCGTGGATTTGCCGGCGTTCGTATAACCGATGATCGAGATCACCGGAAGACCCATCCGGCTTCGCTGGGCTTTCTGCTGCTTGCGCTGACGACTCACCTCGACCAGGGCCTGTTCCAACCGGTGGATTCTTTCCCTGGCCCGCCGCCGGTTGATCTCCAGTTTGGTTTCTCCGGGCCCCCTGCCGCCGATCCCCCCCGTAAGTCTCGACATGGCCGTGTTCTTGGTGACGAGCCTTGGCAGCATGTATTTCAGCTGGGCCAGCTCTACCTGCAGTTTTCCTTCCCGGGACTTGGCCCGCTGGGCGAAAATATCCAAAATGAGCTGGGTGCGATCGATGACCTTGATCGGGATGGCGTCCGTGATGGAGCGCAGTTGCGAGGGGTTGAGCTCTTGATCGAAGATGAGAAGCCCCACACCGTGATGAAGCGCCTTCAGGGATAGTTCCTGCAGTTTTCCGGTACCGAGCAGAAACCGGGGATCGGCCTGGCTGCGCATTTGAAGGAACCGATCCACCACCCGGATGCCGCTCGATCGGGCAAGTTCCTCGAGCTCGTCGAGGGATTCGAGGGCCGCTCGTTTCGGTCCGGTGGACACACTTACCAGTATGGCTCCTTCAGCCTGGGGGTGTCCCGCATCGAGGCGCTGCTCCGGCTCTTCCCGACGCCATTCGGCCTCGATGGCCAGGATCGTTTCGAGACAATCGCCTCGCTCAAAGAATGTGCTGACCGCCGGCTCGATCGGCAGAAGACGATAAGGCTTCAGCGGATCTTCGGAGCCGGGTAGGATGTGAGCCATTTGGGCTCGATAGGGCAGCGCGGTTTCGGGTTTGACGGATACGACAACGATGAGATCGAGTCGCAACAGGGACAAATCGGTGAGATCGTCCGTCGAGAGCCCGCCGGAAGAAAGGAGGGTATGGACGAAGCGCAGACCGCATAACCTTCCGGATAATTTTCGATATCCTTTCAGCTCCGGAATGAGAATCCGGTCATGATCTCCGATCAGAACGAAGGCAACGCGTCCCTGTCGGTCGATGAGGAGTCCGATCTGACGACCGGTTTCCGCCGAAAGGCGACACATTTCCAAGGTCATGTCCCAACCGAGCAGATGCATCGGTGGAACGCGTCTCTTGTAGAAGGCTTCCAATCGCTTGATCTGACTGGGCTTGAGACCAGTCGTCTGACCGAATATCGATTTCATCGTCTGTCGGCCGGGTTTTCGAAGCGGGTGTACGCTTTCAAGAACACCAATGGAATCATTCCGGTGGGTCCGTTGCGGTGTTTGGCAACGATGATCTCTGCCTGTCCCCGGTTCGGGTTGTTTTCCTCCCGGTTGTAGACCTCATCCCGATAGATGAAGGCGACGATGTCGGCATCCTGCTCCAGGGCACCGGATTCCCGCAGGTCGGAGAGCTGGGGCCGTTTGTCGCTTCGTTCCTCCAATTTTCGGTTGAGCTGGGAGAGGGCGATGATGGGAATGTCGAGTTCCTTCGCCAGGGACTTGATCGATCGAGAGATGTCCGAAATTTCCAAATCTCTTCGCTCGGCGGAAACCGTGCTTTTCATCAACTGCAGGTAATCGATGATAATGAGGCCGAGATTTTTTTCCATTTTCAGTCTTCGGGCTTTGGCCCGGATGGTGAGTGCGGAGATGTCCGCCGAATCGTCAATGAAGATCGGGGCTTCCGACAACACGGATGCGGCATGGGTAATCCGTCCCCAGTCCTCCTGGCTGAAGAACCCGTCCCGAAGCCTACCGGTATCGATGCGGGCTTCGGCGCAGAGCATTCGCATCGAAAGCTGTTCCTTGGACATTTCGAGAGAAAACACGGCGCAGGGAACGTTCGATTCGACGGCGACATTCCGGGCGATGTTGAGGGCAAGAGCCGTTTTTCCCATGCTCGGCCTTGCGGCGAGAATGACCAGGTCCGCCTTCTGAAGGCCGGAGGTGAGTCTGTCGAATCCTTCGAACCCTGTTGGAATGCCTGTGTAGAGCGCTTTGTTTTCTTCCCGCTCCTGAAGCCGGTCGATGTTGCCGTCGATGAGGTCTCCGATGTGGGTGAATGCCTGCTTCACCTTGTGCTGAGAAACCTCGAAAATGGATGCTTCGGCAAAATCCAGTACTTCATCCACTTCTCCCGTGTCCTCGAAACAGCGGTGCACGATCTGGGTGGACTTTTCGATGAGTTTTCTCAGGCACGCCTTGTCCTTGATGATCTTGGCATACTGGGCCGGATTGACCGCAATGGGGGCGTTCTCGAGGATATGCAGCAAGACGGATGGACCGCCGATCGTCTTCAAATGTCCCTTCGCCTTGAGTGCTTCGGTCAGTGTGACGAGATCGACCGGTTCATTGCGATCGAAGAGTTCGAGAACGGCGGCAAAGATCTTCTGATGGGCGCCTTTGTAGAAATCTTCCGATCGAAGGACCTCCACAACATCCGGCAGAACCGAATTGTCCATGAGAATGGCGCTGAGAATCGATTCTTCGGCCTCGACGTTTTGCGGCGGAAGATGACTCAGGGAGGGATCGGTGGAAGATGTCGTCGTTGTGCTGCGTCTGGGGCTCATGGTAGCGTATGCTTTAGGGAAAATGAGGTTGTCGAGCAACCGGACCGACTGAAAAAGAAGGGGAAAGGGCTTTCTGCCGAAAAACAGGAGTCAGGAGTTAGGAGTTAGGAGTCAGAAGTTAAAACACGTGTAATGGAATGCGATGGTGCTGAGGGGCGCTCCGGCGCTTTTCAGTCTTCGGGGCGGATGGCCGGGTATTCCACCCGGCCACATGGCCCATCGTTTCCATACGGTCGAACGATGCATCCGACCTGCTGCATGAGGGGACTTCTCCTGTTGGACACAAGAAGCCGCCTATTCGGCCAAGACTTCCACCGTGATTTCCGGTTCGACTTCTTTGTAGACCCGAATGGGTACCGTAAAGGAACCCGTCGTTTTGATGGGTTCGGCCAGCAGAATCATCTTCCGTTCCACCTCGATGCCGATTTCTTTCAACGCCTCGGCGATCTCCCGAACACCGACGGAGCCATACAGCCGGTTTTCTTCGCTGACTTTTGCGCGAATCTGCACCACCACGCCGGAGATGCGCTTTGCAGCTTCTTCGGCAGTCGCCTTTTCCTTGGCCAGCATGAGAGCGATCTTGGATTTCTGCTGTTCCA
>CAZJXF010000187.1:0-5886 GCA_964549995.1 uncultured Desulfatirhabdium sp. | reverse complement strand
ATGCAACATCAAAAGGCGTATCTCCCCCCATGCTCAGGCCCGGCAAGAACCATAGCCGGGGATGAAGCGACTTTTTGCGAGTCCATCATGACTGAACCGGAGCATATTTCCTTGCCTGACGTGAGTTGTCCCTATCTCTTCATTGTATCCGCGCCGAGCGGCGCCGGAAAGACGACCGTCTGCAGGGCCGTCCTCGAGGCGATTCCCGATCTCGTCTATTCCGTTTCCTATACGACCCGAGCGCCTAGGCCGGGAGAGCGGGATGGCGTCGATTACCATTTCATCGACGAGGCTCGGTTCAGAGCAGGCATCCAACAGAACCGGTGGGCGGAATGGGCCGAAGTGCACGGCAATTTCTATGGCACGTCGGCCGATCTGATCGAGCGAGCCTTTTTGGATGGAAAGGATGTGCTGCTCGACATCGATGTCCAGGGGGCCCGATCGATTTCGGAGCGATATCCGGAACACAGCGTGACGATCTTCCTTCGACCGCCCGACATGGAAACCTTGCGTCGGCGGCTGGAATTCCGGAACACCGATTCCCAAGCCGTCATCGAGCGGCGCATCCGCAATGCCGAGCAGGAAATGGCCCAGATTCATCTGTACCGCCATGTGATTGTCAATGACGTGCTGGAGAAGGCGATCGGGGAAATGATCCGCCTGATCCGCTCCTACCGACATGCCGATGCTGCCGGGTGCGGAACGGAGGCATGTCGCTGATGCGCAGCGAAATCCTCTACGGTATCCACCCGGTTCAGGAAGCCCTGCGTGCCGGCCGCAGACGGATCGATCGGATCTATGTCGGTACCGACAAGCCATCGGAGCGGATCCGTGCCGTGTTGCGCATGGCCGAAGAGAGGGCCGTCCCGGTTGCTGAGGTCAAACCCGGATTTCTGCGGGAATTGTGCGCAACGGGTGTGCATCAAGGGCTTGCAGCTGCCGTCGGTGTGTATCCCATGACGGACATCGAGGATGTACTTGCCGACATCGCCTCCCGGCTCACTCCGGCCTTTCTCCTCGTTCTGGATGGCATCACCGATCCCCAGAACCTGGGGGCGTTGCTGCGTACGGCGCTTTGTGCCGGGGTGCATGCCGTAATCCTCCCCAAGGATCGCTCCGTTCAGCCCAACCCGACGGTATGCAAGGCATCGGCGGGCGCAATGGAGCATCTGTCGATCGCTCGGGTCACCAATGTTGCTTCGTGTCTGAGGATGTTGAAGCAGCGGCGGATTTGGATCGTCGGGCTGGATCCAGAAGCCGAAACATGGATGTATGCGATCGACTGGTCCCTGCCCGTGGCTGTCGTGATCGGTGCAGAATCGAAAGGGATTCGGCCTCTTGTCAAGGCCCAGTGCGACTGGCTGGCTGCCATTCCCCAGGTTTCCGACTTCAATTCCCTGAATGCCTCGGTTGCCGGCGCGCTGGTGATGTATGAGGTGCTGCGTGTCCGGCATAGCGGGCGCCCGCCCGATCGTGGAAAAGCTTCATTCTCTTGAGGGATTGGGGAAGGGGCTGCAGCTATGGTTCCGGAGGCTTGTCGATATCTGGCAGCAGGCCCTGTTCCCGCCGGTCTGTATCCACTGCAGACGGTTTCTGCATCCGGAGGGGGCCGGAGGAGCCTCCCAACCGCCCGTTCGATCGGTCTCGTCCCAGGAGGATGCTCTTCGGGGTCTGTTCTGTCCGGCGTGCATGGAGGAGATCCGCCTGATCCACTCTCCCAAATGCTCGGTTTGTGGCATTCCGTTTTGGGGCGATGGGGAAACGGATCATGTGTGCGGCTCATGTGAGATCCAGTCCAAGCCGTTCGCATCAGCCGAAGCGGTCGGGGTCTATGAAGGACCGCTTCGAAGCGCCGTTCACGCGCTCAAATATGACGGCAAACTGCGTATGGCAAGGGTTCTCGGCCGATCGCTCTATCTGCATTTCACGGCAAGCCGGTTGAAACAAACCGTGGATATGATCGTTCCGGTGCCTCTCCATCCGGTGAGGCTTCGAAAACGCGGGTTCAACCAGTCGATCTTGCTGATCCGGGGCTGGGAAAAATGGCTGGCTTTTGATGAGGAGCTTTCCTGCAGGCCCATGATCCGCATCGAAGCGCTGCGCCGCATTCGAAACACCAGACCGCAGATGTCGCTCGGCCGCAAGGAGCGGCAGACGAATCTCATTGGAGCCTTTGACGTCCATCCGAATGTCTCTGTGGAGGGCAAACGGGTGCTTTTGGTGGATGATGTCCTGACGACAGGCGCGACAGTCGCCGAATGCGCAACGGTTCTGCTGAAGGCCGGTGCGGCGAAAGTCGATGTATTGACGGTGGCCAGGACGATCGAATCATGACGGCTTCGCAAAAAGGCCGGATGCTGTGTCGTGCTGCATCCCTCGTCGTTGCGGCGTACGTCTAAGTACGCCTCACAGACGGGATTTGCACTCCTTGCCTGCGGCCTTTTTTCGAAGCCGTCCATAGGATGGACTTTTTGCGAGTCCACTAGGAAGGTGGTTTTCGGATTGCTTGTTAGGGGAAGGAAAGATTCATGGAAGGATTTTTTCGGGTATGGCCGATCGATCGGGTTCTGGAGCTCGTTTCTACGTGTGCACCCGTTGATGCGGAGGACGTACCGATCGAGGCGGGCCTGAACCGAATTCTCGCAGAAGACGTGCTTGCCGGGGAAGATCTCCCCGGTTTCCGCCGGGCGACGATGGACGGATTTGCCGTGCAGGCGTCCTCCACCTTCGGAGCAACCGAGGCCAACCCGGCCTATCTCAACCTGGTCGGTTCCGTTTCCATGGGAGAGGCGCCGACGATTTCGGTGGGGCCCGGTGAAGCGGTACGCATTGCAACCGGGGGAATGCTTCCGGAAGGTGCCGATGCCGTCGTCATGATCGAATACGCCGAGATGATCGACGACGTTCTCATGGAGGTTTACCGCAGTGTCGCACCGGGTCAGAACGTGATGATGCCGGATGAGGATTTTCGCAAGGGGGAGCCTCTCATGAAGGCGGGAAGACGGTTGCGCCCCCAGGAAATCGGGACCCTTGCGGCCTTCGGCAAGGGATCGGTTCGGGTCTTTCGAAAACCCCAAGTGGCCATTGTCTCTACAGGGGACGAGGTGGTTCCGATCGACTGCAAACCGGCGCCGGGTCAGGTCCGGGATGTCAACACTTACACACTTGCCGGATTTGTGGAAGACACAGGTGCCCAGGCTATGCGCCTCGGGCTTGTTCCGGATCAATTCGATCGGCTGCTCGAGTGCTGTCGACAAGCCATCGATCAGGCCGACATGGTGATGCTTTCCGGCGGAAGCTCTGTCGGGATGCGGGATTTGACGATCGACGTGCTCGAAGCCATTCCAGACAGCCGAATTCTGCTCCATGGCATTGCGATCAGCCCCGGCAAGCCGACGATTTTGGCGACCTGTGGTTCGAAGCTGATCTGGGGGTTGCCCGGACAGGTGACCTCGGCGATGGTGGTTTTTCTGAAAATCGTTCGACCGTTTCTGGAACGCCTCTGTGGTCTGGATGGTTCATCCGTCGTGCGAAGAACGGCTGATGCCGTCTTGACCCGCAATGTCGCATCGGTCCAGGGAAGGACCGATTTCATCCGGGTGCGGCTTCGAAGGGAAGCGGACGGGTGGAAGGCCGATCCCGTGCTGGGCAAATCAGGGCTCATCCATACGATGATGCGCGCCGACGGGCTCGTTGAAATCGGGATGAACACCGAGGGGCTGGATGAAGGTGCTCGGGTGACGGTGGAATTGTTCGATTGATGGTTTGGCCCTGGAAGGGAGGGGCGGGATGCTGGAACGAAATGTCTATCTGCAGATGAAGACCTTGGAGGAAGCTCGGAAAATCGTGTTCGACGCGTTTTCCCACCTGAAGATGTCTGCCGAAACGATACCGGTCGAGGATGCCATCGGCCGGGTGTTGGCGGAAGCCGTCTATGCGAAACTTTCTTCTCCCTCCTTTCATGCCGCAGCCATGGACGGATATGCCGTTTGTGCCGAACAGACCTTCGGAGCGTCGGAAGCCGATCCGAAGGAGTTGATCGTGGGAGAATCGGCCTTTGCCGTCAATACGGGGCATGTGCTTCCCGAAGGAACGAATGCCGTCATCATGATCGAGCATGTCCGACAGGGGGGAGGGGGCCGCATCGTGATCGAAGCGCCGGCCTATCCCTGGCAATACGTCCGAAAAATGGGGGAGGACATCGTTGCGACCCAGCTCTTGTTCGGGCAGGGGCATCGGTTGACCCCCTATTGCATCGGCGCCCTGATTTCGGGCGGGGTGCTCGAGGTATCGGTTCGCAGAAAGCCCCGGGTGCTTGTCATTCCGACAGGATCGGAACTGGTGGAATCCGACCGGGAGGCGATCGATCATTTGAAACCGGGACAGGTCATCGAGTCGAATTCGAAGGTGCTGCTCGGCATGTGTCTGCAGTGGGGGGCAGAGCCCAAGCGGCATCCGATTGTTCGCGACGATCCGGTGACGCTCCGAGAAGCGATCGAGAAGGGGTTTTCCGATGGATGTGATCTCGTGATGACGGTGGGCGGATCTTCGGCTGGAACCGAGGATTTCTCGAAATCGGTGATGGCCGGCCTCGGGGAAATTTTGGTGCACGGGGTCACCATGATGCCTGGAAAACCGGTTCTCGTTGCGAGAGCCTTCGATCGGGCCATGTTCGGTATTCCCGGATATCCCGTATCGGCCATTATGGCCTTCGAGCAGCTGGCCGGCCCCCTGATCTGTCGGATGTTGGGAGCCACCGAGCCGAGGCGGCACCGTATCGACGTGGAGCCTATTCGCAAGATTCCCTCCAAACTGGGACTCGAGGAATTTCTGCGGGTCAAGATCGGCATTATCGGGGATCGTACCGTCGCCATTTCCTTGCCTCGGGGCGCAGGCAGCATCACCACGCTCACGCAGGCGGACGCTGTCCTGCGGATTCCTCACGATGTAGAAGGGGTTTCGGAGAAGGAGCGGGTTCCGGTCGAACTGCTCAAACCCTACGAGGACCTTCGGAATACCGTGGTCGTGGTAGGCAGTCACGACAACACCCTTGATGTGTTGGCGGATGTCATGATGGAGCAAACGGGCCGTTTCACCCTCTCGTCGAGCCACGTCGGATCGATGGGTGGCATTACGGCTGTGCGCCGGGGGGTGTGTCATGCGGCAGGCATCCATTTGCTCGATACCGAGGACGGCAGTTACAACCGAAGCTATCTGCAGAAATACCTTCCCGATGTTCCGCTTCGGCGCATCCAGCTCGTCATGCGGGATCAGGGGCTCATCGTCGCTCGGGGAAACCCGAAGCATATTCGATCCATCGCCGATCTGGCCAGAGAAGATGTCACGTTCGTCAACCGTCAGGCTGGAAGCGGGACGCGAATCTTGTTGGATTTCGAACTCAAGCGGCTGGGCATTTCTCCGGGGGCCATCCGCGGATACGAGCGGGATGAGTTCACGCACATGGCCGTTGCGGTGGCCGTCCTGGGAAATACGGCGGATGCGGGTTTGGGGATTTTTTCGGCGGCAAAGGCGCTGGATCTGGATTTCATTCCGGTCGTCACCGAGCAGTACGATCTGATCGTTCCCGAAACCTTTTTCGATACGGCCCCGATTCAGGCCATGCTTGCAGCCATCCGGTCCGACGCGTTCAAGTGTCGGGCAATGGCGCTCGGCGGCTACCATACCGAGCGGACGGGAGAGATTCTGGAATGATCGGATCTTGCAGCAGGGAATCGCTGGTTATCGGTCCTAATCGGGGGGGACGGCGACTTTTTGCGAGGCCATCATCCATGATGGCCTCGCAAAAAGTCAGATGCTCTTGTTTAACCCGCGGGAGAGCGGGTGCATTTTGCTTGCGCAGCGGAAAAACTCAGCAGCCCGATCTCG
>CAZJXF010000186.1:0-5896 GCA_964549995.1 uncultured Desulfatirhabdium sp. | reverse complement strand
ATCTGTTTTGGATGGATAATCCGGATGTTGCCTTTCAGAAAGCCATCGTTTCCATTTTGGCCATCCGCCCGATCCTACGAGATCGGGCTGCTGAGTTTTTCCGCTGCGCAAGCAAAATGCACCCGCTCTCCTGCGGGTTAACCAAGAGCATTTGACTTTTTGCGAGTCGCAGGCAGGGCCATTGTCCGTCAAGCCCGACGCCGGCTCCAACAAAAAGGGCGACCCGGTGGGTCGCCCTTACGTCGATGGTGATGATGCCCTTTAGAACCGGCCTTGCGCCTGCATGAAGCTCATGGCAAGGCGGCCCAATCCTTCTTCCACTGATCGATTTTCCAGCCGGGCACGGTAAAGACATCCTGCTGACCGCTGGCTGTCGCCGGATACGTCGTGTCCGAAGGCTGCGCCCGATCGAAGACCTGCAGGGTCTGGGTGTCTTTCCCGTCGATGGTTGCCTCGAGTATCGGCGTTCCGGTGGGCTTGGACGCATCTGGATCGAGGAATTTCTCGCACCGAAGCGTCGAGAGCCCATTCAAGACCTGGTGGATCCGTTCGGTCTCGACGGCTTTCTCACCCGATTTCCAGACCACCTGTGCCGGCTTGTCCTTTTCTTCCGATGCCGCCGTCTCCTTCACCCAAGTCTTCGTGTTCCCGTCGATGGTCAGCTGGATGCGGTTCACGTCGGCCTGCTGGAAGGAGAAGATCGACTTGTTCCGAAAATCCTCAGGCTTTCCGTCAAACTGGCTGCGCAGGTTCGAGCGGGCATGGTAGACTTTTTCGGAATCCGGAAATTTCAGGAACGTATGCTGATACGTCGGTGCGGTTTTCCCGATTTCGATATCCCGTTTCAAGGCGTCTTTCGCCCATGCCCGCACCCGGATCCGCTTTTCGGGGGTCAGGTCGTAGCGCTCGAGACTGCCGGACTCCGATACGAGCGCCGTCAGCTCCAGCTTGGCTAACGCATCGGTCAAGGCTCCCACCTTCAGCACGTCGGCCGGTCGATCGATCGGAAGCACCTGCCAGCGGTCATCCCGTTTTTCGAGAACGACCGAGCGGCCCTGCTCCTCGATCTGAATCCGGGTGATGCTATCTGCCGTCAGGGCTTCGACGCTCGGAAGCTGATAGGTGGTCCGGTCGGTCTTCCGAAGAAAGAGATAGGCGATCAGGGCGATCGCAACGAGTACCAGGATGAGCAGTTCTTTTTTGGTCTTCATCGATCAACCTCGCTGAAACCGTTGCTGAATACGACGCTTGCGCGCGCTTCTTCCGGCATAGACGCCGAGACCGGCCAGAATGACCAGAACGGGAAGACCGGCAACGTTCAATAGTTTGATCCCGGTCTTGACGGCTGCAGACACGTCCGCAAGCGGGTTGAAGCGCTGCTCCTTGCCGCGCATCCGGGCGACGTCTTCCCGGTTGTTCAGGTAATCGATCGTGTTCATGACCCAGATGGCGTTCGGACTTCTGCCGGCTTCATCCAGAATGACATCCGTCAGGAGCGCCGAGGATGTCGTCAGGAAAATCTTTCCAGGTTTTCCCTTGTCGATCCGAGCCCCTTCCGGCGTCACACCCGAAAGATCCACCGCCGGTTTCTTCGGCTGGGCGGCTTCGGCCGGTTTCGTTTCGGGATTCGCCGGATCGCCGGATGGTGCGGCTTCCCCTTCCGAGGGTTTCTCTTCGGGTGCCTTCGGTTTTTCAGGCATCGGTTTTCCGGCGAAATAACTGGGAAGCTCTCCTTCCACGAGGCAGGCCAACCATTTCCTGCCCCGCTCGGCATTTCCCGGAGGAGCGATCATCATGGGATTGAGCCGGATGGGCGGCTTCATTTCCCAAGACTTGTCGGAGCTGGAAAAGAGATAGGAACCTTTGAGCCCAGCCTCCTTGAGCCTTTCCTCCTTCAGGGTGATCGGAGACATGCGGTAGGCGATCAACCCCTTGATCGGCTTCATAAAGTCATAGTCCTTGACGATGGTTTCGTTCTTGATGAGCGGCGCAAAATACAGCGGCCGCTCTCCGCCGCCGAACTGCTGGGGGACCTGTTGTTTGTAGCAGGATTCATCCATCACGATGGATGGTTCCACCTGGATGCCGTAGTGCGCAAGGAGTTTTTCCAGACCGGTGGTCACGGGTTCGTGGGTGCCGCCCTGCTGGAACATCCCCTGGGACCGGCTTTCCTGGAACATGTCGAGAAAAACGGCCAGGTTGTTTCCCTTCATCAGGAATTGATCGATCTGAAACAGCTCATAATCGGAAAACGGTTCCGTCGGCCCGGCAATGACCAAGGTATGAAATTCATCCGGAATGGGACCGTCCTTGAGGCGGATTTCCTTCAAGCTGTAGGTATCGTCTGCAATCTTCCGGAAAATGTCGAGCGATTCGGGCGTCCGCTGGGGCTGGGGGCCCATCGGCGGCGGGCCGTACAGACTCGGTGAACCGTGATCCGCCAGATACCCGAGCCGTTCGTTGATGTCGATGAGGGATTCGGCCTGCGCATTGATCTGGTCTTCGATCCGCTGCAGCTCGGGCATCGAATACTGGGTGCCCAGAATCGGCACATTGAAAACCTGTAGCAGCGGGATGGACTTCGTTTTTCCGTCATATTCGATCAACAGACCGATGGACCCTCGACCGGCAGGCACCCGGCCGTTGTCGATGGCAGGCCACTTGAGGGTCATGATCTGGCGGGCCGAAAGCTCCTCGTCCGAAAGCCCACTCTGGGACGGATCGACATGGGTGAAGGCCAGTTTGTTGTAGAGCCGGGCATTCAGACGATCCACCATGGCCTTGATGTCTTCGGGAAGCCGGGTAAGCTCCTTCAGCCCGATATAGGGAGCGATCGCCGAAAGACTCGGCGAATAGAACAGATTGACTTGGATAGGCTTTTGAACGCGCAACAAGGCGCTGATCTTGTTGTTCAGCTTTTGGATCGCCGTGGTCAGCTTGTACTCGAGACCATCGGTGTTGGTCACGGCCGGGATCCGCTCGATCAGGTCCCCGTGGATAATCACCAGCCCCATGTAGGCTTTCTGAAACGTGATTTCGTCGTTTTCGACGACCTGAATCTGAACGGGCGTGATCCCGTAGCTTTCCGCAAGCCGAAGGTTCTTTTCGGCTTCCGCGGTGGCCTGCTTCATGTCCACATCGTGAAAGACGTAGCTGAAGTGATCGTTGGCATACACCCCGTAGGCTTCGAGCAGGTCGTGCAGGTAGCGCTCGGTGTTGTTGTGCGGAGCCGGCAGGTTCCGGGAAAAGAACACGTGAATGGTGAGCGGCTCGCTCAACGTACGGACCACCGAACGGCTCACCTCGGAGAGCGAATACATCCGGTTGGCCGTCAGGTCGAAGCGGGCAAAAAGCGTGGAGCCGGCCGCATTGAGGAGAATCACGACAACCACATAGCCGATGAACCGCAGATAGGGATGGATGGTTTTCATGGTGTTTCAGCCTCTTGCCTTTCTATGCCTTGTTTTCCAGAACGAGACGGGTCGCGGCAAGCGCCAGGAAGCCGACACTCAGAAAATAGAGGATGTCCCGCGTATCGATGACCCCTTTGGCGATGTTTTGAAAATGGACATCCGCGCCCGCCGATTCGAAAACCTTCAACAGAAGCGGCGGCATGAAAAAGAGCATCTTGTCGATCATGGTCAGGGTGAAGCAGACGGCGACCCCGATGATGAAGGCGACGATCTGGTTTCGGGTGAGCGATGAGGCGAACACCCCGACGGCCGCATACGCAGCTGCCAGCAGCAGGGCGCCGAGGTAACCGCCGACGACCGGCCCCCAATCGAGGGTGCCGATCAGCGAAATGGTGATCGGATACAGAAGGGTGGGGCTCAGCATGAGGGCGACCAGTGCCCATGCGGCGAGAAACTTCCCGACGATCGCATCGAAACGGGTGATCGGTAGCGTCATCAGGGTTTCGTAGGAGCCGGTATTCATTTCCTCGGCAAAAAGCCGCATCGTGATGGCGGGAACCATCAGGGAGAAGGTGATGGGCAGCAGCGAAAAGAAATTCCGAAGGCTTGCCTGGCTGTAAATGAAGAAGGTCGAGAAGAAGAACCAGCCAACGACGATCAGAAACACCGGGATCACGATATAGGCGATCGGGGAGGTGACAAAAGCGAGAAATTCCCGTTTGAAGATGGTCAAGGTCGGTCGCATGTCAATTCTCCTGGGTGAGGTCTCGGAAAATGGCTTCGAGGCTGCGGGTCTCGGGCCGCATTTCCATCAAGGTCCAGTCTTGCGAGCGAATGGCGCCGTAAACCGCCTTGCGGACGGCATCGGTTTCGATCGTCAACCGGACATGGAGGGGATTGTCTGCGATGGACTGGATGTCTGTAACACCCGGTACAGCACCGATCACCCTGCGGACATCGTCGAGGGCGGCGTCTTCGAGAACGAGATGCAGCAGGTTGAGCCCCCCGGCACTCTGCTTGATGGATTCGGTGGTGCCGTCTGCCACGAGTTTTCCCTGATGGATGATCATGATCCGGTCGCAGGTGGCTTCGGCTTCGCTCAAGATATGGGTCGAGAGAATGATGGTCTTCTGCTGGCCGATTCTGCGGATGATTTCCCGGATTTCGACGATCTGGTTCGGATCGAGACCGGATGTGGGCTCATCGAGAACGAGGATGTCCGGATCGCTCATCATGGCATGGGCCAACCCCACCCGCTGCTTGTAACCTTTGGAGAGTTCCGCTACGGGCTTATGCATGACGGCGGAAAGATCGCACAAATCGACGAGTTCATCGATGCGGGTGTCTTTGGCGGCTGACGGCAACTGCCGTATATCGGCCACATAGCCGAGGTAGTCGAAGACGAGCATGTCGGGATAGAGCGGGGCGGACTCGGGAAGATAGCCCATGCATTTCTTGACGGTGAGCGGGTCCTCGTCGATGGCCGTTCCCTGGATGCGAATGGTACCCGAGGTCGGCGCGAGAAACCCCGTCAGCATGCGCAGCGTCGTCGTCTTTCCTGCCCCGTTGGGCCCCAACAATCCAACGATTTCTCCCTTCCGGATATGGAAGCTGATGCCGTCGACGGCACACGCACTTCCATAGTACCGGGTCAAACGGTCAACCTGAATCATGAGCGCTCCTCTGTTGTGGATACGGAAATCGGAGGTGAAACGGTGACTTGCAACCGGAACGTTGAACCTGTTAGGATGTTTATCGGCGGTCGGAACCGGCCGAAACCCGGGTTTGGCCGCCTCAAATCCACGATAAAGTAATAATGAGGTGGAAGGCTGTCAACCGATGAAATGAACAATGGATGAAGGACGATGGTCATAGCGACAGCAGCAAGTCGTCACCTGGGCCGTCGCTGGGATCCATCGTACAAGCGATATTCCCATAGGAGGAGGTATGGCAGAGGCGCTCATCCGCAGCCGTCACATGACGATGGACGAGTACATTGCATTGGAAAGCCAAGCCGAAATCAAAAGCGAATTCGTGGATGGTGAGCTGTTCGCAATGGCAGGCGGATCCTACAGGCATAGCGCCATTTGCTCCAACCTCCATCGCAGCATCGGCAATCGGCTTGTAGAAACAGAATGCACGGTTTTCGACAGCAATCTCAAACTCGCCGTCGTACCCCATCGAGCGTTTTTCTATCCGGATCTCATGGTCGTCTGCGGAGCTGTCGAATGTTTCGAAGATCACGAGGACATCATTCAAAATCCCATTCTGATCGTCGAAGTGCTATTCCCTTCTACAGAATTGTTCGACAGAGGGAAGAAGTTCGCCTATTACAGAAGCCTCCCTTCTCTGCAGGAATATGTCCTTGTGTCGCAGGAAGCGGTTTCCGTGGAAGTGTTTTCAAAACGGGTCGATGGAAACTGGTTTTTCTCCGTCATTCAGGAAAGGGATGCATCCATCGACCTTCATTCCCTAAAATGCAA
>CAZJXF010000185.1:0-5922 GCA_964549995.1 uncultured Desulfatirhabdium sp. | reverse complement strand
CCCATCGTTTGTCAAGATAGTAGAGAATCGGCACCGTCATCCGGCTGAAGAGAAGCGAGGCCACCTCTCCGGCCATAAGCGAAATCGCGAGTCCTTGAAAAATCGGGTCGAACAGAATAACGGATGCACCCACGACGACGGCCGCAGCCGTCAGCATCATCGGCCGGAACCGCACGGCTCCCGCATCCACGACGGCCTGATCCAGCGGCATCCCTTCCCGGATCCGCAGCTCGATGAAATCGACGAGGATGATCGAGTTTCGAACGACAATCCCAGCCCCGGCAATGAACCCGATCATGGATGTAGCCGTAAAGAAGGCGCCGAGAGCTGCATGAGCCGGGAGAATGCCGATCAGTGAAAAGGGAATGGCCATCATGATGACCACCGGCGTCGAAAACGACTGAAACCAGCCGACCACCAGAACGAAGATGATGACGAGCACCACTCCAAAGGCAATACCGAGATCTCGGAAAACCTCATACGTGATATGCCATTCGCCGTCCCATTTCATGGCGAACCGCCGATCGGTCTGAGGCAGGGATGCTGTCAGCTGCTCGATCCGATAGCCCTCGGGGATCTGCAGCGCCTCGATCCGCTTCTGCATTTCGAGGATGGCATAGACCGGGCTTTCCTTTTCCCCGGCCACATCCCCGATCACATAGACCACAGGCATGAGGTTCTTGTGGTAAATGCTCGTGTCGATGGCGGCCTCCCGCACCCGCACCACGGTCGATAGCGGCACCATCTTCCCGGAAGGCGAAGCCAATTGGACTTCGGTCAGGCGCTCGATCCCGGCCCGCCGCTCCAGGGGCAGTCGAACGACGATCGGCATATCCTCCTTTTCGGCCGGATCATGGATCAAGCCGATGCGCTTTCCGGACAGGGCCGTCTGCAGGGTATCGGCGATGACGGCCGTCGGGATTCCGCTCAGCATCGCCTTTTCCCGATCCACTTCGACGATCATCCGAGGCTGACGCTCTTCCATGTACCAGTCGATATCCACCACTCCGGCCGTACTGCGGAAGATCTCTCGAATCTGTCGGGCGATTTCCTTCTGGCGTTCATAATCCGGTCCATACACCTCGGCCACCAGCGTGGACAGGACCGGAGGCCCTGGGGGCACTTCGGCCACCTTGATCCGTGCCCCATATCGTTTGGCGATCGTTTCGAGCGGCCCCCGCACCCGTTTGGCGATGTCGTGGCTTTGCTGCCTGCGCCTATCCTTGGATGCAAGATTCACCTGGATGTCGGCCATCTTCGGCCCCTGCCTCAGATAGTAATGGCGCACGAGACCATTGAAATTGAAGGGTCCTGCTGTACCGACATAGACCTGGTAATGCGTGACTTCGTTCACGGTCTGAAGGTATTCCCCCATCTCGAGCGCTGCGGATGCCGTTTCCTCCAGCGTGGCCGTATCCGGCATATCAATGATGACCTGAAACTCGCTCTTGTTGTCGAAGGGAAGCATCTTGACCTTCACCCATCCGATGCCGACCAGGGCACAGGAGGCAAGCAGCAGGACAACGACCAGGATCAGAAACATCCATCGCCATCCGGCATGATGGATGAGCGGATCCATGATTCTGCGATAGAGCCGGGTCGTCCAGTCCTCGGTTTCGGTATGGTTGTCCGTTCCGTGAGGACCATGTGCCGGAATGAGACGCTGGGCGGCCCAGGGCGTGACGATGAAGGCGACAAGCAGCGAGAACACCATCGCTGCCGAGGCACCAACCGGTATCGGACGCATGTAGGGCCCCATCAGTCCACCGACGAAAGCCATCGGCAGAATGGCTGCAATGACCGTCAGGGTGGCAAGAATGGTCGGATTGCCGACCTCGTCCACGGCCTCGATGGCGACGGCAAGCCGGTTTCTGCC
Source organism: uncultured Desulfatirhabdium sp. (assembly GCA_964549995.1). GTDB lineage: Bacteria > Desulfobacterota > Desulfobacteria > Desulfobacterales > Desulfatirhabdiaceae > Desulfatirhabdium. Next base: position 4,046 of record CAZJXF010000185.1, on the reverse strand, counting down.
CTGGTTTTCCGGAAGCCGGAAATGCCGAACCATGTTTTCCACAACGACGATGGCATCATCGACCAGAATACCGATGGAGAAGATCAGCGCAAAGAGGGTAATCCGGTTGAGGGTGTACCCATAAAGGTAAAAGACGGTGAGGGTCAGCGCCAAGGTGACGGGAATGGCCAGCGCCACGACTCCCGATTCCCGATGACCGAGCGTAAACCAGATCAGGACGGTGACCGAAACCACGGCGATCATCATGTGGTAAAGCAGCTCGTCGGATTTCTCCTTTGCCGTTTCCCCGTAGTTCCGACTGACGGTCATGTGGATATCGCTCGGAATGAGCTCTCCCCGGACATGCTCGATGCGATTCAACACCCGATGGGCAATGACCGTTGCGTTGGTTCCCTTGCGTTTGGCGACTGTCAGCGTAACCGCCGGGTAAACGCCCGTATCTTTGGCCTGAAGCGCTTTCTCCTGCCCTTCCCCTGCCGGCCCTCCCCCATAGAACACGTATTGATCGGGCTCCTCCGGGCCGTCGATAATCGCTGCAACATCCCGCAAGTAAACGGGCTTTCCCTGATACACGCCGACAACGACGGAGCGCACATCTTCGATGGTCTTCAGGAATCCGCCGGTATGCACCAACATCTGTCCGGATGCCGACGGATAGGATCCGGCATCCATCTCCTGGTTGGTGGCACAGATCATTTGAACGAGCTTCTGGAAATCGATGCCGTAGGCGGCGAGCTTCACCGGGTCGGGTTCGATCCGCATCTGCCTGCGGGTGCCACCGATCAGCGTCGTCAGGGAAACATCGTTTTCCTGTTTGACGATGGTTTCCACTTCCGCAGCCACCCGTCGCAGCTGGTAATGATCCGCCTGCTCGGACCAGAAGGTCAGGGCCAGGATGGGAACATCATCGATGTATCGGGGTTTGACGAGCGGCGGGCTGACGTTGCAGGGAATGCGGTCCATGTTGGCCATTAGCTTCGACTGAAGCCGCACGATGGATTTTTCCTCATCCTGCCCCACATAGAACCGAACGACAGCCATGGACATTCCCGGGCTCGATGTCGAATAGATATATTCCACACCGGGAACTTCCCACAGCAGCTTTTCCATCGGCCGGGTCACCCGCTCCTCCACTTCCTTGGAGCTTGCGCCCGGCATGCTGACAAACACATCGATCATGGGAACGATGATCTGTGGCTCCTCTTCACGGGGCAGGGCGATCACCGCCGCAATGCCGAGCAGAATCGATGCGATCATGATGAGCGGGGTGAGCTTGGAATGAATAAACGCCCCGGCCAGAGAGCCTGCGATGCCTTTGCGCGTGCTCATGACACACCCTCCACCAGCACTCCGTCGACGATCTGCGCGTGGGGTTCCCGGACAACCCGATCACCGGGCTTCAATCCCGACAGAACTTCTACAGACGCTCCCTCGACCGATCCGGTTCGAACCAGCCGAAAGCGCGCCCTGCGCTCCGGATCGATCCAGTACACTCCAGTCAACTGCCCTCGCCGGATCAAGGCCGTTTGCGGGATCATCAGGCGTTCGGCCTTTCCGATGTCCAGCCTGCCCTTCGCATATTGCCCTTCTTGAAGCCCCGCAACTGCCGGAATATCGACCTGAGCCACGAACGAACGGCTCGCCGGATCCGAAAACGGAACGATGGTCATCACCGTACCGGTGAGCTGCGGCTGGGACAAAGCCGGAATGCTCAGCGCCACGGAAAGCCCGGGTTTCACGAGAGGGGTGAGATGTTCGGGAAGGATCAAATCCACCCGATGGCCGGAAACCGCCCGGATGGCGAGAAGCGGCGAGCCGGGTGCCGCAAGACTTCCTGGATCCACGAACCGTTGGGTGATCACCCCTTCATAGGGCGCAAGGATATGGCTGTCGCTGTCCATCACCCGCGATGCCGCAACGGCCGCTTCGGCCTGTCGAACCTTCTCCGCGACGGCTTCGACCATGGCCTTTGCCTGATTCAAACCGGCTTCAGCCTGACGATGGCGTGCAGCCACCTCGTCAAATTCTTGTTTGCTGGCAGACTCGTTCTTCATCAGGTTCACGTACCGATCGTAGGTGGCCTTGGCCAATTCCGCCATCGACGCGGCGCTGTCCCGAGCGGCGACGGCCGCTTCATAGGCTTTCTTCGCCTCTGCAAGTCCCGCTTCGGCCTGTTTTCGCTGAGCCGATACGGCCCTCGGGTCGATTTCGATCAGAAGCTGACCTTCGGTCACCCGGTCGCTTTCCCGGACATGGACGGCGGTCACCGTTCCCATGATTTTTGCGGAAAGAACGGCCTTCGTCCGGGCGGTCACCGTACCGACGGCTTCATACACGACGGACTGACCGGATATTTCGGCAACGGCCGTCGTCGCTCGGACGGCAGGGGCGGAATCGCCGGTTCGGTTCCCGGGTTGGATCTTTTCACCGCAGCCCAACAAGACCAGAATCCAAGCGATTGAAAAGAACGCTTTGAAAATGAGCTTTCCGGATGTTCCGTTCATGGTGTTTCTCCTTTGAACCAAGACGCATCGATCTCTCCACTGGCAAGCGCCAGCTCGGCCCCGGCGTTCAGATACTCGTGCAAGGCCTGCAGATGGGCGGTTCTGGCTTGTTTGAGGGCCAATTCCGCATCGAGCAGACTCACGAGCGGATAGAGGCCGTTTTCATATCGATCCTGTGCGATCTTCAACCCTTCCTCCGCCTGGGCCACGGCCTTCTCGGCCACGGCAATGCGGTTGTAAGAGCTGGTCAACCGCAGATAGGCCTGCCGCGTCTCAAGCTGAACGGCAGATTTCATATCCCGTTTCAGGGCATTGATCTGCCGGACGACTGCCTCCGCCTCCCGGGTCTTTGCGGTGATCCGCTGACCACTGTACAGGTTGATCTTCATCATGGCACCGACGGTGTAATTCGTTCCGGCATCATCGAATTTTTCCGAATTGATCTCGTAATTGCCGATCATCGCGATCTGAGGCAGATGCTCGGCCCGGCTCCGTGCCACTTCCTTTTCGGCCATCTGCTGTTTCAGGCGGATGGCTGCCAGATCAGGCCGTTGCTGAATGGCCTTTTCCTCCCACGACTCGATCGACCCCGAGGGCATCGGCTTCGGAGGCTGCAGGATATCCGACACATCGAAGCGATCGTCCACCGATCGGCCGAGAATGCTGTTCAACATGGCCTGGGCCACCTGAATCTGGCTTTCGGCCTGAATGCGTTCCTGCTCGAGTTCCGCTACCCGAACCTGGGCTCGCAAGGCATCGCTTTTCACCACCAACCCGCTCCGATACCGCGTTTCGATCATTTCCCGATAGGCCTTCGCCGTCCGGAGGGCATCTTCGACCACCTGCAGATTGGCCTGGGCCAATACCACCTGAGAATAGGCGGATACGGTACGCGCAATGAGTTGCTGCCGCACCCGATCGGCCTGACGGGTGGCGCCCTGCACCTGGATGTTGGCCTGATCGACGCGCAGGCCGACCTGCCCCCCCGTGTAGAGCGGCCATTCGAGCCCCACGACGGTCGCCGAATTCGTGATGGACGATGGATGGTTCAGACGATCCGGAACGAAATCCTCCTGGGTGATGCGCTCCTGATTGAGTTTCGTCCCGAAGGCCCACATCGGGTTGTTCGTATTGCTGAGGGTCTCGGAGAGATACACCTGGGGATGGTATCCGGATCGGGCCTGCTGCACCTGCTGCTCGGCCTGCTCGATGACGGCAAGGGATGCGGCCGTCTGGGGATTCTGTCGGATGGCTTCCTGAATGGCTTCGTTGAGGGATAAGGATGCAGCGCCTGCCGAGAGCGCCGGCACAACCGATATCCATAGGATGATGACGGCAACAGATCGAAATGGTTGACGGACAATGGACATCGCCCCTCCTCCTGCTTGGCAAACGGTTCATGATTGATGGACTCGCAAAAAGTCTCTTCATCCCCGGCTATGGCTCTTGACGGGCCTGAGCATGGGGGGGAGATACACCTTTTGATGTTGCATCGGATACTTGTTTGAAGCCGCCGGAGATCGTTGGGCTGGGCATGCTCAT
>CAZJXF010000184.1:1008-5939 GCA_964549995.1 uncultured Desulfatirhabdium sp. | reverse complement strand
TAGAGCGGGCATTCTGGATTTTTCTCAGACATCGGTTCGATTCCCCTCTCTGAAATGATTGGGGAAATCTTAACAAATTCATCCGAATTTTGCAACATGCAATTCCGAAACCGGATTCATCCGCTCAACACAGCAGCTGTTTTTCCGGAGGCTTCTCCGTTTTCCACTCCCCTCACCATCGCTTCCATGGCCTTTTTAACCCCCCTCAATCCTCTCGATCTGTCTCTGCTTTCTCTTCGCTTCTCTTTCCCCCATCTATTTCACTATTGATTTCAAAAGGCTATTGCGCAATACTGTCCGTATGAAACTACAAGGAGCCAATCTCGTCGTCACCATCTGCATGGTCCTTGCCGCAATGGTATTCGTCGGCTTGACGGTCGCCCTGTTTTCACCAGGCCAGGGGTTGTCGAAAATTCAGCGGAAAATCGCTGAACGCGACCGTCTGATCGAGGCGAATCTGATCCTCGCCCAACGCATTTCCGAAAAATACCGCCAAATCGACAGACTTCGACACGATCCGGTTTATGTTGAATTCATCGCAAGAAAAGACCTGGGGATGGTCCGAAAAGACGAGCTGGTTTTCGCCGTACAACCACCCGCTACCAACCCGATTACCGAGAAATCGCGTCAGGAGACCCCCCATGATCCAGGATGAGGTCTTTCAAACGGAAACCATGGCCGACATTCTGCGAAAACAGGGCCGCTTCGTCGATGCGATTCGCATCTATGAAGTCCTTCTGCAAAAGGATCCTTCTCGTACCGATATCGCCGAAAAGCTTTCCGCAACCCGCAACGGCTTAAAGCAAGGCGGGTCTTTCAGCGATCGGACCGATCGACTCTTGAAGAAATGGATCGAAGCGATTCTGCTGGAAAAGCATTTGGCGCGGATGAAACGCATCCTCGACCGAGCATCTCTTGTCGTCAACCTGCAAGATCCAGAAAAATGAAACAATACGTCATCGACCAACTCCGACCCAACGATCACCAGAAGCTGAAAGATTATCTGGACACCCATTTCGAAACAGGGGCTCTTCCCGGAATTTACAAAATTTTTCTGCTTCCGGAACTTCTCGATACCGTTCAGGCCGGCCACCCCGAATGCAGGCCCTACGTCACCGTCGAACTCGAACCGAACCGGATCAGCTGCGAGCTGCTCGTTCGCTCCTGCATCAAGATGCGCTGTGACTGCATGGGATATGTCAACCCAAAACAGCGGGATTGGTTGATCGACTGTTTCGATACCATGTTGAACGAGCTGGACATCGCATTATGAATGTCAGAGATTCTCTCTACCTGCTTCGAACGATCGGCATCGCCCTCTGGGTCATCCTTGCCGTCATCCTGTTTGGAACGGCCGCCATCATCGCCTCGTTTCTGGACAGCCGGGGGAACTGGCCCCACATCGTCGCTCGTTGGTGGGCCAAATCGATCCTTTTCGTCAGCCGAACGAAGGTCCGGATTCAGGGTCTCGAGCACATCGATCCGAACAAACCCTATATCTTCATGCCAAACCATTCCAGCAATTTCGATATACCGGTGCTGCTGGCCCATCTGCCGGTTCAATTCCGATGGCTCGCCAAAGCGGAACTCTTCAGGTTTCCCCTGTTCGGATATGCCATGAAACGCGCCGGTTACATCAGCATCGATCGTTCCAACCGCAAATCCGCCTTCGAAAGTTTGGACCAGGCAGCGGCTGCAATTCGCAATGGACGATCCGTGATGATCTTCCCCGAGGGTACTCGGAGCAGAGACAATCGAATTCAGGAATTCAAGAAGGGCGGTTTCGTTCTCGCCATCAAATCGGGGGTGCCCATTGTACCGGTCATCATTCACGGCACATGGCACATCATGGCCAAAACCGGAATCACCATCCGTCCCGGAAACGTACTTCTCGAAATTTTGCAGCCGATCGACACCACCGCTTATCCATTGAACCAGAAAGACAAGCTCATGGATGACCTGCGTCGGAAGATGATCGAAGTATACGAAGCCGGAAAGGCCGCAGGCAGATGACGCTCAAGCTGTTGCCCCTTGGCGGGCTTGGGGAAATCGGCATGAACATGATGGTGGTCGAATATGAAGATACCATCGTGGTGGTGGACGCCGGTTTGATGTTTCCGGAAGATTACATGCTCGGCGTGGATTTCGTCATCCCGGACATTTCCTATCTTCGCGCCAACATCTCCCGGGTTGCAGCCATCGTCCTGACCCATGCCCATGAGGATCACATCGGAGCTCTTCCCTTCATTCTGAAAGAGCTCAAGGTCCCCGTGTTCGGTACCGCCTACACCATCGGCATGGTCCGCCACAAGCTCGATGAAGCGGGGCTGTTGCCGACGATCTCGCTGATCACTGTCAAGGCGGGAGCCGTTCTTCATTTCGGCCGAATCGACATCGAACTCATCCGGGTCCATCACAGCGTCATCGACGGCGTGGGCCTCGCCATCCGAACCCCTGTAGGAACCGTCATCCATACCGGGGATTTCAAGATTTCCCATGGATGCAGCGACAGCGATGCGACAGACATCCACCGCTTCGCCCATTACGGAGAGCAAGGGGTGCTGGCCCTGCTGTCCGACTCCACGAATGTCGAAAAGGAAGGATATACCCTGTCGGACTGGGAAATCGGCGAAAATCTTCGCCAGATCGCCCATCATGCCAAGGGACGGGTGATCATCGCCCTGTTCGCTTCCAGCATCCATCGAATCCAGCAGATCGTCGACATCGCAGCGGAACGGGGCAGGAAAATCGCTTTCAGCGGAAAAAGCCTCGAAATCAGCGTCTTCATCGCAAAACGCCTCGGCTACCTCCACATTCCGGAAGGAATGGAAATCCTCGTTCACCAGATTTCCGATGTTCCCCCGGATCGGGTGGTGGTCATCACCACGGGAAGCCAGGGCGAACCCATGTCTGCACTGGCGCGAATGGCCAGCGGCATTCACAAGTACATCAAAATTCAGCCGGATGATACGATCATCCTCTCGTCGAAATTCATTCCCGGCAACGAACGTGCCATCTCCAAGACCATCGATGCGCTTTTTCGAAGCGGAGCCAACGTCATCTACGAAAAAATCTCCGACATCCATGTTTCGGGTCATGCATTTCAGGAAGAACTCAAGCTGATGATCCGCCTGACCCGACCCCGGTATTTCATTCCGATTCATGGAGAATACCGGCATCTGGTGCTTCACGGCCGGCTGGCCTGCCGCATGGGCATTCCGGAGGAACGGGTAATGGTCATCGAAAACGGTCAAGCCGTTATCTTCGATGAAAAGGCCGCATACATCGTCCCAAATGCCGAGCAAACCGGTCGGGTGCTGGTGGACGGAAAGGGAATCGGCGATGTCGGCAAGAGCGTTCTGCGGGAACGTCAGCTGCTTTCCGAGGATGGAATCGTCGGTGTCACGATGGCCTTCGATGAGGAAACCGGCATCATCCTGTATGGCCCGGAGGTCTTCTCGAGAGGGTTTGTCTTCGAAACCGAAACGGGTCACCTGCTGGAAGAAGCCAAATGTGTCATTCTGGAAGTCGTCGAGGACATTCCCTTCGAAACACCGGATCGAATCGCCAAAATCCGATCCAAAATGATCACGGCATTGAAGAAGTATTTCGATTTCGCCATCAGCCGTCATCCCATGATTCTGCCTTTTTTCCTCGAAATTTAGACCGGTCGATGTCTCATGCGAAATGTGTTGGCTTCTCTGTTTCTGCTGGTTCTGAGCGCCGCCGTAGCCGTCAGTCTCCTTTCTTACAGCCCGGCGGATCCATCCATCTTTCATCCGATGGAAGTGCGGACCATCACCAACCGCTTCGGATGGATCGGCGCCCAAACGGCCGGCTGGCTGATAGGCTTTTTCGGAAAAGGCGTTCTGTGGATCCCGGTGACATTGTTCCTGACAGCCCTGTTCGGTTTGGGAAAGCGTCGTCCATCGGTTTTGGTTCGAACGGTCGCAGGAGGGTGCCTTTTGGCTGCAGCGACCTGTGTGCTGACCACCATGCTGATGCCCCCGGCCGAAGACGCAGCCCTCCAACACAGCGCAGGCGGGGTACTCGGATTTCGGTTGACCGGCCTGGCCCTGTTTTACACCGGATATGCCGGAACCCTGCTTCTGGTCGTTTCGGGTTTTATCATCGGTTTTTTCTTCCTAACAGGTATTTCACCCTTCGTCTTTGCCGGCATGATTCGAAAGCACCAGGTTGTACCAACGGCAGCCAAGGGCCGATCCACTCCTGACGCTCCCTCTCCTCCGGAAAGCCGACCGACCCGAACGACGAAAAAAAAAAGCCCATCTCCCCCTGAACCATCCGAGACCTCGGTGGAGCCGGAACTACCCGATATCGCTCCCATGACACCGGAGCTCGTCCTGCCCGCACAACAACCGAAACCGAAGCCCCCGCGTGCTCTTGCTTCAACGACGGCATCCAGGCACTTTACCTTGCCGCAGTTCGACTTTCTGAACGATCCGGCACCCAGTGACATGAAGACGGACCAGGAAGAGCTGTTGCATCAAGCCGAGATGCTCACGGCCAAGCTCGAACACTTCGGCGTCAAGGGTCGGGTGGCTGCCATCACCCCGGGGCCCGTGATCACGACGTTCGAATATGAACCAGCCCCTGGGGTCAAAATCAACAAGATCGTTTCCCTTTCGGACGATCTGGCGCTCGCGCTGAAGGCGCTGAGCATCCGGATCGTCGCGCCCATTCCGGGAAAATCGGTGATCGGCATCGAAATCCCGAATGCCATCCGCCAGATCGTTCATTTCAAGGAAATCGTCACAAGCCCCGTCTTCGCCAAGTCCCGTTCGGTTCTCACGGTTTGCCTTGGAAAGGACATCGTCGGCAAACCCGTCGTTGCGGAACTCGACCGCATGCCCCACTTGTTGATCGCTGGAGCAACGGGCACCGGAAAGAGCGTCGGCCTCAATTCGATG
>CAZJXF010000184.1:0-987 GCA_964549995.1 uncultured Desulfatirhabdium sp. | reverse complement strand
AAGAGCACTCCGGAGCAGGTCAAGCTGATCATGATCGACCCCAAACGCATCGAGCTCAGCCTCTATGACGGCATTCCCCATCTCATCACCCCGGTGGTGACGGACGTCAAAAAGGCCACCAATGCCCTGTTCTGGGCGGTTCGGGAAATGGAAAGGCGCTACGAGCTGCTGAGCGAACAGAAATGCCGCAACATCACCCAATACAACCAGAAAGCGGGAAAGACGAAGGGGACCGAGGGAACAGCCGCCTCCTCCGGCAGGCTGCCGTATATCGTTATCATCATCGATGAGCTGGCAGACCTCATGATGGTGGCCTCCCGAGACGTGGAGGTGGCCCTGACGCGGCTTGCCCAAATGGCTCGTGCCAGCGGCATCCACCTGATTCTGGCCACCCAGAGACCGTCCGTGGATGTGCTGACCGGAATCATCAAGGCCAATTTCCCGACCCGACTCACCTTTCAGGTGTCTTCGAAAACCGATTCCCGGACCATCCTCGACTGCAACGGCGCCGAATCCCTTCTCGGCAACGGCGATATGTTGTTTCTGCCGCCTGGAACGGCCAAATTGCAACGAATTCACGGCGCCTTCATTTCGGAGGAGGAAGTCGGCCGCATCACGGATTTTCTGCGGGCACAGATGCCTCCCGACTACATCGACGAAGTGACCGAGGCACCTCAGCGTGAGGGCGAAGCTTCGGGTGATGAAGACCACGACGAACGCTATGACGATGCGGTCGCCCTGGTCACCAGAACCCGACAGGCATCTATTTCCATGATCCAGCGCCACCTGCGGATCGGTTACAACCGTGCAGCCCGGATCATCGAAACCATGGAAAAGGAAGGGGTCATCGGTCCATCGGATGGGGTGAAACCGCGGGAAGTGTTGGTGAAAAGTTATGACGGCATGCCATAGAAGACGGCTTCGCAAAAAGGCCGGAAGTCTCTGTCGAGTCGCGGGGTGACTGGGGAACCTTTTTCGATGCTGCGA